>CBDUBN010000001.1:0-58294 GCA_965365395.1 uncultured Sphingomonas sp.
TATCCCGCTGCGAGTCGGCGTGTAACCTAACAGGTTCGATGTAGGACAGGGTTTTTTTTCAGGGCGGGGCATTCGATGCGCTGGCCCCCTGCGGCAGCGGCTGTCCGACCGCATAGACCCGGCGATGGACCCCGGCCTCCCGCCGGGGTGCGCGTCGCCGGCTTCGCCGCCCTTCCCCACGCGGCGAGGGCGGCGCGCAGGGTCAGTCCAGCATGGCGGCGGGAACCTTTCCGCCGTTGACGCTCAGCGCTTTCATCACCGCCCTGTGGAGGCGGATGTTCATGTCCGCGCTGCCATCGAGCGGGCCCTCATAGCCCAGCTCCTGCGCCAGTTCCTTGCGCGACTGGAGGCTGCTGTCCATGTCCAGCGTCTTCATCAGGTCGACGATCGAACCCTGCCAGTTGAGATTGCCGCCCTTCGCCGCGGCCTTGCGGGTGAGCACCGCCTCGACGTCAACGGGCTGCGCCGGCGCGGCGGCAGGGGCGGGCGAAATGCGCGGTGCGGCGCCGGTCGTCGCAGGGGCCACGGCGGCGGCGCGCGCCTCGGGCGAGGGGCCGTCCTTGTCGAAGATGGCGTTCTTGATGGCGCTGAAAATACCCATGAAATGGCTCCGATAGTGGGGTGCACGCGGCGACGGCTGTTCGCCGCAGCGCTGCCGGATGGGCCGGCACGGCGGATGAACGAATGTCGCGGCCCTGCGTTGCATCGCTCGACAGCAAGAGGAGAAAGCCATGGATATCGCCGGCATGCTCGCCCAGTCGGGCGCGCTCGATTCCGCCGCGCGCGAGGTGGGCGTGGACAGCCAGACGGCGGCGCGCGGTGCCGCGGCGCTGCTGCCCGCGATATTGGGCGGGTTCAAGCGGAGCGCGCAGGCCGCGCCGGGCGGGGTCGACGGACTGGGCGCGATGCTGGGGCAGATGGGCGGCGGCGGGTTGCTCGACGCGGTGGTCGGGCCGCAGGCGACGCCGGTGGCGCAGGGCAACACCATCCTCGGCTCGATCTTCGGCAGCAAGGATGCAAGTCGCCGGGTCGCGGCCGACGCGTCGGCGAAAAGCGGGATCGATGCCGACACGTTGAAGAAACTGCTGCCGATCGTGGCGATGCTCGCGGCGGGTTATATGGCGACGCAGCACCGGGGCGGCGCGACGACCGCGAACAATGCGACGCCATCGGGCGGGCTGGGCGGTGCGCTGGGCGGAATCATGGGCGGCGGCGCGGGCGCCGGGGGCCTGGGCGGGATGCTCGGCCAGGTGTTCGGATCGGTGATGGGCGGCGGGCGCGGCGGCGTTCAGGGCGGAGCGTCGGTACCACGGCGTGGCGGCATCGCGGGGATGCTGGACATGGACGGCGACGGCAATCCGCTCAACGACATCCTCGGCATGGCCGGAGGCATGCGGCGCTAGGCGGGACTTATTTTGGGTCGACGCTGTACCCCTGCGCAGGCAGGGGTCCATCATCGGACCTACCCGGTCACACGACCGACAGCTTCGCAAAGCTGCCTTGGGTGATGGGCCCCTGCCTGCGCAGGGGCACGGGTCGCGCTACCTCATATCAGCCGACCGTCAGCATGCCGCCGTGCGCGCCGGTGACGGTCAGGCGGGTGCCGGGGGCGGCGTCCGGGCCGGTGGCGCTCCACACGCCGTCGCCCACGCGCACGCGGCCACGACCGCCGACGATGGCTTCCTCGACCACGACCGGTTCACCGATCAGGCGGGCGAGCCGGTCGTTGAGCAAGGGATCGTCGCTCGGGATATCGCGGTTCGACGACCAGCGCCGCCCGGCATAGACCGCGACGACCGACAGGATAGCGAACAGCGTGAGCTGCGCCGCGAGTGGAATGGGCGCGACGAAGCTGACCGCGGCGACGATGAGCGCGGCGATGCCCAGCCACAGCAGGAACACGCCCGGCACGATCATTTCGGCGATGCACAGCAGGAGCCCGACGGCGAGCCAGGTGGCGGCGTGGTCGGCGAGGAAATCGGGCATCGGCATCACCCCTGCGATTGCTCGAACGGGCCTGGGCGACGCGGCGGCGCAGGCGCGCGGGGCGGCTGGGCCGGGCCACTGCCGAGCACGTCCTTCGCCAGCTCCCCGATCCCGCCCAGCGTGCCGATGAGCTGCGTCGCCTCGACCGGAAACAGGATCGTCTTGGCGTTGGGCGAGGTCGCGAAGAGGCCGATCGCCTCGACATATTTCTGCGCGATGAAATAGTTGATCGCCTGGTTGTTGCCGCCCTGGATGGCATCGGACACCACCTGCGTCGCGCGCGCCTCCGCCTCTGCGGCGCGCTCGCGGGCCTCGGCGTCGCGGAAGGCGGCCTCGCGCCGCCCCTCGGCCTGCAGGATCTGGCTCTGCTTCTCGCCCTCGGCGCGCAGGATCTCGGCGGCGCGCATCCCCTCGGCATCGAGGATGTTGGCGCGCTTCTCGCGCTCGGCCTTCATCTGTCGGCCCATCGCGTTGACGATGTCGGCGGGCGGGCGGATGTCCTTCACCTCGACGCGCGTGATCTTGACGCCCCACGGCAGCGTCGCATGGTCGATGACGCTGAGCAGGCGCGCGTTGATCTCGTCGCGCTTCGACAGCGTCTCGTCGAGGTCCATCGAGCCCATGACCGTGCGCAGGTTGGTGGTCGTGAGCTGCATGATGGCGAGATAGACGTCGCTCACCTCATACGCCGCCTTCGCCGCGTCGAGCACCTGGAAGAAGACGACCGCATCGACGCCGACCATGGCGTTGTCGCGGGTGATGATCTCCTGCCCCGGAATGTCGAGCACCTGTTCCATCATGTTGACGCGGCGGCCCACGCGTTCGAAGAAGGGAACGATGATGGTGAGGCCGGGCGCGGCGGTCTTGGTGTAGCGGCCGAAGCGCTCGATCGTGTAGTTGTAGCCCTGCCGGACCATTTTGACCGACGCGAAGAGGAATGCGATGGCCAGCAGGACCAGCAGCCAGAAAACGCCATATTCCATCAACCACTGCCCCTGCCCAAGTGTCGCTGCCGCCGTTCTAGGGGGAGCCGCGCGCGCTTCCAAGCTGAAAGAGCGGGCGTGACGGCGCGGCTCGATCCCGCGCCGGCCTCGCTCCTCTACGTGCCGGGGTACAAGGCACGCGCGCTGGAAAAGGCGCGCGAGCTGCCGGCGGACATGCTGATCATCGACCTGGAGGATGCGGTGCCGGCCGCGTCGAAGGACGCGGCGCGCGAAGCCGCGCGGACGGCACTGGCACAGGGGTTCGCAGGGAAGCGTCTCGCCGTGCGGATCAACGGACCGGATACCGCCCATCATGACGCGGACCTCGCCCTGGTCGCCCGACTTGCGATCGATGCGGTCGTGCTGCCCAAGGTCGAGAACGCGGCGGCGATCGAAGCGCTGGGCCTGGGCGAGCTGCCCGTGCTGGCGATGATCGAGACGCCGGCCGCGGTGTTCGAGGCGCGCGCCATCGCCTCGCACGGGCGGGTCGCCGGGCTGATCGCGGGGCTGAACGATCTGGCGCATGCCTTGCGCCTGCCGGACGGCGGGACGCGGGCCGCCATGGGCGTGGCGCTGCAGACGATCGTGATGAGCGCGCGGGCGGCGGGCAAGCTGGCGTTCGACGGCGTGTGCAATGCCATCGACGATGCCGAACTGTTCGCCGCGGAAGCGCAAGAGGGCCATGCCCTGGGCTTCGATGGCAAGACACTGATCCACCCGTCCCAGGTCGGGCCGTGCAACGCCGCGTTCGGGGCATCGGCACAGAAGATCGCGGCGGCGGAGGCGCTGATCGCGGCGGCGAGCGGCGGGGCGGAGCGGCATGACGGGCGAATGATCGAGGACATGCATGTCGCGGCGGCCCGCGCGCTGCTTGCCCGCGAAGCATTGCGCGCCGCCGGGCGGACCGCCATAGCCGCGGCATGATCCGTACCCTATCGCTCACGGGCGCCGCGGCCCTCATTTGCGCACCCCTGTCGGCGCAGGTCGCCGGCTCGACCCCGGTCAGCGAGGCGGAGCTGCGCGAAACGATCGCCTATCTCGCTAGCGACGAGCTGGCGGGGCGCTACCCCGGTACGCCCGGCGAGACCGCGACCGCGCACTATATCGCGCGGCGGCTGGCGGCGGCGGGGTTCGTCGGCGCGGCCGAGGGGGGAAGCTTCTACCAGCCCGTGCCGCTGGTCGAGCTGCACAATAGCGAGGGCATGGCCGGCTTTCGCGACGCAAGCGGGGCCGCCGTTCCCGTCGGCGAGATCGCCTGGCGCGCGCCGGGCGGCAGCGCCACGATCCGCAACGCGCCGGTCGTCTACGTCGGGCACGGCGTCGATGCGGAGGGACGCGTGCGCGCCGATGTGCGCGGCAAGATCGCGCTGCTGCTGATCGCCGACCGGCCGGGCGAAGACGCGTTGTCCAATGCCGAGCGCCGCGCGGCGCTGGTCGAGGCGGGCGCCGTGGCCACGATCCTGTTGCCGCCGCCCATCTCCGCCTTCGCGACGCTGCAGCGCGGTTTTGCGACCCCGCGGATCCAGCTCGCCGAGGCGGTCAGCCGCGCGCAGGCCGAGGCGGTCGTATCGGCGGGCGCGGGCGAGGCATTGCTGCGCGCCGGCGGGCTCGACCCCGCGATGGCGCGCGCGGCGGCAGCACAGGACGATTATGCCGGCCAGGCGCTGACGCTGACCGCCGACGTGGATGCCACGAGCTATCGCCGGGCGTACAACAGCTACAATGTCGTGGGCCGCCTGCCCGGCCGGCGCAGCGGAACCGGCGCCGTGCTGCTGATGGGGCACTGGGACCATCTCGGGCTGTGCCGGCCCGAAGGCGCCGAGGATCGCATCTGCAACGGCGCGGTCGACAATGCGAGCGGCATCGCGGTGATCCTGGCCGCGGCCGAGCGGCTGGGCGCGGGCGCGCGGCCGGACCGGGACATCGTGGTGGTCGCAACCACGGCGGAGGAGCAGGGCCTGCTGGGTGCGCGGCATTTCGCGAACAGCATGACCCCGGTGGTCCCGCTCGGCGATATCGTCGTCAACCTCAACATCGATACGGTCGCCATCGCGCCGCGCGGCGCGCCGATGGCGATGGTGGGGCGCGGCACGACGCCGCTGGAGGCGGGTGTCGATGCCGTCGCGCGCGGGATCGGCCGCGCCATCGACGACGATCTGGAGGGCAATGCGTTCATCCAGCGGCAGGACGGCTGGGAGCTGACCAAGGTCGGCGTGCCGTCGATCATGGCGGGCGGCAGCTTCGCCGACATGACGCTGCTGCAGGCGTTCCTGGGCGGGTCCTATCATGGGCCGGACGACGAGCTGACCGATGCGGTGCCGCTGGGCGGCGCGGCGGACGATGCGGACCTGCATGTGGCGCTCGCCCGCCATTTCGCGAACCTTTCGACCTGGCCGGGCGCGGCACCGCGGCCCTAGCGCGAGGGGCCGCAGGCTAGCGTGGCGCGGGCGGGTTGGTTACATGGGCCGCCACCCGGCGAATCGCCGTTTTCTCACCTTTCGACGAAAGTGGCAGTCATGGACATTCGGCTCGGCCTGACCTTCGACGACGTGCTGCTGCAGCCCGCCGCGTCGAGCGTGCTGCCCGGGGACGCGGATACCTCGACCCGGCTGACGCGCGGCATCGGCCTCGCCATCCCGATCGTCTCCTCCGCGATGGACACGGTGACCGAGGGCAGCATGGCGATCGTCATGGCGCAGCTGGGCGGAATCGGCGTGCTCCACCGCAATCTCGACATCGCCGAGCAGGCGGCCGCGGTGCGGCAGGTCAAGCGGTTCGAGAGCGGCATGGTGGTCAACCCGATCACCGTCGGCCCCGACGCCACTCTGGCCGAAGTGCGCGGCATGATGGCGCAATATGCTATCTCGGGATTTCCGGTCGTCGAAGCGTCCGGCAAGCTGGTCGGGATTCTGACTCATCGCGACGTGCGCTTCGCCGACGATCCCGCGCAGCCCGTGCGCGAGTTGATGACGCGCCACAATCTGGCGACGGTGCGGGCAGGCGTGTCGCAGGCCGAGGCACGCCGCCTGCTGCACCAGCGGCGGATCGAGAAGCTGATCGTGGTCGACGAGCAGGAGCGGTGCGTCGGCCTGATCACCGTGCGCGATATCGAGCGTACCGTCGCCTATCCCACCGCGACCAAGGACGAGGCCGGCCGTTTGCGCGTCGCCGCCGCGACCACCGTCGGGGACAAGGGGCTGGCGCGTGCCGAGGCGCTGCTCGAGGCGGAGTGCGACTGCCTGGTGATCGACACCGCGCACGGCCATTCGAGCATGGTGGCCGATGCCGTGCGCGCCGTGCGCCGCCTGTCGAACACCGTCCAGATTGTCGCCGGCAACGTGGCGACCGCGGCGGCGACCGCGTCGCTGATCGACGCGGGTGCGGATTGCGTGAAGGTCGGCATCGGTCCGGGATCGATCTGCACCACGCGCGTGGTCGCCGGCGTCGGCGTGCCGCAGCTGACGGCGGTGATGGATTGCGCGGCCGAAGCGGCGAAATCGGACGTGCCGGTGATCGCCGACGGCGGCCTGCGCACGTCGGGCGACATCGCCAAGGCGCTGGCCGCGGGCGCCACGACGGTGATGGTCGGCAGCCTGCTCGCCGGCACCGAGGAGGCGCCGGGCGAGACCTTTCTCTACCAGGGGCGCAGCTACAAAAGCTATCGCGGCATGGGCAGCGTGGGCGCGATGGCGCGCGGCTCCGCCGACCGCTATTTCCAGCAGGACATCAAGGACCAGCTCAAGCTGGTGCCCGAGGGGATCGAGGGGCGCGTACCGTACAAGGGCAGCGCGCGCGACGTGATCCACCAGCTGGTCGGCGGCGTGAAGGCGGCGATGGGCTATACCGGCGCCGCGACGCTGGACGAGCTGCGCGCCCGCGCGCAATTTGTGCAGATCACCAATGCCGGCCTGTCCGAAAGCCATGTGCACGACGTCACCATCACCCGGGAGGCTCCCAATTACCCGACCCGGTAGCGAGGGCGCATGACGCCCGCGGCGCGCGTCCAGTCGGCGATCGACCTGCTCGATGCGATCATCCATGCCGCGCGAGAGGGCGGCGCGGCGGCGGACACGATCGCCAGCCGTTTTTTCAAGGAGCGCCGCTACGCCGGATCGGGCGACCGGCGCGCCATCCGCGACCTTGCCTGGCGCGCGATCCGCAGGTTCGGAAAATTGCCGGAGAACGGCCGCGCCGCGATGATCGGACTGGCCGGCGGCGATGCCGAGCTGGCGGCGCTCTTCACGGGCGGCGGCCATGGCCCGGCGCCGATCGCCGCCGATGAACGCGGCGCGGATGGATCGGCGATGCCCAAATGGCTGTTGCCGCATCTGGACGCGCGCATCGGCGGACGCGGCGGCAACCAGGCCGAACTGGCGGCGCTGCTCGAACGCGCACCGCTCGACCTGCGCATCAATCCGATGCGCGCCGAGGGCGTCGACCTGCCCGACGGCACGCCGCTGCCAGCGCCTCTCCATGGCCTGCGCCTGCCGGGCGATACGCCCGTGCTCGATCATGGCGCCTATCTCTATGGCGCGGTCGAGGTGCAGGATGCGGGCAGCCAGTGGGTGTCCTGGGCGTGCGGTGCCGAACCGGGGCAGACGGTGGTCGACCTGTGCGCCGGCGCCGGGGGCAAGACGCTGGCGCTCGCGGCGGCGATGCGCGGGGAGGGCCGCATCGTCGCCTGCGACAGTGATCGTCGCCGCATCCAGGCCCTGCCGCCGCGCGCCGAGCGCGCAGGCGCGGAGGGTATCGAGACGCGGTTGCTCAACCCCGGCGACGAGTGGAGCGTCCTGGGCGATCTGGAGGCGGCCGCGGACCTCGTGCTGATCGATGCGCCCTGTTCGGGCAGCGGCACCTGGCGACGCAATCCCGAGGCGCGCTGGCGGTTGACGCCGGCGCGGCTTGGCCGGCTGGTAGCGCAGCAGGCGCGGCTGCTGGACCTTGCCGCGCGCATGGTCGCACCTGGGGGCGCGCTCGTCTATGCCGTCTGCGCGATCACGCGTGACGAGGGGGAAGCGCAGGCCGGGGCGTTTCTCGCGCGCCACGCGGGCTGGACCGCCGAGGACCCGCTCGGCGCGTTGCGCGTCGGACGCCCGGCCGGCGACGGGCGGCTATTGACGCCCCATCACGACCAGAGCGACGGTTTCTTTATCGCGCGGCTTCGGGCATCATAGCGCCGCCCCATGCCGCCCGCCGACACCATCTGGACAACCATCATGCGCTTCACGCCTGCCAGCATCGCCGCCGCCGCCCTCCTCGCGACCGTGTCGAGCACGTCGCTAAGCGCGCCCGGCCGGCCTGCCCCGATCGCCGACGCATCACGCGCGATGGAGGGCGAGGCGCGGCGGCTGCAGGCCGCGGGCGACCTGGAGGGCGCGATCGGATTCTACGAAACCGCGTTGGCGGCGGACCCGCGCAACGCCGCGGCTTATGTGGGGCTGGGCGACATCGCGCGCGCGCAGGACCTGCCCGGCAAGGCGATCGGCTATTTCCGCGAAGCGCTGGCGCTGTCGCCCGACAACCGGGTGGCAATCGCCGGGCAGGGCGAGGCGATGGTCCAGCGCGGCGCGCTCGACAAGGCGCGGCAGAATCTGGCGCGGCTGTCGGCGCTGTGCGGCGAGCAGGATTGTCCCGAGGTCGGACGGCTGACCGCGGCGATCAATGCCGCCGGCGCGCGGACGGCGCTGCGCGCCGAGGAGGTGTTGCCACAGCCGGTGGTCGACACCGCGCCCGAGGCGTCGAACTAGCGCCTGTCGCCCGATACATTCCTGGCGAGCGATACGAACTCCTCGATCGTCAGGGTCTCCGCCCGACGTGTCGGTTCGATGCCCAGGCGCTCCATCGCCGCGTCCGCTCCGCCCACGCCCTTCAGCGACTGGCGCAGCATCTTGCGGCGCTGGCCGAAGGCGGCGGCGGTGAGGCGACCGAGCATGGCCGGATCGACGCCGGGGGGCATGGCCGAAGGCACGATATGGACGACCGCGGACATGACCTTGGGCGGGGGCGTGAAGGCCGAGCGGTGCACCTTCATCGCGATGCGCGCGCTCGTCCGCCATCCGGCGAGCACCGCCAGGCGCCCGTAGGCCGACGTGCCGGGCGCGGCGACGATGCGCTGCGCGACCTCCTGCTGAAACATGAGCGTCAGCGACCGCCAGGGCGGCGGCCACGCAGGGCTTTCGAGCCAGCCGACGAGCAAGGCGGTGCCGACGTTGTACGGCAGGTTGGCGACGACGTGGAAAGGCGCGCCGATCGCCTCGTGCGCATCGACAGAAAGCGCGTCGCCCTCGATCAGCCGCAGCTGCCCGGGAAATGCATCGGACAATTCGGTCAACGCCGGCAGGCAGCGGCGGTCGCGTTCCACCGCGGTGACACGGGCACCGGCGCGCAGCAGCGCGCGGGTCAGGCCGCCGGGGCCGGGGCCGACCTCGAACACCGCCTCGCCCGCCAGCGCGCCCGGGACGGCGGCGATGCGGTCGAGCAGCTGTTCGTCGAGCAGGAAATTCTGGCCCAGCGCCTTGCTGGCGCTGAGGCCATGCCGGGCGATGACGGCGCGCAGCGGCGGCAGGGCCGGGCGATGCGCCGCGCTCAACAGGCGCAATCGGTGCGTTGGTCGGCGATCTGCGCGGCCATGCGGATGGCGGCGATGGTCGGCCCGGCGCTCGCCTGGCCACGTCCGGCGATGTCGAACGCCGTGCCATGGTCGGGCGACGTGCGAACGATCGGCAGGCCGAGCGTCACATTCACGCCTTCATCGAAATAGAGCGCCTTCAGCGGGATCAGCGCCTGGTCGTGATAGAGGCATAGCGCCGCGTCATAGCCCGCGCGCGCGGCCGGGGTGAACATCGCGTCGGGCGAATGCGGCCCGGTCACGTCGAACCCCTCCTCGCGCAGGCGTGCCACGGCCGGCGCCAGCACTTCCGCCTCCTCGCTGCCGATCGCGCCGTTTTCGCCGGCGTGCGGATTGAGCCCCGCCAGCGCAAGGCGCGGCTGAGGAATGCCGAAACTCCTGCCGAGCCCGCGCGCGGCGGCGGCCGCACGCGCGACGATCAGTTCGACGGTCAGCAGTCCAGGCACATTGCGGAAAGGGACATGAACCGTGATCGGCACCACCTTCAGCCCCGGGCCCGCGAGCAGCATGACCGCATTGGTGCGCGACACGCCGCAGCGGTCGGCGATGAATTCGGTCTGTCCGGCATGGGTGAAGCCGACCTGATAGAGCTGATCCTTGCACACCGGACCGGTGACGAGCGCGCGCACGTCGGCGCTGCGGGTGAGGCCGATGCCGAGTTCGAGCGAGTGCAGCGCGCAATGCGCGCCTTCGAGCGAGGGGCTGCCCGGCGTGACGCCCCCGCAATCCTCGACATGCCAGAAGGGCAGGGCATCGTCGAAAGCGGCGGTCGCGGCGGCGGCGGCATCGATCTGCACGACCGGACCGTCCCAGACCGCGCGCAGGGATGCGATATCGCCCACCGCGAAAAAGGGCGGCAGGCGGTGCTGGTGGCGTGCGGCCCAGGCCTTTGCAACGATCTCGGGTCCGACCCCTGCCGGGTCGCCGAGGGTGATGGCGATAGGCTGCAAGCCTGGTCCCTTCATCGGCGATGGTTGCGCGGGCGACGACGCCCGCGCGCCCGATCAGCTATATTCGATCACCGCGTCACGGCGGATGTCGCGCAGATAGCGCTGCGCCCGCCGGTTCACGCGTTCCTGCCGCAGATTGTCCGCGATCGCCTCGTTCGACGGGATGGCCGCCTCCTGCGGCAGATCGCGGCCGCACAGGACGAGGACGCTGACCCCGTCCTCGGGATTGCCGAACGGCTGGGTCACCTGGCCCACCTGCAGCTGCGCGAGCGTCGCCTGCAGCGGGGCCGGGAGATCGCGCACCGCGATCTGGTCGCGGCTGATGAGTTCGGCGCCCAGCGAGGCGGCGACCGCGTCCGCCTGTCCGCAGCCGGCGATCGCCCGCGTGCGCGTGGCGAACGTGCCCGCGAGCTCCGACGCGCGCGTCACGCTGGTGCCGGCGGGGAAGTTGATCGAGATCTGCTTGAGGCTGAGCACCGCGTCGCGCGGATCGGCGGTCAACACCTGGCGGCTGTCGATCAGGTAGAGGATCGACACCCCGCCGGGCACCTGGATGGGTCCGGCGAGCTGGCCCGGCTGCATCTGCGCCACCGCTTCGGCCATCGCGTCGGGCAGCTGGTTGGCGCGCACCCAGCCGAGATCACCGCCCTGCGCCGCGGTCGTGGCCTGCGAGTTGCGGCGCGCGAGATCGGGGAAGGAAGCGGTGCCGTTGCCCAGCGCCTCGAGCAGGCGGCGGCCCGTTTCGACGGTCGCGGCCAGCGAGTCCGGTGTCGCGCGCAGGTAGATCTCGCCGACGCGAAACTCCTGCGTGCCACGCTGGCTTTGCAGGCGCGTGACGAGGTCCGTCACCTCCTGCTCGCTGACGTTGGTGAACGGTTCGATATTGCGGCCGAGCAGGCTCTGCCAGGCGATGTCGCCGCGGATCTGCTGGCGCATCGACGCCGCCGACGACCCGGCGGCGACGAGGGTCTGCGCGAACTGCTCGGGCGTCAGACGCTGCGCCGCGGCGATGCGCGCGAATTCGCGCTCGACGTCGGCGGGATCGATCGTGATCTCCGCGGCGCGCGCCTCCTGTATCTTCAGTATCTCGTCGACCAGCTGGCTGAACACTTCCGCGCGCACGCCGGCAAGCTGCTCGGGCGGAATGACGCCGCGATTGGCGAGACGGACGAGCGCGACCCGCTGTTCGACGTCGGTCGCGGTGATGATCTCGTCGTTCACCCTGGCCGTCGGACGGAACACGTTGGGATCGCCGTTGCCGAACAGCTGGACGTTGGCGGGGATGTCCAGCCCGCCGACGGCGTTCGGATCGACGACCGTTTGCGCGACCGCGCTGCCCGCCACGCCGGCCGCCAGCATGGCGAGGACAGCGATGCGTTTGCTCTGTCTGGCTATCATGGTGCCTTGCATAATCCTGTGTGATTGCTCCCATCGCCCCTGCCGCACGCTGCCTGAACGCACGCTGAGCCTGGCGGTGCACATGGGCCGAGCGTTTACACGCCCAGGTTGCGGAACGCCAGCCTGAGCAGAAAGCTGTTGCCGCGGCGGGCGTCGCCGGTGTCCTGATAGTCGCGCCGCCAGGTGAAGCCGAGTGTCAGGCACTCGTCCTCGTAGGCGATGCCGAGGCGGTGGCGCACGGGCTCGAAACCGTCGGCGCTGCTCGCCGGATCCTCCTCGGCGTCGGTCAGGTCGACAATGGCCGAACCGAAGACCGACCAGTAGCGCGCGATCTGCACCCGCCCGCCGATGCGCACCTCCTCGCGGTCGCGCAGATCCTCGCCGATGCTGGCGATGTCGCGGTTGAGCCGGCTGTACCCGATCACGGCATAGGTGCGCCGGCTCCCGACGGTCGCGTCGATCTCGTTGCGGCGGATTTCCAGATCGTCCTTGTCGAGGCGGAAGCGGTGGCTGAAACGGACGAAGTTGCGCAAGGAGACGGTGGTACGCCCGACGATATCGGATGAACGACCGGTAAGCCCGGTGCCCGGCAGGAACAGCGATGGCCGGTCGTCCAGGCGATAGCTTTGCCCCAGGCTGCTGCTGACGGCCAGCCCGGGCCGATCGTAGGCCCATTCCACGCCATAGGTCAGCCGCGCGCCGTCCTCGAACCGGTCATAGCCCGGAAAGCGGTTGAGCGCGAAGATGTTGCTGTCCTCGAGCTCGAAGGCGCGGCTGTCCTCGTTGGGAATGCTGACATTGTCGACCGGCGACGTCGCGACCAGCTGCACGCGCGGGGTCAGCCGCTGGCTCCCGCCCATGAACGGGCCGACCAGCGGCCAGCTGACGTCGACCGCCGCCGTGCCGAAGGCGCGCCCCTGCCAGCCGTCGCGCCCGCGATAGAGCGGAATCGGCGTCAGCGCGCTGTCGTCGGTGTGGTAGACGTCGCCGCGGCCCAGCGCGGTCACCCGCACCTCCTGACCCAGCGGCGTGATCGTGCGCCAGTCCCACTGCGCCATCGCGAACGCGCGCTGCGTGTCCTGGCCCGACGTGCGCGTGAGCGCCAGGGTGTTGAGGTGCAGCAATATGCCGCCGCCGAGCCACGGATCGGCCAGCCGCTGGCGGAAATCGATCAGCGGCAGCGCGATCGGTTGCTGCCCCTGTACGTCGTTCACGCGCAGCGTCTGCGTCGCCCATCCCTGCACGGTGAGATAGGACGAGCCGCCGTTGCGCGCGAGCGTGAAGGTCGAACGGAGCCGGTCGTCGCGGCTGATGTCGTAGCGGCGCAGGAAGGTGCGGTCGGTCGCCAGCCGGCCCGAGAAATCGAGGCTCCAGCGCGGATCGAACTGGAAGCCGCCGCTGGTATCGAGGTAGCCGCGAAAGTCGTCCCGGCCGGTCGCGCCCGGATTGCCCAGTGGCACGCGCTGGCTGTACGTGGCGAAGCCCTGGACCCGATAGGCGCCGTTGCCGGTGATCCCGCGCAGCTCCGCTTCCGCCATGGGCGCCGCGCCCGAGTAGACATGCGGCGTCAGCGTCAGGTCGTTGCGCGCGCCCAGCCTCATGAAATAGGGCAGCGCGACTTCCAGCCCGTTGGTCCGGTCCAGCCTGAAGTCGGGGTTGAGGAAGCCGCTGCCCGACGAGCCCCCGGCCGGATGCGACAGGCCGGGCAGCGGCAGCAGCGAGATGCCGAAAAGTTCGATCCGCGCGCCTTCGTAACGGATACGATCCCGCGCGCGGTCATAGTAGACTCGCGCCGCGCGGACCTGCCAGCTCGGCCGCCGGGGGCAACCATCGGCATCCTCGATCGGGCAGGGCGAGTAAGCGGCACGGGTCAGGATCATATCGCCGTTGGCCAGCCTCTCCCCCCGCGTCGCCGCCAGCCTGCCGCCTTCGGTCAGCACCACCAGCAGGTTCTCGACCACGCCGTCGCGCAGCGTGTCGGTGAGTTCGACGCTATCGCCATAAGCGGTGTCGCCTTGCGGGCTGGTCAGCGCGACGTTCCCGGTGGCGGTGACGCGCCCCGTACCCCGGTTCCAAACGACCTGATCGGCGCGCAGGCGCCAGGCCTCCCGATCGAGCTGGACGTTGCCCGAGGCGGTGACGATGTCCGCGTCATTGTCGAAGGCGACGTTGTCGGCCGCGAAACCGATGGTTTCGGCCGACGCGTCCGCAGCGGCCGGTTGGGGCGCCGCATCCTGGGCGATAGCCGCGGTGCCCAGCTGGGCCAGGGTCATCGCCAGCGACGCGCTGGCGGCCCGCAGGAACGTGCGCGAGCGACGGGGGCGGTTATGCGGGGGGCGGGTCATGCGGGCCGGGCTCCTGGCGCTTGAACGGACGGGGCCATGTTTTCGCGCCCACCGGCCGGCCTCCTCGCAAGAGCTTCGCTAATAACCAGCGCTTGGGCCTTTGCAACCGCAGGCGCCAGCCTCTATCTCCCGACCTCGACCAGACGCAGCGGCACGGCGTGCCGATCGATAGGCAAGGAACCCCCAATGATCGTAGAAATCGTCGCCGGCAGCCCTGCGACCCGAGACGTCATCGTCGTACCTGTCACGAGCGGCGGGCTCGGCGAAATCGGCGCGCGTATGCCCGACGGGTTTCGCGGAGCCGCGGCGTCGGCGATGCAGCAGGCACGCTTCGACGCCGCGGCGGGCACGGTCTTCGAAACCTATGTTGCCGAAGGCGGCGCGGTGCAGCGCCTGCTGGTCGTGGGAACGGGCAAGGGTGCGCCATCCGACCATGAGAAGGCCGGCGGCGCGGTCGTCGCCAGGCTGCTGACCTCCGGCGCGACGTCGGTTTCGGCCGACCTCTCCGGCGCCTCCGCGGATGCCGCGGCGCATTTCGCGCTGGGCGCGGCGCTGCGCGGCTGGCGAATCGATAGCTATCGCACCCGCCTGACCGAGAAACAGAAGCCGACGCTGGAGCGTATCGCGATCACCGGTGCGGCCGAGGGTACGGAGGCCGCCTGGTCGCGCCTGCGGGCCGTGGCGGAGGGCGTCGCGCTCACCCGCACCCTCGTGTCGGAGCCGGCGAACATCCTCTATCCCGAAAGCTTCGTCGAGCGCTGCGGCGTGATCGCCGACGCCGGGGTCGCGATCGAGGTGCTGGACGAAGCACAGATGACCGCGCTGGGCATGGGCGCGATCGTCGGTGTCGGCCAGGGTTCGGTGCGTCCGCCGCGCCTCCTCAGCATGGAATGGAAGGGCGAGGGCGCGCCGGCGGGGCCGCCGCTGCTGATCATCGGCAAGGGCGTCACCTTCGACACCGGCGGCATCAGCATAAAGCCCGCGGCGGGCATGGAAGACATGAAATGGGACATGGGCGGCGCCGGCGCGGTCGCGGGCCTGATGCTCAGCCTCGCGAAGCGCAAGGCGCCGGTGCATGTCGTCGGCGTCTGCGCGCTCGCGGAGAATATGCCGGACGGCAATGCGCAGCGTCCCGGCGATGTCGTCACCACCCTGTCCGGGCAGACGGTCGAGGTGATCAACACCGATGCCGAAGGGCGGCTGGTGCTGTGCGACGCGATGACCTGGGCGCAGCGCAAATACTCGCCGGCGGTGATGGTCGACCTCGCGACGCTGACCGGCGCGATGATCATCAGCCTGGGCAAGGAGCATGGCGGGGTCTTCGCCAACGACGACGCGCTCGCCGCGAGCCTGATCGAGAGCGGGGCAGGGGTGAACGAAAAGCTGTGGCGCTTCCCGTTGGGCGAGGCGTACGACCGGCTGATCGACAGCCCGATCGCGGATATAAAGAACGTCGGCCCGCGCGAGGGCGGGTCGATCACCGCCGCGCAGTTCCTGCAACGCTTCGTCGAACCGGGCGTCAAATGGGCGCATCTCGACATCGCCGGCATGGTCTGGTCGGACAAGGACGGCGCCACCTTCGCCAAGGGCGCGACCGGCTATGGCGTGCGCCTGCTCGATGCCTTCGTCGCCGCGCAGGCCGAACGGCCCGAGTGAAGCGTGCGGGATGCGCGCCGATTTCTATCATGTGACGCGCGATCCCGTCCCGCTGGTCGCCGCCCGTCTCGCCGACCGCGCGGTCGCGGCGGGCGCGCGGCTGCGCATCGTCGCCCGGACGCTCGAGGATCGCGAGGCGATCGACGCAGCCCTATGGTCGGCGATTCCCGAAAGTTTCCTGCCGCACCCGCCAGCGGGCGGTCGAGATGACGGTGAACCCATCCTGATTTCCGACGAAGCGGGCACGCCCGGCGACGTGTCCGCGCTGATCCTCGCCGATGGCGAGTGGCGCGAGGCGGCCCTGTGCTACGACCGCGTCTTGTTCCTGTTCGATGGCGATGCGATCGTCGGTGCGCGATCGGCGTGGCGCGCCTTGGGCGACCGCGAGGGATGCGAACGTCGTTATTGGGGGCAGGACGGCGCGGGCCGCTGGCGCGAGGGGCCGTGAGGCGCTAGACACGGGACGCAGCACAGCCATCGGAGCGCAGCCATGTCCTACCGCCTCGCCGGTCTTCTTCCCCTTCTTCTGATCGCGGGCTGCGAGGCGTCCACGCCCGCCGACCCCGCGAAGACCCGGGCGGAGGCGACCGCCGCGGTGTCGCGCGCGGACCCGAACCTGCCAGCGGGTTTCGCGCTGTTCACCGGCGGCACAGAGGTTGTCGAGCTCGAAGCGGCCGAACCATCGACCGGCGGCAAGATCGTCACCTATTCCATCACCGCGCCCCCGCGCGAGGTGGTGCGTTTCTACGAGGCGCAGGCAACGGCGGCCGGCATGACCAATGCCGGCAGCATGAACGGCGCCGAGATATTGTCGTATGAGGCGCGCAAGGCGGAGGGGAGCCCGCGCACGTTCGGCGTCACCGCCCTGCAGAAAGGCGAGTATACCAACGTCACGCTCAATTTCGACGTGACGTCCTGATCGGCCGGGCGGTTGCGCTTAGCGGCGGGCTTCGCTAGGGGCGCGCGCCAAACGGGGCGCGAGGGCGCGGCCCGGCAGCTGGAGCTCTCCCATGGCCGTCACCCGCACCTTTTCGATCATCAAGCCCGACGCGACCCGCCGCAACCTGACGGGTGCGGTCACCAAGATGCTCGAGGACGGCGGACTGCGCGTGGTCGCATCCAAGCGCATCCAGATGACCCGCGAACAGGCGGAAGGCTTTTACGCCGTCCACAAGGAGCGGCCCTTCTTCAACGACCTGGTCGAATTCATGATCTCCGGCCCCGTCGTCGTACAGGTGCTGGAGGGCGAGAATGCCATGCAGCGCAACCGCGACATCATGGGCGCGACGAACCCCGCCAACGCCGAACCCGGCACGATCCGCAAGGAACTGGCTGAGAGCATCGAGGCAAATTCGGTGCATGGCAGCGACAGCGACGAGAATGCCGCGATCGAAATCGCCTACTTCTTCAAGCCCGACGAAATCGTCGGCTGATTCCGATTGCCGAAGCTTCGGCTCGTCGGGTTGTCAATACGTCAACGATACGATAACCAATCCGGTGCGCAGCGAGTCGGCGCGGCGGCATGGGCCGTCGAGGGGTTCAAAGGGGTCGTAGGAATGCAGATGTTCAAGGTCGCAATCGCATCCGTCGCTCTGCTGAGCATGCCGGTGGCCGCCAACGCGGTAGAGACAATCGGGGTGGACTTTACCGCGCCGAATGGCGGCTCGACCACGGGCCTGTATCAAGGGCAGGTGCGCATTCGTGCCTCGGGCACGGGTTTCTCGCTGGGTTCGCGCCTTAACGATGCCTTCTACCTGCTAAATCCTGTGGCGACGGACGGCGGCTATTATCAGCTGGGCTTCGATACCCAGCCGCTGACCGGCTTTCAGCCCGGTCGGGCGATATACAATTTCGTGGAGGGCGGGCGTCCGGCGTTCAGCGCCGACAACATCTATACCTTCGTCCTCAATACCGGTGCGGCCGCGCCGACCCGGCTTTACTTCGGTGTGACCGACGGCATCTATTCGGACAATGGCGGCAGCTTCAATCTCGAGATCACGCAATTGGGCGCGGTTCCGGAGCCGGCGACCTGGGCGATGTTGATCCTTGGTTTCGGTGTGATCGGCGGAGCCATGCGGCAACGCCGGGTACGCACGTCCGTCGCCTACTCCTGATCATGCGATCCCGGCGGCGCCGCTAGAAGGCGTCGGCGGCGTCCATCAGATGGGTCAGCTTGCGCGGGGCGCAGGCACGCCAGCTTCGCGTCAGCCATTGTTCGACCTCGGCCCAGTCGACGTCGCGGCGATTGAGCTTCAGGCCCAGCCAGCCGCTCGCGCCGTAATATTTCGGCCAGTAGTAGGCGTGCGGCGCGGCCTCGATCAGGCCGGTCATCTCGTCCGCGCCGCTGGCCTTCACCAGCAGGCCGATGGCGTCCTCGCCATGGTGGCGGTCGGCCAGGATCGCGAACAGCTTGGGGTTGGCGCCGCCACCGACCGCCCAGCCGGGTGAGCCGTGCGACGTCTTGCGCGACACCTCGGGAAGGCCCGCGGCGATTCGATCGACCTCGCTTTCGATCCAGCTTGCATCGAGCGGGCGCGCAACGAAGGCGGCAAGGGTGCGCGGGTAGAGCTGATGCTCGGCGATCAGCACGCGGGCCGCGAGGGTTTGAGCCGTATCGCCGGCGAGGATCGCGACGCGCGTCTGGGCCAGCACCTCGCCGTCGTCGAGCTCTTGGGTCACGAGATGAACCGAGCAGCCGGCATGTGCATCGCCTGCCGCAAGTGCGCGCGCGTGGGTGTCCAGCCCCTTGTAGGCAGGCAGGAGCGATGGGTGGATGTTGAGCATCCGGCCCTGCCAATCCGCTACGAAGCCAGGGGAAAGAAGGCGCATGTAGCCGGCGAGCGCGACGAATTCGACAGCGGCGGCCCTGAGCTGCGCGTCGATCAGCGCGTCGAAATCCGCCCGTGCCATGCCCTTGTGGCTGCGCGCGAAAGTCGTGACGCCTTCGGCGGCGGCGAGCGCGAGCCCAGGCGCGTCGGGATTGTTCGATGCGACCAGCGCGATCTCGTAGGGGCAGTCGCCGGCGCGGCTGGCGTAGAGCAATGCGGCCATGTTCGAGCCCGTGCCCGAAATGAGAATGCCGACACGTGTCTTCATGCCTGCGCGTCAGCCATGGTGCGTCGCAACCCAGGGCGCTCGCGCGCTCCAGCTTTCCCCGCTGCCGCTGACGGTGCAGCCGCGCACGCCGTTCTCAATACGGCCGATGCGGTGTACCGTTTCCCCTGCGGCTTCCAACGCTGCCGTCACCGCTGTCGCTTCGCCTTCGCGGACGATCGCCACCATGCCGATGCCGCAGTTGAAGGTGCGCGCCATCTCGGCCGGCTCGATCGCGCCTTGCGCCTGGAGGAAAGCCATCAGCCGGCTCTGCTCCCAGCCGTCCGCATCGACGTGCGCATGCAGGTGCGCCGGCAGGATGCGCGGGATATTCTCCAGCAAGCCGCCGCCGGTGATATGCGCCAGCGCGTTCACCCGCCCTTCGCGCACCAGCGGCAGCAACGCGCCGACATAGATGCGCGTCGGCGCCATCAGCGCGTCGATGAGCAGCACGGTCTGATCGAACAGGGCAGGGCGGTCGAGCCTCCAGCCCCGATCCGCGGCCAGCCGCCGTACGAGGCTGTAGCCGTTGCTGTGGATGCCCGACGAGGCGATGCCCAGGAGAACGTCCCCCGCCGCCACCTCGTCGCCGGTCAGCAGCTGCCCGCGTTCCACCGCGCCGACGCAAAAGCCCGCGAGATCGTAGTCGCCGCTGGCATACATGCCCGGCATTTCGGCCGTCTCGCCGCCGATCAGCGCACAGCCCGCCTGCCGGCACCCTTCGGCGATGCCGGCGACGACGCTGGTCGCCACCTCGGGGTCGAGTTTGCCCGTCGCATAATAGTCGAGGAAGAACAGCGGCTCGGCGCCCTGCACGATCAGGTCGTTGACGCACATGGCGACGAGATCGATACCGACGGTAGCGTGCCGCCCGCTTTCGATGGCGAGCTTCAATTTGGTGCCGACGCCGTCATTGGCGGCGACCAGCAACGGATCGGCAAAGCCTGCGGCCTTGAGGTCGAAGATGCCGCCGAAGCCGCCGAGGCTCGCGTCCGCGCCCGGGCGCCTCGTCGAGCGGGCGAGCGGGGCAATGGCGCGGACGAGCGCATTGCCCGCGTCGATCGATACGCCCGCGCCGGCGTAGGTATACCGCTCGTTGTGCAGGCTCTCGTCGTTCATGGCGGCGTTGGTAGCCATATCGGGCTTTGATTTCCATGACGATATGGTCGAAAGAGCGCGCGTGATCGACGCCGCCCGCCCGAACCGCCGTCCGGCCCGCTGGCTCGTCGCGGCTTGCGCCGCTGCCCTCGCATTCGCGGGCGTCGGCCTCGTCGCCCAGATCGAACCCGGCGATCGCGGCATACCCCCCATTAACAGCTCGAGCGATCTGATGGTCAGCGGCGTGCGCGTCGACGCGACCGGCAGGAATGCGGACGAAGCGCGGCTGAAGGGCTGGCAGGAGGCGCAGCGGCTCGGGTGGCAGGCATTGTTCAAACAGGTCAATGGCGGCGCCGCCGCGCCGGGCCTGCCCGATTCAACCCTGAACGGCATCGTGTCCGCCATCGTGATCGAGCGCGAGCAGATCGGGCCGGGTCGCTACATCGCGACGCTGGGCGTGCAGTTCGATCGTGCGCGCGCGGGCCAGATCCTGGGTATCTCGGGCCGCATCTTCCGCTCGCCGCCCTATCTGGTGCTGCCCATCGTGTACGAAGGCGGCGTGCCGCAGGCCTATGAGCGCCGCAGCGACTGGCAGCGGGCCTGGGCCGAGTTCCGTACCGCCGACAGCAGCGTCGACTATGTCCGCACCGCCGGTACAGGGCCCGACCCCCTGCTATTGAATGCGGGACAGATGCGCCGGCCCGGACGACGCTGGTGGCGCGACATTCTCGACCAATATGGCGCGTCGGACGTTCTCATTCCGACGGTGCGGATCGAACGCATGTGGCCGGGCGGGCCGGTGATCGGCTATTTCTCCGCGCGCTATGGTCCCGACAACCGCCTGCTCGGCGGATTCACGCTGACAGCGAACACGCCGTCGGGCCTGCGGCGGATGATGACCGACGGCGTGCGGCGTATCGACGCGATCTACACCGGCGCGCTGGCCGATGGCCGGCTTCGTACCGATCCGTCGCTGATCATCGAGGCGCCGGTGGAGCCCGAGGAAATCGAGGCGGCCGAGCAGACGGTGGCGACGACGGACGATACCACGGCGACGGCCGGAGGCGATGGCGCGCAGGCAGCAGCGGTCGCCCAGATCGAAAGCTATGCGGTGCAGGTCGATACGCCAGATGCCTCCGCCGTGCTGGCGGTCGAAGCGTCGCTGCGCGGGCTCGGTGGCGTCGAGGCGGCGAACACGAGCAGCGTGGCGATCGGCGGTGTGTCGGTGGTCCGGGTGCGCTTTCGCGGCGATGCCGCGGCCCTGCGCGCCGCGCTGGCTAGCGCGGGATGGCGCGTCGCTGAAAGCGGCGGCACCTTCCGCATTTCCCGATGAACGAGGCCGCCGCCCGCGATCTGTTCGGAACGCCGCTGTCGATGCGGCCGCGCAGCAGCCAGTTGCCGTTGCCGCTCGGCTGGCGCAATGGCGCCGCGCCGCAGCTGATCGTGGGCGAAAGCAATCGCGCGGCGATCGATCTTATTTTCGGCGCGGTGCGCTGGACGTCGCCGGCGGTTGTCCTCTCCGGACCCGCGGGATCGGGCAAGAGCCTGATCGGGCGGCTGTTCGAAAGCCGTGGCGGCACCAGCGTCGACCCGCTCGAGGCGGCGGATGAAGAGCAGCTGTTCCACCGCTGGAACCGGGCCCGCGAGGAGGGCGGGCGGCTGCTCGTCGTCGTCGATGCGCCGGATGCACGGGCACGGATCCGGCTCCCCGACCTTGCGACCCGCCTCGCCACGGCGCAACTTGCCCAGATCGGCGCACCGGACGCCTGCCTGACGCGCGATTTGGTCGAGCATTTGCTAACGCAGCGGGGACTGGTGCCGGCGGCGCAACTCGGCGCCTATGTAGCGGCACGGATCGAACGCAGCTACCCTGCCATTCATGCGGCCGTCGCGGCGATCGACGCGGCGGCCTTGGCGACCGGCGGGGGAGCGAGCATACGCACCGCACGCGACGCACTCATCCGTTCGGGACTGGTCGGTGCGACGGCAGGCGACGGGACCGAGGCGCCATGACCGACCGTTCCGAGATCGAAACGAGTGCGGTCGACTCGCCATCGCCTGGTCCGGATGTTGCCGCCGGTCAGCCGGGACAGCGCTATTTCAACCGCGAGCTTTCGTGGCTCGCGTTTAACCGCCGGGTGATGGAGGAGGCGCGCAATCCGGCGCATCCGTTGCTCGAACGACTGCGTTTCCTGTCGATATCCGGCAACAATCTCGACGAATTCTTCATGGTCCGCGTGGCGGGCATCAAGGCGCATCAACTGCAGGGGATCGAGCATCGCTCGCAGGACGGGTTGAGCCCCACCATGCAGCTGGCCGCGATCAACGAGGCGACGCAGCAACTGGTCGCGGAACAGCAGGCCGAATGGGAACAGCTGTCGCGCGAACTGGCGGGGAGCGGCATTGCCGTCGTTCACGATCTGGTCGAGGCGGGCCAGTATCGCGAGACGCTGGAACGGCATTTCGTCGATCAGATCTTTCCGATCCTGACCCCCCAGGCGCTGGACCCCGCACACCCGTTCCCGTTCATTCCCAACCAGGGGCTGGCGGTGATGTTCGACCTCGTCCGGCATGCCGATGGCGAGGCGGTGCGCGAACTGGTGATGATCCCCGCGACGCTGCCGCGCTTCGTGCGCGTCGGCGGGAACGAACGCGCGGACCAGGCCATCTATGTCGCCGTGGACACGCTGATCCGCCTGTTCGCCGACCTCCTGTTCCCGGGCTTCACCGTGCTGTCGTGCGGACGTTTCCGACTGATCCGCGACAGCGACATCGAGCTGGAGGAGGAAGCCGAGGACCTGGTCCAGCATTTCCGCACGGCCATCCGCCGCCGCCGCCGCGGCCGCATCGTGTTGTTCGAATTCGACGCGGATACGCCCGACGCGCTGGTCGAGGAGCTGATGGAAGAGACCGCCGCGGAAGAGCCGGAGATGCTGCGGCTGGGCGGCTTCGTCGGCATCGCGGACCTGTCGCAGATCGTGAACGAGGAGCGACCGGACCTCAAGTTTCCGCCCTTCTCGGCGCGCTTTCCCGAGCGCATCCGCGACCATGGAGGCGACTGTTTCGCCGCCATCCGCAGCAAGGATATCCTGGTCCACCACCCGTACGAGAGTTTCGAGGTGGTGCTGTCCTTCCTGCGGCAGGCGGCCGCGGATCCCGATGTCGTGGCGATCAAACAGACGCTGTACCGCGCCGGCGATCAGTCCCCCGTCATCCGCGCGCTGATCGAGGCCGCCGAAGCGGGCAAGTCGGTCACCGCGGTCGTCGAGTTGAAGGCGCGGTTCGACGAGGAGCAGAACCTGCACTGGGCGGGCCAGCTGGAGCGGGCCGGGGTCCAGGTCGTCTACGGCTTCATCGAGTGGAAAACGCACGCCAAGGTGTCGATGGTGGTGCGGCGCGAGGGCAACCTGTTTCGCACCTACTGCCATTTCGGCACGGGCAACTACCACCCGGTCACCGCGCGCATCTATACCGACTTCAGCTTCTTTACCGCCGACCGGCGGGCAGGGCGCGATGCGGCGCAACTGTTCAACTACATCACCGGCTATATCGAACCCGTCGGTCTGGAAATGTTGACGATGTCGCCGATCGGGCTGCGGCAGGGCCTGGCCGATCTGATCGATGCCGAGATCGCGCACGCGCGCGCCGGACGCGGATCGGGCATCTGGGCCAAGATGAACAGCCTGGTCGATACGGCGATCATCGAGAAATTGTACGAGGCGAGCGCGGCGGGCGTTCCGGTGGCGCTGATCGTGCGCGGCATCTGCTGCCTGCGCCCCGGGGTCCCCGGCCTGTCGGAGAATATCAAGGTGAAGTCGGTCGTCGGCCGTTTCCTGGAGCATAGCCGCGTCTTCGCGTTCGGCGGTGGAGAGCCGCTGCCGTCGCGCGCCGCGAAGCTGTTCATCAGCTCCGCCGACTGGATGAACCGCAATTTCGATCGGCGGGTCGAATATATGATCCCGATCGAGAACCGCACGGTGCACGACCAGTTGCTGGACCAGGTGATGGTCGCCAACCTCATCGACAACGAGCAGAGCTGGGTGCTGAGCGCCGACGGCAGTTACCGGCGGATGGAGGCGGGCAACAAACCGTTCAACCTGCATCGCTATTTCATGAACAATCCGTCGCTGTCGGGTCGCGGCGATACGCTGGGCAGGCGCAAGGACGTGCCTAAACTCGATCTGGCGCGCTGGCATGGCTGACATGGCGGCGCGATTGCGCGATCTGGTTCGTCGGCCGGTCGAGCGCGTCGGCGACCCGGCGGGGGCGACGCGGCGCGCGGCGATCATCGACATCGGGTCCAATTCGGTCCGGTTGGTGGTCTACGCAGGGCCCGCGCGTGCGCCGACGCCGGTATTCAACGAGAAGCTGATGGTCGGGCTGGGATCCGCGCTGTCCACCACGGGCGCGATCGAGGCGCGGCCCTATCGCCGCGCCATTGCCGGGCTGGCAAGGTTCAAGGCCTTGGCCGATGCGATGGACGTCGCCGACCTCACCTGCGTCGCTACCGCCGCGGTGCGCGAGGCGAGCAACGGCCCGCAGTTCCTGGCCGACGCGCGCGCGCTGGGCCTCGATGTCACCCTGTTGTCGGGGCGCGACGAAGCGCGAGCCTCCGGATTCGGCGTCATTTCCGCGATTCCGCAAGCCGACGGGATCGTCGCCGATCTGGGCGGCGGTAGCCTGGAGCTGGTGCGGGTGCAGGACGGGCGCACCGCGCACCACACGAGCTTTCCATTAGGGGTGCTGCGCATCGCCGCGCTGCGTGCGGAGCATGGTCCGCGCTTCGCCCGCCATATCGGCAAGACAATCGCCAAGGCAGGCTGGCCCGGCGAGGATCGTGGACTGCCCCTGTACATGGTCGGCGGATCGTGGCGGGCGATGGCGCGCTACAGCATGATCATCGCGCGCGATCCCATGCCGGTGGTGTCGGGACACAAGCTCCCCGCCGAGGCGGCCGCGCGGCTCGCACGGCGGCTGCGCACCGCCAATCTTGGTACGTTGGCCAAGGACGAGGGGATGGCGCAGGCGCGCGTCTCGACGCTTCCCGACGCCGCCGCGCTGCTCGCGCCGCTGGTGCGACAGCTCGGCAGCAGCCGGCTGGTGGTCTCGACGGGGGGATTGCGCGAAGGCCTGCTCTACCGGTCGCTGCCGCAGGATATTCAGGCGCAGGATCCCCTGATCGCCGCGGCCGAGGCCGAAGGTCGCCGCTTTGCGCGCTTCGTGCCGCATGGGCGCGCCATCGACGGGTGGCTGGCATCGCTGTTCGACCGCGACGATGCCAACGCCGCGCGGCTCCGCCTCGCCTGCTGCCTGCTCTCCGATGTAGCGTCGACCGCCAATCCGGACTTTCGCGCGGAGCGTGCGGCGGAGATGGCGCTGCACGGCCAATGGTGGGGTATCGACCTCGATGACCGGCTGGTGATCGCGCAGACGCTGTTTACCGCGGCGGGGGGGCAGGGACGGCCGTTCCCCATGCCGCCGGGCGTGGAACTCGAGCCACGACTGACGCGCGCCGTGCAATGGGGCCTGGCCATCCGGCTGGCGCAGCGTCTGTCCGGCGGTGCGGTGCTGCCCCTCGACTGCTCCCGCCTGGACGCCAGCGGCACGCACCTGCGCCTGACGCTGCGCGCGCAGGGGGCGGCGCTGAAAGGCGAACAGGTGGAAAAGCGGCTGAAGCCCCTGGCCGAAGCGGTCGGCCTGAAGGCCGAGCTGAGCGTGGACGAAGGCTAGCCGCAGCGCAGCGCGGTGATGACCCCGTCAACGTCGAGCTCGCCGTTCAGCCGGTCGCCGCGAAAATCCATCGTCACCGCCATGCCCGGTTCGATCCAGCGGATGTCGCGCGCGCCCGAGCGCGTCGCGATCTCCGAGCGGAGCGTGGTATTGGCACGGATGCCCACGAAACTCTGCACCAGGCTTGCGCCGCATTCGTCACCGTCGTCGCGCAGCGAGATAGGTTCGCGCTGGCCGGTGGCATAGGGTGTTTGCCCGCCGGTACAGGCACCCAGCAGCAGCGGTCCGATCATCGCGAGGGCGGCAACAGGGCGCATCAGCTCGTCTCCTCGGGCGCAGTCCGTGTCATCACCAGCCGGCCCTTGTGCACGGTGAAACCCAGCCGGCCTTCGACGAGTTCCAGCGCGTCGCGTCCGAAGACGTCGGCACGCCAGCCGGTCAGGATCGACAGGCCGTCCCGCACGCCGGCGGCAAGCTGCTCCAGCTCGTCCGAACGTGCGATCAGGCGCGAGGCGACGCTCATTTCGCGCGCGCGGATCTTGAGCAGCAGCTTGAGGAGGTCGGCGACCAGCGCGCCGTCCTTGCCCAGCCCCGGCCCGCGCGGCGCAGCGGCGGGCAGTTCCTCGCGCGCCATGGGCTCGGCGTCCGCCAGCGCGGCCATCATCCGCGCCCCGATGTCGTTGTTGCGCCAGCTGGCGGACAGCCCACGGATGCGTGCCAGATCCTCCTGCGTGCGCGGGGGGTGCGCGGCGATCTCCGCCAGCGTCTCGTCCTTGGCGATGCGACCGCGCGGCAGGTTCTTGCCGCGCGCCTCGATCTCCCGCCATGCGGCCAGCGCCCGCAGCCGGCCCAGTACGTCGGGCTTCTTCGACTGGATCTTGACCCGGTGCCACGCATCCTCGGGGCGCATCGCGTAATTGGCCGGATCGGCGAGCTTTTCCATCTCTTCGTCCAGCCACTCGCCGCGTCCGGTCTTGCGCAGTTTTTCGAGCATGCGCGGGAAGATGACGGCGAGATGCGTCACGTCGGCGATGGCATAGTCGATCTGCCGCTTGTCGAGCGGGCGGCGCGACCAGTCGGTGAAGCGTGCGCCCTTGTCGAGGCTGAAGCCGAGCCAGCTTTCGACGAGATTGGAATAGCCCTGCTGCTCGGCCTGAGCGAGCGCCATCGCCCCGATCTGCGTATCGAAAATGGGGTGGGGGGTCTTGCCGGTCAGATTGTAGATTATCTCCACATCCTGTCCGCCGGCGTGAAACACTTTCAACATGTCCTCGCGCTCCACCAGCAGGTCGAGCAGCGGCGCAAGGTCGATGCCGTCGGCCAGCGGATCGATCGCCGCGCTATGCTCGGGTGTCGCGACCTGCACCAGGCAAAGTTCGGGATAATAGGTCGATTCGCGCATGAATTCGGTATCGACCGCGATGAACGGGGCCGAGGAAACCAGTGTGCAGAATTCGCGGAGCGCGGTGCTGTCCGTGATCAACAAGGGAGCTGTCATTGCGAGGCTGTAGAGCCAAGCGATGCGAGATTGAAGGGGGCGCGCAATGCCCGCATCGCTTGACATATCGCCGCCCCGACTGTGTTAGGCGCGCGAACCATTGCGGGGGCCTTGCGCCCGCGCGGCCAGGAAACGAAAGCCAGACCATGCACGCCTATCGCAGCCATACATGCGGCGCCCTGCGCAGTTCCGACGTGGGAGGCGGGGTGCGCCTGTCGGGCTGGGTCCACCGCAAGCGCGACCACGGCAACCTGCTGTTCGTCGACCTGCGCGACCATTATGGCATCACGCAGATCGTGGCGAACGCCGATGACGCCGACTTCGCGGTGCTGGATGGTGCCCGGGTCGAGAGCGTGCTGACGATCGATGGCGACGTGCTCGCGCGGTCGGCCGACACGGTCAACGCGGCCCTGGCGACCGGCGAGATCGAGGTGCGCGCGCGGCGCGTGACGGTGCAATCGGCGGCGCAGGAATTGCCGATGCCGGTGTTCGGCGAACAGGAATATCCCGAGGATATCCGCCTGCGCTACCGCTTTCTCGATCTGCGGCGCGAGCGTCTGCACAGGAACATCCTGCTCCGCTCGGGCGTGATCGCGAGCCTGCGGCGGCGCATGATCGAGCAGGGGTTCACCGAATTCCAGACGCCGATCCTGACCGCGTCGAGCCCGGAGGGCGCGCGCGATTTCCTGGTGCCCAGCCGCATGCATCCGGGCAAATTCTATGCGCTGCCGCAGGCACCGCAGATGTTCAAGCAGCTGCTGATGGTGGCCGGGTTCGACCGCTATTTCCAGATCGCGCCCTGTTTCCGTGACGAGGACGCGCGCGCCGACCGGTCCCCTGGCGAATTCTACCAGCTCGATTTCGAGATGAGCTTCGTCACCCAGGACGATGTCTTCGATGCCATCGAGCCGGTGCTGGCGGGCGTGTTCGAGGAATTCGCCGGCGGCAAGAGCGTGACCCCGGCGGGCACGTTCCCGCGCATCCCCTATCGCGAGGCGATGCTGAAATACGGCAGCGACAAGCCCGATCTGCGCAACCCGCTGACCATCACCGACGTTTCCGACCATTTCAAGGGATCGGGCTTCGGGCGCTTTGCCGATATGGTCGCTGGCGGCAGCGTGGTGCGCGCCATCCCGGCGCCGGCGACGCAGGAGAAGAGCCGCAAATTCTTCGACGACATGAATGCATGGGCGCAGGGCGAGGGCTATCCGGGCCTGGGTTATGTGACACGCAAAGGCGGCGAATTCGGCGGGCCGATCGCCAAGAACCATGGCGAGGCGGGCATGGTCGCGCTGTACGACGCGCTCGGCCTCGGCCCCGACGACGGCTGCTTCTTCGCGGCGGGCAGGGAAGCCCAGGCGGCGAAGCTCGCCGGCCTGGCGCGCACGCGGATCGGCGAGCAGCTCGGTCTGATCAGGGAGGGCGCGTTCGAATTCTGCTGGATCGTCGATTTCCCGATGTTCGAGGCGGACGAGGAAACGGGCAGGATCGATTTCAGCCATAACCCCTTTTCCATGCCGCAGGGCGAACTCGAGGCGCTGGAGACCATGGACCCGCTCGATATCCTTGCCTGGCAGTATGACATCGTATGCAACGGCATCGAACTGTCGTCAGGCGCGATCCGCAACCACCGACCCGACATCATGTACAAGGCGTTCGAGATCGCAGGATACAGCCAGGCGGACGTCGACCGCGATTTCGCAGGCATGATCAACGCGTTCAAATTTGGCGCGCCGCCACACGGCGGCTCCGCGCCCGGCGTCGATCGTATCGTCATGCTGCTGGCCGACGAGCCGAACATCCGCGAGGTCGTGCTGTTCCCCATGAACCAGAAGGCGGAAGACCTGATGATGAACGCGCCCTCCGCGGTGAGCGAAAAGCAGTTGAAGGAACTCAGCATCCGCATCGTCGACGGGCCCAAGGGGTGATCGCGCGCACCCCGGCGTCGCGCTCGCTCGACGGGCCCCGGGGACGCATCGCCTGGCATGAATGGGGCGCGCGGTCCGGACGGCCGTCGCTGCTCCTCCTGCACGCGACCGGCTTTCACGGCAGGATCTGGGATGCCGTGGTCGAGGCCTTGCCGGCCGACATCCATGTCCTTGCGCCCGACTTCGCCGGGCACGGCGGCAGCGATCGTCCGCCCTCGATCGCGGATTGGGACGCGCTGGCCGACGACGTGACCGAGTTGCTCGACCAGGCGGGGGGCCGGGTCGTTGGCGTCGGTCACAGTCTGGGCGGATACTGCCTGGCCAGGATGGCGGCGACATCGCCGGGCCGGCTGGCGCGGGCCGTGCTCGTCGATCCGGTGATCCTGCCGCCGCAGGCCTATGATCCGTCCGCGCCGATCGGTGATGCCGCCGCGCATCCCGTCGCCCGCCGGCGCAATCGCTGGGACAGCGCGGGGGCGATGGCCGAAGCCTTCGCCTCGCGCCCGCCCTATGCGAGCTGGCAGCGCCGCGTGCTCGACGATTATTGCGCGCACGGGTTGAGGCCGGCGACGGACGGGGACGGGTACGAACTTGCCTGCCCGCCGGTGCTCGAAGCCAGCTGCTACATGGGCGCGGCGCATCACGATGCGCTGTCGTCGGTGCGCGCCGTCGCCTGCCCGGTGACCGTGCTGCGCGCGCGGGTAGCCGAACGCGCCGGTCCGCTCGATTTTTCGGTCAGCCCCACCTGGCCGGCGCTCGCATCGGCCTTCGCCGACGGCCGGGATATGCAGTGGAGCGACCTGTCGCACTTCATCCCGATGGAGGCGCCCGAGCGGCTGGCGGCGCTCATCGCCACTGAAGTGGCCGCCGCCGGGGGTTAACCCCGCCTGCACGCCTGCTAGGCTAGTGCGGGCGCAACTTGATGTGGGCGAGAACGCATGGCCATCGATCTTCGCGACTATGAGCAGGGCGGCAAGTATCCGGGCGATTACGACGCGGACCTCGCCGCGCTGCAGGCGCGGCTGGCGCGGGTGCAGGCTGCGCATATCGTCCACCGGCGGCAATCGATCATCCTGCTCGAGGGCTGGGACGCGAGCGGCAAGGGCGGCATCATCCAGCGGCTGTGCGCGGAATGGGACCCGCGCTATTTTGAGGTCTATCCGATCGGCGCGCCCAGCGACGCCGAACGCGACCACCATTTCCTCTATCGTTTCTGGACGCGGGTGCCGCCGGCGCGTCACATCGCGGTGTTCGACCGCAGCTGGTACGGGCGCGTCGCGGTCGAGCGGGTCGAGGGGTTTGCGTCCGAACGCGACTGGCGGCGCGGCTACGACGAGATCAACGAGTTCGAGGCGCAGCAGGCCGAGCACGGCGTGACGCTGGTCAAGCTGTTCGTCCACGTGACGCAGGCCGAGCAGGACAGACGCCTTGCCGCGCGGCTCGACGATCCCTGGAAACGGTGGAAGACCGGGGCCGAGGACTATCGCAACCGGTCGAAACGCGCGGACTATCTGGCCGCCTATGCCGACATGTTCGAACGCACCGACACCCGCTGGGCGCCGTGGCAGGTCATCGACGCCAACAGCAAGAAACGCGCCCGCATCGCCGCGCTGACGCATGTGGCCGACCGGCTGGAGGCCGCGGTACCGCTGAGTCCGCCCGACGCCGATCCCGAGGTCGTCGCGCTGGCGCAGGCGGCGTTCGGGTACGTTCCGCGGGCCTAGGACCGCGTTCCGTCAGTCCGCCGGCTCATACACATATTCGTGCTGCGCGTCGCGCACGACCAGCGCGTCGTGCGCACCCGCGCCGGGGCGCATCGTGAATTCGAAGCCGATCACGCCCGCGTCGGTGGTGACGAAGGCAGTCGTGCCGTCGTCGTTGCGGCGCGTCGTCACCTCGCTGCCGAAGCTACCGAAGTCGAACCTTGGACGCGAGCCGTCGCGTGTCACCAGGATCGTGCCGATCTCTGGGTTGGTGTAGCGGCCGGCGAGCCTCGCCACCGCATCTGGCCGCGGCGCGGCATCGAGGCGCGCGACTTCGGCCTCATGGCCGGCGCGCCGCCGCAAGGCAGCGAAATGCACCTCCCGCGCCGCGCGGGGTTCCGCCCCATAGGCCAACTCGATCAGCCGCCGGAGGAACGGCCGCAGCAGGTTACCGCCGCTGTCGCTGTTGGTGAGGAGGACGGCGCCGATCCCCGCATCGGGCAGGATTGCGATGTCGCTCTTGTAGCCCGCCATCGACCCGCCGTGATGGATCAGGCTGGCGCCCGAGAATAGCTCGGTCTCCAGCCCCATTCCGTACCAGCTCGTCTCGCCAGTCTGCACCCCGCGCGCGCGGCGCATGAGGAGGTTTTCAGCCGAGACCATGCGCCGGCCGTCCGGGAGCACGCCCTGGCGTAGCTCGTTCTGGACGTAGCGCGCCATGTCCGCGGCGCTTGACCACAGGCCGCCCGTCGGACGCATGAAATACACGCTGTCGTTGAAGCTCGCCTGCACATGCTGCGGTGCGAAGGTCAGACCCTCGCTGTGCGGCCGCGCCCAGTTGCCCTGCATCGCGCGGCCGAAATCAAGGGTCGAGCGGCGCATGCCGAGCGGGTCGAGCACTCGCTCCTGAATCATGCGATCATAAGCGGTGCCCATTTCCAGTTCGGGGTGCAGCACGTGCGCGGCGACATAGCCTGCCGCCGCGGCCAGATGGTTGCTATACTGATACTGCGCGCCGAACGCGCTGGTCGGTATCACCCGCGCAAGCTGGTCGAAGGTCGTCGACGCAGGCGTTTGCAGCCCCGCGGTCATGATCCAGTCAAGGTCGCGCCGGGGCAGGCCGGTGCATGCGCAGATCAGATGGCGCACGGTGACCGCTCGGGTGGCCTCCTCGCTGCCAAGGCGGAATTCAGGATATAGTTCGGTGACGGGCTGGTCCCAGCGCACCCGGCCCTCATCGACCAGTTGCGCGAACACCAGCGTCGTCAGGCTCTTGGTGTTCGATGCCACCATGTAGAGCGAGTCGGCATCGACCGGGGTGGTCTCTCCGACCGCGCGCACGCCGATGCCACCCTGCGCGATAACACGGTCGGGCGTGACGACCGCGTAGGACAGGCCGGGGATGCCCAATTCTTCCATCGCCGTGGTCAGGAACGCGCGCAGTTCGGCAACCCTTGCGTCGTCGAACGGCCGTGCCGCACGGCCCGCGAGATTTTCAGCGACATAGCCGGCCGGGCGAATGCTTTCGAACAACTGCGTATGGGCGCCAAGGTTGAGTTCGAACGCCGCCTCGCTCGCGTCGATCAGCCATACGCTCCATCGGCCCTCGCGCTCGCTGGCGAAAGCGGCGACGAACCGCCGCTCATTGGGCGAGGTGCGGTAGACCGCGCTCGATGCGGCTGAATATCCCTCGGTCGGTGCACGCTCGGCGACGACGAGCGGGGCGCGCGCGAACGAGCGATCATATTGCGCCCAGGCCGAAGCCATGGCGGCGGCGGCGTCGGCCGCCTCGACGTCGGCGATCACGAAGGCATAGTCGCCCTCGGCCGGAGCCAGCCGGGTGGTGCCGCCTACCTCGCGCCGCTGCCATCCAGGCGGCAACGTAAAGGCGGTGCCACCCGCGCTTTCCATGCGTTCCAGGCTTGGCGCGGACCTTTCGACAGGAGCGGCGGGTTCGCTCTCCTGCGCTACGAGGGGAGCAGCCCCCAAAAGGCTTCCAGCCAGAAAAAGGGCGTTTGACAGACGCATGAACCATCCCCCCGGCAGTCGTTCGACCACGCGAGAATAGCCGCGCCGCGCGCCGACGCAAGGTGGCAACGCGGACCCCTACCCCGGCGTGCTCTTGCCCAGATAATAGCTCAGCCGGTTGCGCTGCGACTCGGCCGCGCCGGGGCGGATGCTGTCGTAGACGACGGCGTTCTCCAGGACGCGCTGGACATAGTTGCGCGTCTCGTAAATCGGAATCGCCTCGATCCAGTCGAGGATGTCGATGCCGCCGTTGCGCGGGTCACCGTTGGCACGCAGCCAGCGGTTCACGTTGCCGGGGCCGGCGTTGTACGCCGCGACGGCGAGAGGGTAACTGCCGCCGTAATAGCTCAGCATCCGCTGAAAATAGGCGGACCCGAGCATGATATTGTAGCTGGTGTCGCTCGTCAGCTGTCCCTGCTCGTAACCCAGCCCCAGCATGCCCGCCTGCTCGCGCGCGGTGCCGGGCATCAGCTGCATCAGACCGCGCGCGCCGGCATGGCTTTGCGCGGCACGGTCGAACTGGCTTTCCTGCCGGGTGATGGCGTGGATAAAGGTCCAATTGGCGTCCAGCCCGGCGGGCACTTCGACGGTGGGGAAGGCGGCGGTGGCAAAGCCGTCGTGGCCATTGATACGGGCGCTGCGGCCGATCATCACCGACAGGTCGGGCCGGCCGATCTCGGCCGCGAGCGCGGCGGCGAAGCGATGTTCGGCATCGGTGCGGGCGCTGTTGGAAATGGCGCGCAGGAACAGCGTCTGGTCGCGCCACTGGCCGGCGGCGCCAAGTGCGCGCGCGGCCTGGACGACGCTGGTCGCCTCGAACGCCGCGCGCTCCTGGGGGGTCGGCACCGGCACGGGCGTGACCGCCGGACGCGGCTGTGCCATGCCGAGCCTCTCGACCGCGAGCTGGCCATGGAACTGGTCGAAATCCGCCGCCGCACGGGTGTAATAGCCGCTGGCCAGCGCCGCGTCGCCGGCCTGCTGTGCCGCGCGTCCGGCCCAGTAAAGCCCGCGCGCGCGGACTTGAGGCGAACGCCCACCCGCCGCGTACAGGGCGAAGAGATCGACCGCATCGCGCGGCCGGCCGAGTTGCCTCAGCGCGGTATTGGCGCCCAGCCACAGCAGGTTCGTATATTCGTCGCGCACGCCGATCGGCTGGCTCAGCGGATCGGTGCCCGCCGGAAACAGGTCGTCGACGCGTCGCGCGATCTGGTAGGCGGTCTGCGCGTCCCCGCTGTCCGCCGCGCCACGTGCCTGCGCGACGAGCAGTTCCAGCCATTTTTCCGCATCGCGCGGCGGCGCGGACAGGCTGCGCGGACCCGCCAGCAGCGCGCGGGCGGCGGTTGCCTGCCCGGTCGCCGCCAGCCAAGCGGCCTTGTCGGCGATGTAGCCGGCGTTGGCGATCGTCAGCGCAGGGTCGATGCTCTCGGCCTCCGCCGCGCGCAGCGCCGCACCGGTGGCGCGGGTACGAAAGGCGAGCCGGGCGGAAAACTCGGGCGAGCGCGCCGGCGAGACGAGCGCGATCTGGCGCGCCGCCGCGGTGGTGGCGCCCGACCACAGCAGCCGGTCCATGCGATCGTCATGGTCGGTGGAGGTCAGCGCGCCGGAGAACAGCCCCAGCAGCTTGCCCTCCTCGTCGGCGGACAGTGGCCCCCCGGTCCAGGCGCGCCGCGCCGCCACGCGTGCCTCGTCGGTTCGACCCGCGGAAAGGAGGGCGAGCGCGTGCCGCAGATGGCCCGACGCGCTGGTGGGGGCGAAGCGCGCGAAATAGTCGACCGCGGCAGGCGGGGCATAGGCATCGATGCTGATCGCATCCTCGGCCTTGCGCCTGAACTCCGCCTCGTTCGGCCAGCCGGGGTTGGCGAGGAGGAAGCCCGACACGGCGTCGAAGGAAGGGCGTGGATCGATGCGCAACGCATTCCACTGCGCCAGGGCAAGGTTGATGTCGGCGGACGGGACCGGCGCGCTCTGCTGCCAGTCGGCATTCTGGGCGATGCACATGGCGGGCGCGAGCAGCAGCGCCAGCAGCGCGAGCCGCGACGTACCGGACTGCAGCCGCGCCGACGGGAAGCGATCGGAGAGGCGGGAAGCGGCGAACATGCTTGCCATGATGGGGGCGGGTTCCTTATCTGGCGCTGAACGGCGGATGCCGCCCGAGAAGCCACGTCATCGTGCTGCTCGCGAGTCTAGGCCGGGCTGAATCGGCCTGTAAAGGAGCATACGCATGTTTTCGGGCTCGATCCCGGCCCTGGTGACGCCCTTTCGCGGCGGGTCGCTCGACGAGGTTGCGCTGGCGCGGCTGGTCGATTGGCAGATCGAAAGCGGATCGTCGGCGCTGGTGCCTTGCGGGACGACCGGCGAGAGCGCGACATTGTCCTTCGACGAGCATTACCGCGTGTTCGACGTGGTGATCGAGGCCGCGGCGGGGCGCGTTCCCGTGATCGCCGGCTGCGGGTCGAACGATACGGCGACCGCGCTACGCCACATGGCGCGCGCAAAACGGGCGGGCGCGAGCGCGGCGCTGGTCGTCGCGCCCTATTACAACCGGCCGAGCCAGGAGGGCATCGTCGCGCATTTTGCGGCACTGGCGGGCAGCGGCGATCTGCCCGTCGTCGTGTACAATGTGCCGGGCCGCACGGTGACGGACATCCTGCCCGAGACGCTGGCGCGCATCGCCGCGCTGCCGGGCGTGGCCGCGGTCAAGGATGCGAGCGGCGATCTGGGCCGGGTGACCGAGCATTTTCGCCTAATGGGACCGGGGTTCGCGCAGCTGTCCGGCAACGACGACCTGTGGCTGAGCCATGCGGTGCTGGGTGGGGCGGGGTGCATATCGGTCAGCGCCAATGTGGCACCCGCGCTGTGCGCCCGGTTTGCCGCGGCTTGCGCCAGCGGGGCGTGGAGCGAGGCGCGGCGCCTGCATGACGGGCTGTTCGCGCTGCACCGCGCAATGTTCGCCGATGCGAGCCCAGCGCCCGCCAAATATGCGCTGTCGCGGCTGCACGACTGGTTCGATCCCGAAGTGCGGCTGCCGATCGTGCCGGCGGCACAGCCGGCGCGCGGCGCGGTCGACGCGGCGCTCGTCGAGGCGGGGCTGCTCTGATGGCGCGGCCGCATCCGACCGAGTTCGAGAAGACCAAGATCGTCGCCGACAACCGGCGCGCAAAGTTCGATTACGCGATCGACACCGTGTACGAGGCGGGGATCGCGCTGACCGGAACCGAGGTGAAGTCGTTGCGCTTCGGCGACGGCAGCATCGGCGACAGCTATGCCGAGGTGAAGGACGGGCAGGTGTGGTTGATCAACAGCCATATCCCGGAATTCAGCCACGGCAACCGGCACAACCATGAGCCACGCCGTCCGCGCAAGCTGCTGCTGTCCGCGCGCGAGATCCGCAAGATGCACGGCGCGGTCGGGCGCGAGGGCATGACGCTCGTGCCGCTCACGGTCTATTTCAACAGCCGCGGCCGCGCCAAGGTCGAACTGGCGCTGGCCAAGGGTCGCAAGGCGCACGACAAACGCGAGCATATCAAGGAACGCGACTGGAAGCGCGACGCGCAGCGCATCCTGCGGGACAAGGGATGATGGCGCGTCTTTCCGGCTGGGTGAAGCGCAACAGCCCGACGCGCGAGCAGCTGCTGGAAAGCCGTTGGCTCAAACCGTTCGCGCACCGTATCGCGCATAGCGAATTGTGGCGCTTCACGCGGCGGTCGGTGCCGCGCGGCGTCGCGCTCGGCCTGTTCGTCGGCATTTTCCTGCTGATACCCGGCGTCCAGATCATCGGCGTGGCGATGCTGGCGTTGCCGGTCCGCGCGAACATCCCGATCGGCGCGGCCATGACCTTCCTGTCGAACCCCGCGACCACGCCGTTCATCATCGCGGGTTCCGTGTGGACAGGGAACAGCCTGTTCGGCCTGCGCGCGGACTCCAGCATGTTGACCCAGCTGTGGGATAGCGGCGCCAGCGTCGGCGAATGGGCCGGCTGGTTCTTTTCCGACGCGGCGCCCGCGCTGCTCGCCGGGCTGTTCGTCATTTCGGCGGTGTCGGCGCTGCTGGGTTATGCGCTGGGGTCGGTCGCCTGGGACAATATGCTGCGCTGGCGCTGGCGGATGCGCAAGCGACGGCGCGCCGCCTGATCGGCCGAGCGCCGCCGTCATCGGCTCGCTTGTGCGTGCCGGACCAAGGGCTTAGGAGCAGCGCCAATGGCAGGCCCCAGCGGAACTGCCGACCCCGTAAGTCCCGGAGAGACGCCTCGTGAACATCACTCGACTGACCATTGCTCTGGCTTCCGTTTCCGCCCTCGCGCTGGGCGCGTGCGCGACACCCGTGGCCGAAGCGCCGGTCGCGCCCGTTGCCGCCGCCGGGCCCGCGCCCGCGCCCGCCCGCCCCGCGCCGCAGATCGGCAGTTTCGGTTTCGATATGGCGGGCATGGACCGCGGTGTCGCCGCCGGGGACGACTTCTATGCCTTCGCCAACGGCAACTGGGCGCGCAGCACCGCCATCCCGGCCGACAAGTCCAATTACGGCATGTTTACCGTCCTCGGCGATCTCAGCCTTGCGCGCACGCGCGCGATCCTGGACGAGAAGCGCGGCGACGCGGGGAGCGCGGTCGGGCGCGCCTATGCCAGCTATCTCGACGAGGCGGGTGTCGAGGCGCGCGGCCTGGCCCCGATACGACCCTGGCTGGACGAAATCAGGGCCCTGCGCAGCCGCGGCGATTATGCGGCGCTGGCGGCCAAGGCCGACCGCGCCGGCATTCCGACGCTGTTCGGCAGCTATGTCGGCCAGGACGACCGCAGCCCCGACCACTATATCTTCACGATGGCGCAGGCTGGCCTCGGCATGCCCGATCGCGATTACTATCTGGAGGCGGCGCCGCGGTTCGCGACCGCGCGCACCGCCTATCTCGCGCATCTCGAAACCATGCTGACGCTGGCGGGCGAAACGAACGCGCGCGCCCGCGCCGCCGCGATCATGGCCTATGAAACCCGGCTGGCACGCGCCCACTGGAACCGCATCGACAGTTCGGACGCCACCAAGACCTACAACAAGATCACGCTCACCGACCTGCAGCGCAGCGCGCCAGGCTTCGACTTCGGCGGCTTCCTGCGGGGCGTCGGCGTCGACCAGACCGAGCTTCTGGTCAACCAGCCGACCGCCTTCACCGCGATGGCCCGCGAGTTCGCGCGCGCGCCCGTCGGCGTGCTGCGCGACCAGCTGATCGTGCGCAGCCTCGCGACCTATTCGGACGAACTGCCCGCCGCGGTCGGCGATGCGACCTTCGCCTTCTACGGCACGGCGCTGTCCGGCACGCCTCAGCGCGAGGAGCGGTGGAAGCGCGCGGTCCGCTTCACCGAGAATGTGCTGGGCGACGAGCTCAGCCAGCTTTACGTCGCGCGCCATTATCCGCCCGAAACGAAGGCGGCGATGGACACGCTGGTCGCGAACGTGCTCGATGCGCTGGGCACGCGGATCGACGGCCTTGCCTGGATGCAACCGGAAACGAAGGCGCGCGCACGCGCGAAGCTCGCCAATTTCACGGTAAAGGTCGGCTATCCCGACCGCTGGCGCGACTATGCGGGCCTCGACATCCGCGCCGACGACGTGTTCGGCAATGCCTGGCGCGCGAACGAGTTCGAGCATGCCTATCAGATCGGCAAGCTGGGCGGCGAGGTGCGGCGCTGGGAGTGGGGCATGACGCCGATGACCGTCAATGCCTACGCCAATTTCAGCATGAACGAGATCGTGTTCCCTGCCGCGATCCTGCAGCCTCCGTTTTTCGACCCGAATGCGGATCCGGCGATCAACTATGGCGGCATCGGCGCAGTCATCGGGCACGAAATCAGCCACCATTTCGACGACCAGGGCGCGAAATATGACGAAACCGGCAGGCTCGCCGACTGGTGGACCGCGGCGGACCTTGCCGCGTTCGAGGCGGCCGGGCGGCGTCTGATCCAGCAATATGACGCCTATGAAGTGCTCGGCGAGCGTATCAACGGCGAATTCACGCTGGGCGAGAATATCGGGGACCTGGCCGGTCTCGCCATCGCCTATGACGCGTACAGGAAGTCGCTGAACGGCGCGGAGGCACCCGTGATCGACGGCATGACCGGCGATCAGCGTTTCTACCTCGGCTGGGCGCAGGTGTGGCGGCGCAATTACCGCGATGCCAACCTGCTGCAGCGACTGACCACCGATCCGCATTCGCCGTCGATCCAGCGCGCCTGGGTCGTGCGCAATCTCGACAACTGGTATGACGCCTATCAGGTCCGTCCGGGCCAGCGCCTGTATCTGGCGCCCGAAGAGCGCGTGCGCATCTGGTGAACGGCGCGGGCGCAGCGGACGGCGCGACCATCTTCGGGAGCGCAGGCGCGCGCCCCGCGCTGTTGCCGACGATCGGCGTGGCCGCGGCCGCGTTGCTGTCCGGCGTCGCGGTGTGGCTGCCGACGGGGTCCGCCGCGCTGACCGGTGGATTCGTGGGCGCCGGGCTGCTGGGCGCGGCGCTCATCTGGGCGCTGCACGGGCGCGCCCAACCCGTCGAGGCGGTGGACGAGGCCGGCAATGACTGGGGCCTGGTGCGTTCGGTGGCCGAAGCGGCGGGCAATGCGGTGGCGATCACCGATCGCACCGGCCGGCTGGTATGCGCCAACGACATCTATTGCGACTGGTTCGGCGGGGCCGTGACGCCGCCCGGCCTGCCGGTCGATGCAGGGACCGCGGCGTTGCTGGCCGACGCAGGCAGCACCGCCTGGCGCGACGGCGAGGCGGCGGTCGCGGATTTCAGCTGCGCCGGCCATGTGACGACCGGTATCGTCACGCGTATCGGCCGCGGGTCCGATCACCTGTTGTGGCAATGGCAGCGCCATGTCGCGAGCGACGCGGTCGCGGATGCGTCGGTCGCGATCAGCGGCAGCGTCGGCAAGGCGCTGGGCGAGGCTGGTGTGATGGCCGCGGTGACCAGCGCCGCGGGAACGATCCGTGCCGCCAACGCCGCCTTTCGCCTGCGCGCCACCGGCGACCTTTACGCCAGCATCGAAGGCCATGATTTCGCCGGGTTGCTGAAGCTCGATTCGAGCGGTCTTATCCGCTTCTCCCGCGAGCGCGAAGGCGAGGGCGCGACGCCGCTTCGCATACTCGAGGTGCCGTTCGATGCCAGCACGCCGGCATCTCCGTTGGTGCTGCTGCTGATCGACGAGGAGGGCGGCGCCGCTGACCGCGGTGTCGCGCTCGATTATGTCGAGAATCTGCTCAGCGCGCTACCGTTCGGCATGGCCATGGTCGACCGCGACGGCCGTTTCCTGTTCATCAACCGCGCCTTCGCCGAGGTTGCGGCCGCGGGGCCGGGGGAGGCCATCCACTATCCCGGCGACCTGCTGGTCAGCGAGGACAAGGCGGCGATCGGCGAAGCGATCCGGCGCCACGCGGCGGGCCGGGGCAGCAGCGGCACGATCGCGGTGCGGCTGCGGTCCCGCCCGGATGCGTCCGCGACGATCGGCCTGCACGGCGTGCGCGGCATCGGCCAGGCGGCGGTGCTGCTGACGCTGCAGCCCGAGGCGGGCGACAGCGACATCAAGCAGCAGATGGTGCAAGCGACCAAGATGCAGGCGGTGGGCCAACTCGCCGGCGGCATCGCGCATGACTTCAACAACATATTGACCGCGATCATCGGCAGCTGCGACCTCATGCTGGCGCGCCACACCGCCGGGGATACCGATTATGACGACATCCAGCAGATCCGCAGCAACAGCAACCGCGCCGCCAATCTGACGCGGCAATTGCTCGCTTTCTCGCGTCAGCAAACGTTGCGGCCGCAGATATTGAACCTGTCGGACATCGTCGCCGACGTTTCGCACCTGCTGCAGCGCCTGCTCGGCGAGCGGATCGCGCTGGACGTGCAGCATGGCCGGGGCCTCGGCCCGGTGCGCGCCGACCCGGTGCAGCTCGAGCAGGTGATCGTCAACCTGGCGGTCAACGCGCGCGACGCCATGCCGCAGGGGGGCAAGCTTCCCATCGCGACCGCGGCGGTAGGCCCCGCCGACATCAGCACGGCGGGCGGGCCAGCGGGCGGCGAGGGCATGCCGCCGGGCGCCTATAGCCTGCTGAGCGTATCGGACACCGGCAGCGGCATCGCGCCAGAGGTCCTGCCGAAGATTTTCGAGCCGTTCTTCACCACCAAGGATGTCGGCAAGGGCACAGGGCTGGGCCTGGCGACGGTCTATGGCATCGTCAAACAGTCGGGTGGCTATATCTTCGCCGAGTCAGAGCGGGGGCAGGGCACGCGCTTTTCGATCTACCTGCCCGTCCACCACGGCGCGGCGGAGGCCGAACCCGCGCCCAAACCCCCCGCGGTCGCGCGCAGCCTGCACTGGGGGAGCGGCACGATCCTGCTGGTCGAGGACGAGGATATGGTCCGCGCGGTGGCCGAGCGCGCGCTGGTTCGGGCCGGTTATAGCGTGATCAGCGCCGCGCATGGCGAGGAGGGGCTGGAACGTTTCGTGGGAACGAGCGACATAGACCTGGTCGTCAGCGACGTGATGATGCCGCAGATGGACGGGCCGGCGATGGTCGAGGCGATCCGGGCGCGGCGCGCCGACGTGCCGGTATTGTTCATGTCCGGCTATGCCGAGGAGCAGCTGCGCCAGACCATCGCCATGCCCAACGTCGCCTTTCTCGCCAAGCCCTTCTCGGTCGCGCAGCTGGTCGATGCGGTGGCGACCATCCGGGATGCATCGAGCTGAACGATGGCGATCAGCGTGTTCCAGCTGTTCAAGATCGGCGTCGGCCCGTCGTCGTCGCATACGGTCGGGCCGATGCTGGCAGCGCGGCGTTTCGTGCAGCGGCTGGCGGAACAGGGCAGGCTTGCATCGGTCGCGGCGATCACGGTCGAGTTGTTCGGTTCGCTCGCGCTGACCGGCCGCGGCCATGCCAGCGACAGCGCCGTCGTAGCCGGGCTGGGCGGAGAATGGCCGCATGCGACCCGAGCCGCCACCATCGCTGCGATCTGGACGCGCGCGGTCGAGCAGCACAGGCTGCAGCTGCCCGGGGGCCCGGACATAGCCTTCGACCCTGCAGCGGACCTACGTTTCCGTATGCGCGAGCGGCGGCCCTATCACAGCAACGCCATCGCATTCGCCGCATTCGACGCGTTGGGCGCGTCGATCGACGCGCGCAGCTATTATTCCATCGGCGGCGGCTTCGTGGTCGACGAAGAGGAGGCGGGGCGCAATTCCGGCGGCGCGGAAGACGAGATCGCGCTTCCCTTCGGTTTCACCAGCGGCGCGGAGATGCTGGCGATGGGCGCGGCATCGGGCCTCAGCATCGCCGAGATGATGCTGTCGAACGAGCGGGCGCGGGCGGACGATGCCGCCATCGAGGCGGGGCTGGATGCCATCGCCGCGGCCATGTCCGACTGTATCGACGCCGGCATCGCCGCGGAGGGCGTCCTGCCCGGCGGGCTGAACGTCAAGCGCCGCGCGCCAGGCATCGCGGCGGACATCCGCGATCGCCACGACCAGCTGATCGCCGATCCGCTGGTGGTGCTCGACTGGGTCAACCTGTGGGCCATGGCGGTCAACGAGGAGAACGCGGCGGGCGGGCGCGTGGTCACCGCACCGACCAACGGCGCGGCGGGCATCATCCCGGCGGTGATCCGCTACCTCGAACGCTGCTGTCGTGCGGCGCCCGAGGATGTGCGCACCTTCCTGCTGACCGCCGCCGCGATCGGCGCGCTGTACAAGCGCAATGCATCGATCTCGGGCGCGGAGGTCGGGTGCCAGGGCGAGGTCGGCGTCGCCTGCTCGATGGCTGCGGCCGGGCTGACCGCGGCATTGGGCGGCACGAACGCGCAGATCGAGAATGCCGCCGAGATCGGCATGGAGCACAATCTGGGGCTGACCTGCGATCCGATCGGCGGATTGGTGCAAATCCCCTGTATCGAACGCAACGCGATGGGCGCGATCAAGGCGATCGACGCCAGCCGCATCGCGATGATGGGCGACGGCACGCACGTGGTCAGCCTGGACAAGGTGATCGCGACGATGTGGCAGACCGGCCTCGACATGCGCGACAAATATAAGGAAACATCGAAGGGCGGGCTGGCGGTGAACGTCGTCGCCTGTTGATCCTAGGGGGTGACGATGGGCCGTTGGGCGAAACGCGCGGGCTATACGGTCGGTGCGATCGCGGTCTTGCTGGTGCTGGCCTTTCTGGCCCTGCGCACGCCCGACACCGACCGCGCGGCGATGATCGCAAAATACGGCGGCGCCGGCAGTCGTTTCATCACGCTGGCCAGTGGCGCGCGCGTGCATGTGCGCGACAGCGGCGGACCGGGAATGCCGATGATCCTGCTGCATGGATCGAACAGCAGCCTGCACACCTGGGAGCCTTTGAAGCGAGAATTCGGTGCGCGATACCGCGTCGTTACCCTCGATTTGCCGGGGCACGGGCTGACCGGCGTCACGCCGACGGCGCGCTACGACATGGCGGAGATGGTGACCGTGGTCGACGGGGTCGCAGGGGCCCTGGGGCTGGGCCGCTTCGTGCTCGGCGGGAATTCGATGGGTGGCGGCGTCGCCTGGAATTACGCGCTGGCGCATCCGGATAAGGTGCGGGCGCTGCTGCTGCTCGACGCCGCTGGCATGCCGCCGCGCGCAGGCGAGGACGCGCCGCCCAGCAATATCGGATTTCGCATCATGCGCAGCGGTGCAGGGCGCTGGCTGAGCGAACGCATGACGCCGCGCTTCCTGATCGAGCGCAGCCTTGCCCAATCCGTGGCAGATCCGGCGATGATCGATGCGGCGATGGTCGACCGCTATTGGGAACTGCTGCGCTTTCCCGGCAATCGCGCGGCGACGGCGCAGCGCTTCGCGCGGCCGCGCGGCGACGCCGCTGCTGCGGAGCAGGCGCGCCGGATCGGGGCGCCGACGCTCATCCTGTTCGGGCAGCAGGATCGCATCATCGCTCCGTCAGCGGCGCTCAGCTTTGCCGAGCGTATCCGCAACAGTGAAACCGTGCTGCTCGACGGCGTTGGGCACCTGCCGATGGAGGAAGCGCCGCGTTCCACGGCGCGCGTAATCACCGACTTTCTGACGCGGCGGGCAGGCAGATAGGCCGGTAGACCGGTCGTCAGGCCGCCTGCTTCATCGCCTGGCGCGGCCGTTCGAGAAAGCCGGTGATGAGCGCACGGGTCTGCTCGGCATGGCTGACCAAGAACAGATGCCCGCCGCCGTCGATTATCTCGAGCTGCGCGCCCGGGATCAGCGCGCGCAGGATGCGCCCGTTGGTGGTCGGCACGATATTGTCGTCACGGCCCATCAGGATTAGCGTTTCCGCCTTCATCAGGAACGGCAGAAACGGGGCGCTGGTCCAGCCGAGGAAGGCCAGCAGCTGGTAGAAGTAGCCCGCTCCACTTGGCGGCTTGACTCGAGCGACGTGGCCGCGCGCGCCGCTGAGATCGCCGCCATAAAGCGTGGCGAAGTTGCGAGCCATGAAATCGGGGTCGATATAGCGGCGGGGATTGGCCATCTTCGATAGGGCCGAGAGTTTGCCGGGTACCATGAACCAGCCGGCCGAAGTCGCGGCGAGGATCACGCGCCCGACCCGTCCGGGGTGCTGCATCGCGAAATGCTGCGCCATCGCGCCGCCCCAGCTGACGCCCATCACGTCCATGCGCGCGTAGCCGAGCTTCGTCATCAGCTCGGCGGCGGTCGATGCCATGCTGATCGCGGTATAGGGCATGGTCGGCGCGGGCGAGCCGCCGATGCCGGGCATGTCGAAGATGACGAAATCGCGGTTGCCCATCGCGCTGGCGAACGGCGCGACCAGTTCGATGTTCGCGCCGATGCCGTTGAAGAACAGCAGCGGCAGATTGCCCTCGTCCCTGGCCGCGCGCCACAGCGCGACGCGCAGCGTGCGTCCGCCGGCTTCGACCATCGATACATGCGCGCCGTGCAGCGGGTCGCCGTCGCGGCGCACCGCGCCCTCGTCGGCGACGAATTCGCCGGGTTCGACCGCTGCGGCGGGGGCATCACCCATGTGCATAATCTCCTGGAGCCGGCACGATCGGCCGATACTGGTCGTTGCCGAGCGTCGTCGGCGCAGGCTTCAACGCGCCGGACCGCGCTTTGAGCCATTCCATCCAGTGCGGCCACCAGCTGCCCGCAACCTCCTGCGCGTGGCGCAGCCATTTCTCGACGTCCGCGGGCGGATGCTTGTCCGAACGATAGAATTTCGCCTTGGGATTGCCCGGCGGGTTGAGGATCGCCTGGATATGGCCCGATTGCGACAGGACGAATTCGATATTCTTCGATCCGAATAATTGCGTCGTGCGGTAGCAGGCCTTCCACGGCGTGATGTGGTCGGTGACCCCGGCGAGCAGGAACAGGTCGTTGGTGACCTTCGACAGATCGACCCTGTGCCCAGCCAGTTCCACCTGCCCCGGATTGGCGAAGGGCTGCGTCTCGTAGAAGTCGAGATAGTCGCTGTGCAGCTTCGCCGGCAGGTTGGTCGCGTCATTGTTCCAGAACAGGATGTCGAACGCCGGGGGGTCTTCGCCATGCAGGTAATTGTTGACGACATAATTCCAGACGAGGTCGTTGGGGCGCAGCCAGGCGAAGGACCGGCTGAGGGACGAACCTTCCAATATGCCCTTCTTCGCGCTGCGCTGACGGGCGAGTTCGATGCCGTTCTTCGAAACCAGCGCGCCGACCTCGCTGTCGGTGGCCTCGGGCTGGAGCACGCACACCATCATCGTGATGGCATTCGCGCGTTCGTCATCCTGCGCGGCCATTTTCGAGACGATCGTCGCCAGCGTGATGCCGCCCGAACAAGCGCCCGATAGATTGACCTTGTCGGACCCCGTGATCGCCTGCACGACGCCAATGGCCTCGATAACCGCATCCACATAGTCGCCCAGACCCCAGTGGCCATGATCGGTGCCAGGATTGCGCCAGCTGATGACGAAGGGCTGGACGCCTGCGGCGAGTTGTAGCTGCACCACCGATTTCTGTGGGGTCAGGTCGTTGATATAGGCCTTGTTGATTTGCGGTGGCACGGTCAGCTGAGGGATGGTGTGCACCTGGTCCGTCGTGGGTCGATACTGGATCAGCTCCATCATCTCGGTGCGCCAGATCACCTGGCCGGGCGTTATCGCCAGATTCTCGCCGACCTTGAACGGGCGCTTGTCGACCTGCGAGACGATGCCGTCGTTGTGGACCATGTCGTCGTAGGCGTTCTTCAGGCCCTTCATCAGGCTGAGCCCGCCGGAGTCGAGCGCGCGCTTGATGGCGGAGGGATTGCCGGCCAGCGTGTTCGTCGGCGACAGGGCGTCCATGATCATCGCCGTGATGAAACTGGCGCGATTACGCTCCATCTCGTCGAATTCCAGGTCGTCGATCCACGCCTGCGCGGTCTTCTGCATCGCCAGATAATATTGCACGCCGGCGCGGTAGAAGGGGTTGTGGGTCCAGGCCGGATCGGAAAAGCGCTTGTCCTTCGCGCCCGGGGCGAGGTCGGACGTGCCGGACACGATCTTGAGCACATCGTCGCCGAACCCTTGCAGATGCCTGGCAGTGGTCGTGGGCTTCATCGCGGTTTCGCGCAGGAGCGCGCTGACCGCTCCGATCATGTCCTCGCGCGCGAGACCGACCAGCGGGCTGAGCGCGGAGCCGCCCTCGGGCTCGCCTTCGAGTTCGATCCTCTCATTCGTCGCCATCGTCGCATCCTCTTCCCTCGCGATCGGGCGGCGGACCGTCGTGGCGGGGCTCTGCTCGTCGCCTAGCCGGTTGTGGCCGTGCCCGCCTCTTTGTCAATCGCCGCCGCCTCGTAGCGCAGGCAATCGAAGATCTTGCCGCCGGCAAGAAACACGGAGCCGGTGCACGCCAAGAGCAGCAGCCAACCGCCCCAGCCCGGATAGTCGTCGAGATAATGCAGCCCGCGCTCGAGCGCGCCGAGCGCAAGCGCGTAGATGATGAGCGCGGCCTCGAAGCGCGTCTTGATGGTGAACAGGCGTTTGATCTTGGGCAGCATCGGCTCGAACTCTGCAACGCCTGTGCCATGCGCGCGGGGGCGTGCACCGGGCGGGCGTTGCGAGGGTAAAGTGTCAGTTAACCCGACGCTTAGCCAGCGGATTAACCAAGTTCACGCAGATCGAGCGTGGCGAGCAGGGCCGAGCGTGCGGCGCGGATCGCATCGGCAAGGTCGGGGTCGGCCAGATCGCGGGGTGCGATGCGCTCGGGCCAGTGGCGCGCCACGACCTGTGACACCCGATCGAGCCGACCGTGGTCGCACAGGAAGCGCGGGTCCACCCGGGACGGATCGGCGACGACGCGCAGGCGCAGGCAGGCGGGGCCGCCGCCGTTTGCCATCGACTGGCGCACGTCCACCGGAAGCACGCGGCGGATGGGGCCGTTGCCGGCGACATGGGCATCCAGCCACCGTGCGACGCTGGGCGTCTCCATCGCCTCGGTCGGTACGACCAGCGCCTGTTCCCCGCCGGGCAGGGAGACGAGCTGGGCGTTGAACAGGTAGCTCGATATGGCCTGTGCCAGTGACACCGTCGCCGCGGGCACCTCGACGATTTCCGCCCAGGGCGCAGCGGCGCGAATGGCGGCATAGGCGGCGGCGGGGTCGGCGAAGGCGCTTTCATGCACGAACAATGTGCGTTCGTTGGCGACCGCGACGACATCGTTGTGGAACGCGCCGCCGGCGATGGCGTCCGGGTTCTGTTCGACAAACAGGGTGCGTTCGGGATCGAGCCCGTGTCGCCGGGCGACCGCCCGGGAAGCCTCGAGATGCTGGCGCGCGGGAAACGCGCCGCCCCCGGTGCCGTAAACGAAGATCTCGATGCCAGGCGCGCCATGCGATGGAGCCAGCCGCATGTGATTGGCCGCGCCTTCATCGCCGAACGGCGGCGGCACCGGCGGGTGTACGGCAAAGGCGCTGCTGTCGGCGAAGGCCAACCGCAGCTGGGCCAGGGTGCCTGGCCATTCGTGACTGCGGTGCGGCATGGTCAGGAGATTGGCGACGGTCAGGTGACAGCGCCCGTCGCCGGTGTCGCTGGCGGGGCTGACGGTCGCCGCGTTGGCCGCCCACATCGAGGAGGCGGAAAAGGCGGCGGCGCGCAGGTGCGGCTCCGCATCCGCCGCGTTCGTGCCGAGGGTCTGCAGCCAATCGTCGTTCGGACGGCCGAGCGGCATGAACCAGCCCTGCGCCAGGCCGGCGTCGAGGTTGTGCCGCATCTTGGCCAGGCCCTGCAACGCTGCCTCGCGCGGAAAGGAGACTTGCCCTGCGTTGCCGGTAGCGGCGAGATTGCCATGGCTGAGACCGGCATAATTGTGGCTGGGTCCGACGATGCCGTCGAAGTTGATTTCGGTGTGCATCAGCTGGCGATCCATTCGACCGTGTCCCCTACTCCGATGCCGAGCGCGGCGGCGGCGGTGGCGTCGATGGCGATCCCGCCGTCGCACGGGGCGATATGTGCGAAGGCGCTGCGGAATTCCGCCAGCTGGCCAGTGGCCGCCAGCGCCCGGCTTCCCCCATCGGCGATCTCCACCACGGTATCCCGGCGGGCATCGCGAACAGTGCGTACCTGGTCGGTCCGCGCCGTCATGGTCGGGCCGCCGTCGAAGATGTCGACATAATTCTCATAGGCGAAGCCCTCTTGTTCGAGCATGCGCATCGCCGCGCGGCCGCTGGGGTGAGGCACGCCGATGACCGCGCGGGCGTGGTCGGACAGCATGGCGACGTAGACCGGGTGCTTGGGCATCAGATCGGCGATGAACTGGTTGCCGTGCAGCGCATTGAATTCGTCCGCCTCCTGAAAGCTCATGCCGAAGAATTTGCCTGCGACGCCGTCCCAGAAGGGCGAGCCGCCGGCGTCGTCGATCACCCCGCGCAGTTCGGCGAGAATACGGTCGGCGAACAGCGCGCGATGCGCGGCGATGAACAGATAGCGCGAGCGCGCGAGCAGCAGCCCTAGTCCACCGGCGCGTTCGAGCGGATGCAGGAACAGCCCGCCGACCTCGGACGCGCCCTCGAGGTCGGAAACCAGGTTGAGGATCTCGGCGCGAAAGGTGCGATTGAGCTCCTCGCTGCGTTTCGACATCGTGCCGATACGGTAGGAGTAGAAGGGCCAGCGCGTACCGACGCGGGTGAAGATCTGGCATGTGCCGCGGATGTCGCCTGTCTCGACATTCTCCAGCATCAGCACGAACAGCCGATCCTCCTCGGCGTCGTCGTTGCCCGCGAACGCCTGCTGCGCGCGTTCCAGCTTGGCGGCCAGCGCGGCGCGATCGGGCGGCAGGTTGGTGAAGCCGCCGCCGGTCAGTTTCGCCATCTCGTACATGGGCTGCAGATCGGCACACGTCGCGCTGCGGATTCGGAATGTCATTGTGCCCCCGGAAATTGCCAGATCAGCGGCTTATACGCCGCCTTTTTCTATGATTCGCAGGATCGACAGCGCCGACAGCGCCGCGCGCTCGGCCAGGCTATTGACGATCAGATATTCGTCGCCGCTGTGGATCGCCCCGCCGCGTACGCCCATCGTGTCGACGACGGGCACCCCGCAGGCGTGGATATTGTTGCCGTCGCACACGCCGCCCGAGGCGCGATGCGCGATGGCGAGGCCAAGGTCGGCGCCGGCACCCTCGACCAGGGCAAACAGTCGCGCCGACGCGGGATCGACCGGCTTGGGCGGGCGCGCAAAGCCACCGTGAACCGCTATAGTGACGTCATGCTGTCGCTCGATCCGGCGGCGCATATCCTCCAGCATCGCGGCCGCTTCGCGCTCGATAGCGGGCGTCATCGGGCGCAGGTTGACGCGCAATATGGCGAGGTCGGGCACGACGTTGTTGCCGCTGCCACCGTCGATCCTTGCAGGATTGATCGACAGTCCATCGCGCACCGCGGCCTTCAGGCGCAGCGCGAGGTCCGCCGCGGCGACGATCGCGTTGCGGCCATCCTGAGGATTGCGGCCGGCGTGCGCAGAGCGGCCGCGCACGGTGAAGCTGAAATTGCCGCTGCCCGGTCGTGCGCCCGCGAGCGTGCCGTCCGGCAGCGCGGTGGGCTCATAGGTGAGCGCCGCGACCTTGCCCCGTGCCAGTTCGGCGATGAGCGGCGCCGACGACAGCGAGCCCACTTCCTCGTCGCTGTTGATGACGACGTCGTAGCCGAAGCGCGCGGCCCCGCCGCTCGCCTCGATCGCCAGCAGCGCCTCGAGCATGACCGCGAGTCCGCCCTTCATATCGGCGACGCCCGGCCCGTTGAGCGTCCCGTCGTCGAGCCAGCGCAGGGCCTGAAACGGGTGATCGATCGGGAAAACCGTATCCATATGACCTGTGAACAGCATGCGGATGGCGGCGTCGGGGCGCACGCGCACGACGAGATGACGGCCATGCTCAATGCCCTCGATCGACCCGTCCGCGCGAACCGCATCGACGGGCGCGGGATCGACGAGTTCGACGGTGCCGGGCAGGGCCGAGAAGGCATCCGCCAGCAGCGCGGCAATTTCCGCCAGGCCTTCGAGATTGCGCGAGCCGCTGTTGACCGTTGCCCAGCGTTCCACCCGCGCGAGCATCGCCGCCTGGTCCGGCGCGGCGACGGCACGCTGTTCGACGGGGGTGAGTTCGGCCATGCCGCGCTCTAGCGTCTGACGCGGGAGACCTCCACCCCCGCTCATGGCGCTGCTTGTCAGGCCCGGCCTCGCTTGCCATAGCGCGCGGGCTTCCTCCCCAGTCGCACCCCGCCCGGCCTGCGTTTGCGTGGGGCGCGGGCACCACGAGGAGGCCATGCCATGTCGATGATGATCCCGCGCGCCAATCTGTCGATCGATGCCGAGATGGCGGCCTTCGTCGAGAACGACGTGCTGCCGGGGCTCGGGATCGACACAACGGCATTCTGGGAGGGTTTCGGCGATATCCTGGCGCGGTTCGAGCCGGAGAATGCGGCGCTGCTGGCGGAGCGGGATCGGCTACAGGGCGCGATCGATGCATGGCATCGCGAGCGGGCGGGGCGGCCAGTCGATAACCAGATCTATCAGGCGTTTCTGCGCGACATCGGCTATCTGACGAACGAACCGGACCCGTTCACGATCGGCACGGAACGCGTCGATGCCGAGATCGCGACCATGGCCGGGCCGCAGCTGGTGGTGCCGGCGCTGAATGCGCGGTTCGCGCTCAACGCCGCCAACGCGCGCTGGGGCAGCCTGTACGATGCCTTCTACGGCACCGACGCCTTGCCCGGCAGGGCACGGCCCGGCGGCTATGATGCAGAGCGCGGCGCCGCGGTCGTCGCGGCGGCCAAGGCGTTTCTCGACACCGCGGTTCCGTTGGCGGGCGGCCGCTGGGCGGACTGGACCGGAGGCGAACCGGCGCTGGCCGAGCCAACGCAACTCGTTGGGCGGCGGGAGAGCGGACTGTTGTTCCGCAACAACGGGTTGCACATCGAACTGGTGATCGATCCCGAGAGCGAGGTCGGCCGTGCGGACCCGGCCGGCATCAGCGATGTCATCCTGGAGGCGGCGCTGACGACGATCATCGATCTCGAGGATTCGGTGGCGGCCGTCGACGGCGCGGACAAGGTTGCGGGGTGGCGCAACTGGCTGGGTCTGATGCGCGGCGACCTGGTCGACCGGTTCGACAAGGGCGGGCGGAGCGTCGAACGCGCGCTGGCACCCGACCGCGGCTGGACCGCGCCGGATGGAACCGGGTTCACGCTGCCGGGACGCAGCCTGTTGTTCGTGCGCAACGTCGGCCATCTGATGACCAGTCCGGCGGTGCGCCTGGCCGATGGGGCGGAGGCGCACGAGGGACTGCTGGATGCGGTCATGACGGCGACCATCGCGCTGTACGACCTCCAGGGGCTGGGCCGCTTTCGCAACAGCCGCACGGGCAGCATCTATATCGTGAAGCCCAAGATGCATGGCCCGGCGGAGGCGGGCTTCACCAACCGCCTGTTCGATGCGGTGGAGGATATGCTGGGCCTGGCGCGGCACACGATGAAAGTCGGCGTGATGGACGAGGAGCGGCGGACGTCCGCCAATCTCGCCGCCTGTATCCATGCGGTGAAGGACCGCATCGCGTTCATCAATACCGGCTTTCTCGACCGCACCGGCGATGAGATCCATACGTCGATGCACGCGGGCGCGATGATCCCCAAGGGGGAGATGAAGACGAGCGACTGGATCGCCGCTTATGAGGACCGCAACGTGCGCGTCGGCCTCGCCTGCGGTCTGTCCGGCCGCGCGCAGATCGGCAAGGGCATGTGGGCCATGCCCGACCTGATGGCCGCGATGATGGAGCAGAAGGTCGCGCACCCGATGAGCGGGGCGAACACCGCCTGGGTGCCGAGCCCGACCGCCGCCACGCTGCATGCGATGCATTATCATGCCGTCGACGTGTTCGCCCGGCAGCGCGCGATCGCGGGCGAGGCGATACCGGACCTCGACCGACTTCTGGCTATCCCCGCCGCGACGGGGCGGAACTGGAGCGCCGAGGAGGTGCAACGGGAACTCGACAATAATTGCCAGGGCATATTGGGCTATGTCGTGCGCTGGATCGATCAGGGCATCGGCTGTTCCAAGGTGCCGGACATCAACGACATCGGGCTGATGGAGGATCGCGCGACCCTGCGGATCGCCAGCCAGGCGCTGGCGAACTGGTTGCTGCACGGCGTGTGCACGCCCGCGCAGGTCGACGATGCGCTGGCGCGCATGGCGGCGAAGGTCGATGCGCAGAATGCGGGCGACCCGCTGTATCGGCCGCTCACGCCCGACGGCGTGGCGTGGCGCGCGGCGCGGGCACTGATCTTCGACGGCGCAGCGCAGCCGTCGGGCTATACCGAGCCGCTGCTGCACCGGTTCCGCGCCGAGAGGAAAGCGCAAGGCTAGGCGGGCGGAGCGCCCGTCGCTACGGCGCGGCGATGCTCCATACCGTCGCTGCCCTCTACCGTTTCGCGCCATTCGACGATCCGTCTTCCTTGCGAGCGCCATTGCTCGCCGCCTGCCGCCAACACGGCATTTGCGGCACGCTGCTGCTGGCGCGTGAGGGCATCAATGGGACCATCGCCGGAACCGCGGCCGGCGTGGCAGCGGTGGTCGACCTTATCCGCGCGCTGCCTGGCTGCGCCGGACTCGACGTCAAATGGTCTACCGCACGCGGCGCGCCGTTCCGCCGCATGAAGGTGCGGATGAAGAAGGAGATCGTGACGCTGGGCGTCGACGGCATCGATCCTGCGCGCGACGCCGGAACCCCGGTGGCGCCGGTGCACTGGAATGCGATCGTCGACGATCCGGACACGGTGCTCGTCGATACGCGCAACGATTATGAGGTGGCGATCGGCAGCTTCGCCGGCGCGATCGATCCCGGCACGCGCAGTTTCAGCGCGTTCCCCGACTGGCTGCGCGCGAACCGTGCGGCGCTGGAGGGAAAACGGGTGGCGATGTTCTGCACCGGGGGCATCCGCTGCGAGAAGTCGACCGCGCTGCTGCGCCGCGAGGGCTTCGACAACGTGGTGCACCTCGCGGGCGGCATCCTCGCCTATCTGGAGCAGGTGCCCGCCGGGGAAAGCCGCTGGCAGGGCAGCTGTTTCGTCTTCGACGAGCGGGTGAGCGTCGGGCACGGGCTTGCGGAAGGCGGGCATAGCCTGTGCCGGGCCTGCCGAATGCCGCTGAGCGCGGCGGACCGGGAGCATGCGCTCTATCTCGAAGGGCGACGCTGTCACCATTGCGCCGATACGCGCAGCGACGCCGACCGCGCGCGCTATGCCGAGCGGCATCGGCAGGTCGCTGGCGGCTAGGCCGGGATCTGCTGACTGCAGCAGTGAAAGCTGCCGCCACCCGACAGGATGGCGTCCGAGGGGAGCTGGACGACGCGCCGATCGGGGAAGAGATCGGCGAGGACCGCGGCGGCGGCATCGTCCCAGCGGGTGGCGTAGGCGGGCACGGCGACGACGCGGTTGCCGATCAGAAAGTTCATATAGCTTGCCGGCACGACCGCGCCGCCGATCTCGACGCGGCCCGGCGAGGGCAGGGTGACGATGTCGACGCCGAACGCCTCCGCCCGCCGGCGCGCATCGGCATAGACCGCGGTGTTGGGATCGTCGCCTCCGCTGGCTTCAGGTAGCAGCAACAAGCCCGGCGCGACCCAGCGCGCGAGATTGTCGACATGGCCGTCGGTGTGATCGTTGGCGAGCCCGTCGCCCAGCCACAGGATGCGCGTGAAGCCGAGCGCGCGGTCGAGGATCGATTCGACCAGCGCATGGCCGTAGCCGGGGTTGCGGTTGGGGTTGAGCAGGCACTGTTCGGTGGTGACGCACAGGCCGGCGCCGTCCCAGTCGATCGCGCCGCCTTCCAGCACCGTGTCGAACGGATCGCGCGGGAAGCCGTGGCGGGCGGCGAGGCGCGCGCCGATATCGACGTCGCCCGGCATCCAATATTTGCCGCCCCAGCCGTTGAAGGCGAAATCGACGGCGCGGCGGGCGCGGCCGGTGCCGGTGATGATCGGCGCGGTGTCGCGCAGCCAGATGTCGCCGAGGGGCTCGACGATGACTCGCACGCCGCGCGCGGCGAGACCCTGCGCGACGTCCGCATCGGCCTCGCTGTTGCAGACCAGGATCACGGACTCGCCCTGGCAGGTGTCCGACAGGGCATTGGCGAGGCCCGCGACCTGCGCGCGCGCGGCGTCGAACGCATCGCCCCATTCCGACGGGATCGCGGGAAAGCCGATCCACATCGCGTCGTGCGGTGCCCATTCGGGCAGGGGGCCTTGCGTCATGAAGCCGGCGCGATCGTCCGCCATGCGCCGCTACCGCCCTGCGCGGCTGCGGTCGCGGATGGCGCGGAACTCGTCTCCCTCGTTCCAGTTCGGCCAGGCGGTGGTCATCGCAAGATCGCGGCCCACCGCATAATAGAGCCGGAGATCGGCCATCATCCCGCGCCAGTCGGTGATGATCCCGATCTCATCATCGGGGCCGTGATAATAGTTTTCGGTGTAGCGTTCCGCGACCGCGCGGCCGGCGGGGGTGCCGCCCTCGACCAGATCTTCGCCGCCATCGAAATAAATCATCGGCACGCCGAGTTTCGCCAGGCTGAAATGATCGGAACGGTAGTAGAAGCCCTTCTCCGGCGTAGGTTCGGGCGTGATACGGCGCCCCTCGGCCGCGACCGCGCGGGCGAGATAGGTGTCGAGATCGCTCTTGCCGCCGCCGATGACGATGATGTCGCGCGCAGGCCCCGCGCCAGACAGCGCATCCATGTTCACGCCGCCAACCGTCTGCGCGAGCGGGAAGATGGGGTTTTCGGCATAATATTTGGAGCCGAGCAGGCCGCTCTCCTCCGCCGTCACCGCGAGGAAGACGAGGGTGCGTTCGGGCGCGCCGGCGCGGACGTGCGCCTCGGCCAGCGCGACCAGCGCCGCGGTGCCGGTGGCGTTGTCGATCGCGCCGTTGCAGATGTCGTCCCCCGCCGCGTTCGCCTCGCACCGGCCGAGATGATCCCAGTGCGCGGTGTAGAGCACATATTCGTCCGGCCGGGTGCGGCCGGGGATGATGCCGACGACGTTGCGCGAGGGCGTGCGGCGGATGCGGTTGTCGAAGGAGAGTGATGCGGTCGTGCCCGTTAGCGGCACCGCGCGAAAGCCGGGGCGCCGGGCCGCATCGCGCAGGGCGTCGAAATCCTGGCCCGCGGCCGAGAACAGCGCGCGGGCGCGTTCCAGCTGGATCCACCCATTGGCCTGGGTTTCGTCCATATGGTTGTCGGCGGCGTCCTGCGTATATTGGGGGCCGGTCCAGGACGAGCGCACGACGTTCCAGCCATAGGCCGCGGGTTCCGTATCATGCACGATCAGTACGGCGGCCGCACCCTGGCGCGCGGCCTCCTCATATTTGTAGGTCCAGCGGCCGTAGTAGGTCATGGCGCGGCCGCCGAACTGGCCGTCGAGGCCCGTGGTCTGCCAGTCGGGATCGTTGACCAGGACGACCACCGTCTTGCCGCGCACGTCGACGCCGGCATAGTCGTTCCAGCCACGCTCGGGCGCGTTGATGCCGTAGCCGACGAAGACGACCTGCGAATCGCGGATGTCCGTGCGCGGCGTTATGCGGAAACTGTTGGCGACGAAATCGTCGCCGACGCTCAGCCGCTGGGCTCCGCGCGGGGTGTTGAAGACGAGCGGGCTGACGTTGGCGGCGTTGATCTCCACCAGCGGCACATCCTGCGTCCAACGGCCGTTGTTCCCGGGTTGCAGGCCGACACGCGCGAATTCGCTGGTCAGATAATCGACGGTGATGCGTTCGCCGTCGGTGCCGGGTGCGCGCCCTTCGAACCCGTCCGAGGCGAGCTGTGTCGTCACCGTGCGCAGCGTCTCCTCGCTGATCTGCGGGTCTGGCGCGCGGGGCACGGTGGCGCATGCGGCGAGCGCGATGGCGGGCAGGGCGGCGGATAGGGCGGCGAAACGGCGCATGATGGTCCCCTTCTTGCTTTGCCAGCGTAACTAACCGCGCGGGTGAGGGTTGCAAGCAGCGCGATTGCCATGCGCATGCCGCAGCCCTAGCATCCGGTTGCGTAATGAAATGCGATCGGGAGGCGGGCATGACGGGCAAATTGCTGGTGACCGGGGGGTCGGGCTATATCGCGGGGTTCATCATCCGGCAGGCGATCGCGGAAGGGTGGGAAGTCGCGACGACCGTCCGCAACCTGTCGCGCGAAGCCGAGGTGCGCGGCTGGCTGGGGGTGGACGACAGCAAGCTCGTGTTTCACGCTGCGGACCTGATGTCCGACGCGGGGTGGGCAGAGGCGGTTGCGGGGTGCAGCCATGTCGCGCACGTCGCCTCGCCGCTGCCGTCCGAGAAGCCCAAGAGCGACGACGAATTGATCGTGCCCGCGCGGGAGGGCGCTTTGCGTGCCTTGCGTTTTGCGCGCGACGCCGGCGTGCAGCGTGTAGTGATGACCTCCTCGGTCGCGGCGATCAGTTATGGCCACCATGCGCAGACACGCTTCACCGAGGCCGACTGGACGGACGTATCGAGCCCGGACGCCTATGCCTATGTCAAATCGAAGACCATCGCCGAGCGCGCCGCGCGCGACTGGATCGCTGCGCACGGGGAGGCACCCGAGTTCTGCACGGTCAATCCCAGCCTCGTGCTCGGGCCGTTGCTGACCGCCGACTTTTCCACCTCGCTCGAGGCGATCAAGAAACTGCTCAGCGGCGCGATGCCCGGCGTGCCACGCATCGGCTTCGGCGTGGTGGACGTGCGCGATGTGGCGGACATGCACGTGAAGCTGCTGACCGCGCCGGACATAAACGGCGAGCGCTTCATCGCGTCGGGGCCGTTCCTGTGGCTGGCGGATATCGCGGCGATCCTTCGCGCCGAGCTGGGGCCGGACGCGCGGCGGGTGCCGACCCGGCGCATCCCCGACTGGCTGATGCGCGTCCTTGCCAATTTCGACCCTGTCATTCGCCAGGTGAAAGGCGAGATCGGGCATGTGCGCGAGCATGACGCCGGCCACGCGGCGGCGAAGCTGGGCTGGCATGCCCGGCCCGCGCGGGAGAGCATCGTCGATTGCGCGCGCGACCTCATCCGGCTGGGCGTGGTGAAAGTCTAGGCTGGTCGGCCTGACCCTAGCTGGTTGCTCCGCGGGCAAGGGGGCGGCTTGCATTGTGCGACCATCCGATGAATGACGCTTGCGTAAAGCACGGAGCCAGCATGTCCTCGACCATCGCCGAACTGGAAAGCCGCAGGGCCGCGGCACGCCTGGGCGGAGGGCAGAAACGGATCGATGCGCAGCATGCCAAAGGCAAGCTGACCGCGCGCGAACGGCTGGATGTTCTGCTCGACGAAGGATCGTTCGAGGAGCTCGACATGTTCGTCGAGCACAACGCGGTCGATTTCGGCATGGACGAGCAGGTCGTGCTGGGCGACGGCGTGGTCACCGGATCGGGGACGATCAACGGGCGGCTGGTCTATGTGTTTTCGCAGGACTTCACCGTATTCGGCGGATCGCTGTCCGAACGGCACGCGGGGAAGATCTGCAAGGTCATGGACATGGCGATGAAGGTCGGCGCGCCGGTCATCGGCCTCAACGATTCGGGCGGTGCGCGCATCCAGGAGGGCGTCGCGAGCCTGGGCGGCTACGCCGAGGTGTTCCAGCGCAACGTGCTGGCAAGCGGTGTCGTGCCGCAGCTGAGCCTGATCATGGGGCCGTGCGCGGGGGGCGCGGTCTATTCGCCGGCAATGACCGACTTCATCTTCATGGTGAAGGATTCGAGCTACATGTTCGTGACCGGAC
>CBDUBN010000002.1:0-47489 GCA_965365395.1 uncultured Sphingomonas sp.
ACTTGATCTTGGCTTCCTTGAACTCGACGTGCTTGCGCACGACGGGGTCGTACTTGCTGAACGACATCTTCTCGGTCTGCGTGCGCGGGTTCTTTTTGGTGACGTAGAAGAAGCCGGTATCGGCGGTGCTGACGAGCTTGATCTTGACGGTGGTCGGCTTGGCCATGGCCAATATCCTTCGGAACTGACGGCTGAAACGAAAAAGGGGCAGCCGCGAAGCTGCCCGCAAGTCGGCGCGCATTGGCGCGACGCCCCTCTATTGTCAAGGTGCCGCGTGGGGCGAGGGCGTTAGCGAGCCCTTAACCGCTTGCGCGCACCATGGCCGCTTCCAGCCGGAGTGCAGACCCATGGCGATGACCGAAGCCCGTGCCGCCGCGATCCGCGAGGACTTGCACGGACGCATCGCCGCCGTCGCCAGCAATCGTGCCGCGCTGGCCCCCCGGCAACTGGTGGAGCGGATCGACGCCATCCGCACCGTCGCGCAGACGCATGGCTTCGGGGCCGTCGCCGGTATCGCCGGGCAACTCGAATCGGCGCTGGCGCGCGACGCCGCCGGCGCCCGCCTGCTCTGCTACCTCGATGCGCTCGACGACGCGGTCACGCTCGAGCCGGTGCACGCGCAGGCGCAAGCCGCGCTGCTCGCATCGGTCGCGGTGCGTTTTGGTTCCTAGGCCCGCGCGGCTAGGCCCGTCCGCATGGCGGCTTTGATGACCACATTGATCGGTGCCGCGCTCGCCGCGCTGGGTGGCCGCTGGTGGACGCTTGGCGCTGGGCTCGTCCGCGATCGCGCCCGCGCGGCGCTGCCGCTCGTGCTCCTCTCGGCCATCGCCGCGGCCGGTGTCGCGGCAAGCGGCGGCGCGTGGATCGGCGCGCAGGTGCGGGGGCCCGGCATGCTGCTGTTCCTCGCGCTCGCCCTCCTCTTCGCCGGCGCGGGCGCGCTATGGCCGGTGCGTGCCGCGATGGACGCCGATGCGCGCGCGGCCCGCGCGCCCGTATCGGCCTTCATCCTCCTCCTCGCCGCGCAGTTGAGCGAAAGCGCGCCGTTCCTCATCCTGGCCGTGGCCGCGTGGACGCGGGAACCCGTGTGGTCGGCGATCGGCGGGGCTTCCGGCATGATGGCGGCGGTGATGGCCGCGCCGCTGCTGCCCGCACGCTCGCCGGTTCTGCGCGCGGGCATCTCGGCGTTATTGCTCACCATCGGTGCCGTGCTCGCCGTCGGCGCGCTGGGCCTCGTCTAGCGCCGCCGCGAAACGATTCCGGGTCGAGGCGGTTGTCTGTTCGCCTGCTGGTGCGCGGGTGTAGAGGAACCGCAGTGACAACCGATCCACCCCCTGCCCGCGTGCATCCTCATGGCGGACAGGAGGACGGCCGGCTCGGCATCTGCTGCCAGCTGCTGCTCGACGAGCCTGAAGAGCAGGCCCGGCACTCTTTCCGCACCACCACCATCGCCTGGCTGACGCGACAGACTCCGGCTGCCGCATTCGACCGGCTAGCGAGCATCGCGCGCCACAATCTCGATGCACTGGAGGCGCAGATCCGTTTCGTTGCCGCGCTGCCCCCTGAGGAGCGCATGTTTCGCATCCAGTCGGGCATGTTCCCGGGCTGGTCGCACCCCGCGGCATCCGCCTTTTGGGCGGACGCCGACCTCGATCGGCTGATCGAGCGGCGGCTGGACGAGATCGGCGCGCTGGCCCGCGCGCGCGACGTGCGCCTGTCGATGCATCCCGGTCAGCATGCGGTGGTCGCGACGATGCGTCCCGATGCCTATGCCAACGCCGTCGTCGATATCATGGACCATGTCCGGCAGATGGCGCTGATGGGCTATGGCGGCGGCTGGCACCCCCACGGCGCGCATATCAACGTGCATGGCGGGGCGGGCGGCGCGGGCGTGGATGGGCTGCGGCGGGGGCTGGCGGCGATGCCGGCGGAAGCGCTGGCGCTGCTCACGCTGGAGAATGACGAATATAGTTTCGGGCTGGACGATCTGTTGCGGGTCGGCGATGCCTGCGCGGTGGTCGCCGATTTCCACCACCACTGGCTGCATTCGCGCGGGGAATATCTGACGGCGGCTGATCCGCGCGTCGGGCGGATCGTCGACAGCTGGCGCGGCACGCGCCCCGCCGCGCATATCTCGGTCTCGCCCGAGGCGCTGTACGACGTGCCGATCGCCGACGAGCTCCCCGATTTCGACGAACTGATCAACGCGGGCTTCGGCAAGGCGGAACTGCGCGCGCATTCGACGATGATGTGGAACCTGTCGGTCAACGATCTTGTCGCCGACCATCTCGCCTGGTGCGATATAGAGGTCGAGGCAAAGGCCAAGAACCGCGCCGCGCGCCAGCTCGCCGACCACGTCCGCGCGCGCCGGCTGGCGAGCGCATGAAACGCTTCGCCGAACTGGTGGACCGGCTGATCTACACCGGCAGCCGCAACGCGAAACTCAAGCTGATCGGCGACTATCTGCTCGCGACGCCCGATCCCGACCGCGGCTGGGCGCTCGCCGCGCTGACCGGCGAGGTGGATCTGCCGGCGGTAAAACCCAATGTTGTGCGCGCGATGATCGAGGAGCGCGTCGATCCCGTGCTGTTCCGCATGAGCCGCGACTATGTTGGCGATACCGCGGAGACCGTCGCGTTGCTGTGGCCCGCGCGCGATGCGCCGCCCGAGGACATTGGCCTGGCGCAGGCGATTGGGCGCATGGAGGCGGCGAAGCGCGGCGAGGGCGCGGGCCTGCTGGCCGACATGCTCGACCGGATCGATGCGAACGCGCGCTATGCCCTCATCAAGCTGACGACGGGAGGGATGCGCGTCGGCGTGTCGGGCCGGCTCGCCCGCACCGCGGTCGCCCAGGCGTTCGGGCGCGACGTAGATCAGATCGAGGAGATCTGGCATGCGTTGAAACCGCCGTACGCCCCTTTGTTCGCCTGGGCCGAGGGCCGCGAACCGCTGCCCGACCTCAGCGCGCAGCCGCTGTTCCGGCCGTTCATGCTCGCCCACCCGCTCGAGGAGACGGTGGTCGACCTCGCGGACTATGCCGCCGAATGGAAATGGGACGGCATCCGCATCCAGCTCGTGCGGCGTGGCGGCGAGACGCGGCTCTACAGCCGCGGCGGAGATGACATCACAGCCGCCTTCCCGGAGGTCGCCGCCGATTTCCTGGTCGACGCCGTGCTCGACGGCGAACTGCTCGTGCGCGGCACGGTGCAGGGTGGGGCGGAGGGCGGGGCGGCGAGCTTCAACGCGCTGCAGCAGCGGCTGGGCCGCAAGGTCGTCAGCGCGGCGATGCTACGCGATGCGCCAGCGTTCGTGCGGCTGTACGACGCGCTTGAGATCGCAGGCGAGGATCTGCGCCCTTTGGGCTGGACGGAACGGCGTGCGCGGCTGGAGGCGTTCGTTCCCGCCTTGCCCGCGCATCGTTTCGACCTGTCCGCGCTGATCGACGCCGGCAGCTTCGACGAGCTCGCCGCCATCCGTGCCGCGGCGCGCGATGCCGAGATCGAGGGGGTGATGCTCAAACGCCGCGATTCCCCCTACGTCGCGGGGCGGCGCGTCGGCCTGTGGTACAAGTGGAAACGCGATCCGCTGACCGCGGACTGCGTGCTGATGTACGCGCAGCGCGGCAGCGGCAAGCGCTCCTCCTTCTACAGCGACTATACCTTCGGCTGCTGGACCGCGGACCCGGGCGCGGGCGGCGAGCTGCTGCCGGTGGGCAAGGCCTATTCGGGCTTCACCGACGAGGAATTGAAGGGCCTCGACAAGTTCGTGCGCGATCACACGCTGGCGCGTTTCGGGCCGGTGCGCGAGGTCGAGAAAAGCTTGGTGTTCGAGGTCGCGTTCGATTCGATCCATGCCTCCAAACGGCATAAATCCGGTGTCGCCATGCGCTTTCCGCGCATATCGCGCATCCGCCGCGACAAGCCCGCGCATGAGGCCGACCTGATCGCGACGCTCGCGGCGATGGCGAGCTGAACGGGGTTGGCGATGCCCGTTTTTCTGGTCTAGCATGGCGCATGATCCGGCATCGTGAGGCGGTCCGGCAAGCAGGGGGTGCGGACGATGATGCGACAGATGGCGGGAATCATGATGGGCGCGGCCGCGCTCGCGCTGGCGGCGCCGGGCCAGGCCCAGAATCGCCGGCAGCCCGCCGGTCCGGCGACTATCGGGTTCGGCCAGACGCTGCAGGGGGAGATCGCCGGCCCGGGCAACGGACAGTGCGCCGCGCCCGACCCGCGCATCCGCGCCTATCGCTTCACCGCCGACGCCGGCACCCGCGTCGAGGTGACCATGCAGGCCGACGATTTCGACACGCTGGTCGAGATCGGCCGCATGGACGGCTGCACCTACACCATGCTCGCCTCCAACGACGATGGCGCGGGCGAGGAGGACGGGCTCAACAGCCGGCTGGTGGCGACGCTGCGCGAGGCGGGCAGCTATGTCATCCATGCCAAGGCACTCGCGGAGGATGGCGCGGGACGCTTCTCTGTCTCGCTCAAGCGCCTGCCCCCGCCCCCGCCGCCGCCTGCGCCGGTCGCGCTGACGCTGGGCCAGGAGGTATCGGGCACGCTGGGCATCGACGACCCCACCATCCCGTCCGACTATGCGACCGACATCAGCGAGAGCGGCCGCCCCTATCGCCTTTACACGCTAGCGGGGCGCGCGGGTCAGGAGATATTGATCAAGCTCGATTCGGAGGAGTTCGATCCGTTCGTCGAGGCCGGTGCCATGTCGGCGCTGGGCTACAGCGTCTCGGCGAGCAACGATGACGGCGGCGGCGAGGAGGACGGCCTCAACAGCCGGCTGCGCATCACCTACCAGACCGATGGAGAGGTCGTAATCCGCGTCAGCCCGCTGGGCAACGACGGCGGCGCCTACAAGCTGAGCGCGGATATCGCCCCGCCGATGGAGGAGGGCGAAGCCGCATCCGGATCGATGCCGCCGCCCATCGTCACGGTGCCAAGCCCGCGCGACTGACCGCTGCGGTAGCACGAGGAAAAGGCCCGGAGCATCGCTGCTCCGGGCCTTTTCCTTGCGTCAGGTCGGTCGACCGTCGGGCGAGGGGATCATCCGCCGGCGGCCAGATTCACCGCGGAATATTTGCCGCGATCGTCGACCTCGATATCGAAATCGACCCGGTCGCCCTCGTTGAGCGCGTGCATTCCGGCCCGTTCGACCGCGCTGATATGCACGAAGCAATCGGCGCCGCCGTCGTCCCGTTTGATGAAGCCGAAGCCCTTCGAGCTGTTGAAGAATTTGACCTCGCCCGATGCGCGCTCGCCGGTCAGCTGGCGGCGCGCGCGCGCGGGCCGTTCAGCCGGAGCGTCGACCGCGAGATGTTCGCCGGTGATCTTGAGGTCGGTCGCCGAGATGCGGCCGTTGCGGTCGACGAGCGTGAACGCGAGCGTCTGGTTGGATGCAAGGCCCGTCAGGCCCGCCTGTTCGACCGCGCTGATGTGCACGAACACATCCTCGCCGCCGTCGTCGCGCGCGACGAAGCCGAAACCCTTCTCCGAATTGAAGAATTTGACCGTGCCGGTGCCCTCGCCAACGACCTGCGCCGGCATCTGCGGACGCGGGCCACGGTTGAAACCGCCGCCACCGCCGCCGCGATCACCGCCACCGAAACCACCGCCACCGGGACGGTAGCCGCCCCCGCCGCCCGGCCGGTCGCCGCCGCCGAAGCCGCCACGGTCGCCGCCAAATCCGCCACGCGGGCCGCCGCCGCCGAAGTCGCCGCCGCCGAAACCGCCACCGCGCGGGGGCTCGCCGAATCCGCCACCGCCGCCGTAGAAATCGCCGCCCCCAAAATCGTCGCGCTTGCCGCCGCGCTTGCTACCCTTGCCGCCGCCGCGACGCTCCCGATCAAAACTCATGCGCTTTTCAACACCAGATTTCCGTTCCGCATAATCTGGTCAACCACCCCGAACGGACGGGAATAGGGTGCCACGAGTCCCGGAAACAGTTTCCGCGCCTGACGGCAACATAGAGTAAAAGCACGCTTTTGCGAAGCGATAACTTGTCCGCGCCGCGTCCGCCCGTCGTTCGCATGGCACGGCTCCCCCCGCCCCCCCTCGCCCGCGCCCGGCGCGCTGCCTTTTGCCCACCATTGAGGCGCTGCGGCAGTTCGCCTAAGAGCGGGTGGATGGCAGTGTATTTCCATGAAGAAGACCTTCCCGAGGGTGCATTGGGACCCGGCGCGGTCGCGGTCGATACCGAGACGATGGGCCTGGTGCCGGGGCGTGATCGGCTCTGCCTCGTACAGATCAGCGACGGCGGGCCCGACCAGCATCTGGTGCGTTTCTCACCTGGCAGCACCTATGCCGCGCCCAACCTGCGCGCCGTGCTCGCCGACCCCGCGCGCATCAAAATCTACCATTTCGCGCGCTTCGATCTCGCCGCGATCGAACGCTATCTCGGCGTCGAAGCGGGCCCCGTCTACTGCACCAAGATCGCGAGCCGCCTGACCCGCACCTACACCGACCGGCACGGGTTGAAGGAACTGGTGCGCGAGATGCTGGGGCAGGACCTTTCCAAGGCACAGCAGTCGAGCGACTGGGGCGCGCCGGAGATCAGCGAGGCGCAGCGCGATTATGCCGCGAGCGACGTGCGCCATCTGCACGCGCTGAAGGCGGGGTTCGACCTCAAACTGGCGCGTGAGGGGCGCACCGCCATCGCGCAGGCCTGTTTCGACTTCCTGCCGATGCGCGCGCGGCTCGACCTTGCGGGCTGGCCCGACATCGACATTTTCGCGCACGGCTGACGGACATGTCGGTTCTCGCCGAGGTCGAGCGCAGCAAGCGCCAGAGCTGGGCCGCGGCGGGCGGCGCGCATGACCGAGTCGTGCGCAGCCTGGCGGTGATCCTGCCCAGCCTGGTCGGCGCGCTCGCCGCCGTGCTTGTGTTCGCGCCGTTCGCGCAGCGCAGCGAGATCGGCTTCCTCCTCGCCAAGGACGCGATCGAGATCGCGCCGCAGCGGCTGCGCGTCGATGCGGCGCGCTACACCGGCAGCGATGCGAACGGTCGTCCGTTCACCCTGTCCGCCCGCAACGCGATCCAGCGCAGCGCAGCGGATCCCATCGTACGTTTGACGGGACTGTCGGCGATGCTGGTCATGCAGGACGGTCCGGCGACGTTCGATGCCGACCGCGCGATGTACGATCCGCCGCGCGATCGGGTGATGGTCGATGGGCCGGTGCGATTCGTCGCCGCCGACGGCTATCGCCTCGCCACCGCCGACGTCGACTTCGATCTGAAACAGCGCACGCTGGCGAGCGGGCGCGGCGTCTCCGGGACGCTGCCCATCGGTCGATTTACGGCCGACCGCATTTCCGCCGATCTCCAGGCGCGCGTCGTGCGGCTGAGCGGCAATGCGCGGCTGCGCATCAACCAGGGGTTCGATCGATGAAGATGTTCAACTGGCCTATGTCGCTGCTCGCAGGGTTCGGCGGCTTCGCGCTGAGTGCCGCGCTTCTCGTCGGCACCGGCTCGACCGACAGTGCCGCCGCGCAGGCACTGGTGAACCACAACAGCAACGCGCCGGTCGACTTTTCGGCCGACGCGATCGAGGTGCAGTCGCGCGCGGACCGCGTGCTCATTTCCGGCAATGTCGTCGTCGAACAGGCGGGGCTGCGGCTGACCGCGGCGCGCATGACTGTCGCATACAGCGATGCATCCGGGGTCGACGTCAATCGGATCGATGCCGTCGGCGGCGTCACCGTGGCCAAGGGCGGCGACCGGGCGACCGGCAACAGCGCGATCTACGACCTCGACCGGCGCCTGATCACCATGATCGGCAACGTCCAGCTGACCCAGGGGGCCAATCGCCTCAACGGCGGACGCATGGTCATCGACCTCAACTCGGGCCGCGCCAGCGTCGATGGGCGCGGCAGCCCCGTTGCCGGTTCGGCGCCCGGCAGCGTCAGCAGCCAGGGTGGCCGCGTGACCGGCCGCTTCACCGTTCCGGACCGGAATTAGCACGCGCGCGCGCGGCATGGGTTGATTTCCATGCAAACATCCTGCCAGACCCATCGCAGTGCCCGGCACGGTGCCGGCGAGGATGGGCGTGCATGAACGACAGCGCGGTAATCGACCGGCCGGCTTTGGCTGACACCGGCGCGGCATTGCGCGGGTTGAGCGTCGTCAGCCTGGCCAAAAGCTACGACAAGCGCAGCGTGCTGTCGGACGTGTCGCTCTCGGTCGGCCGCGGCGAGGTCGTCGGCCTGCTCGGCCCGAACGGGGCGGGCAAGACCACCTGTTTCTATTCGGTCATGGGCCTGGTCAAACCGGACTCGGGGCGCATCATGCTCGACGGCGAGGATATCACCGCGCTGCCGATGTACCGCCGCGCCATCCTGGGCCTTGGCTATCTGCCGCAGGAAACGTCGATATTCCGCGGACTTTCAGTCGAGAAGAATATCAGCGCGGTGCTCGAACTGGTGGAGCCGGACAAGCTGGCCCGGCGCGCGCGGCTGGAACAGTTGCTGGAGGAATTCGGGCTGACGCGACTGCGCGCCTCGCCCGCCATGGCGCTGTCGGGCGGCGAGCGACGGCGCTGCGAGATCGCGCGCGCGCTGGCAGCGGACCCGTCGATCATGCTGCTCGACGAACCCTTCGCGGGTATCGATCCCATATCCATCTCCGACATCCGCGATCTCGTGAAAGAGCTGAAAACACGCGACATCGGCGTGCTGATCACCGATCACAATGTGCGCGAGACGCTCGATATCGTCGATCGCGCCTGCATCATCTACGATGGGCGCGTGCTGTTCGCCGGCAGCCCGCAGGAACTGGTCGCGGATGCCGAGGTGCGCCGGCTGTACCTGGGCGAAGGCTTCACGCTCTAACCCGACCCGATGTCCCTCGCTCCGCGCCTCGACCTCAGGCAATCGCAATCGCTGGTGATGACGCCGCAGCTGCAGCAGGCGATTCGCCTGCTCGCGCTGTCGAACCTCGAACTCGAAGGCGTGCTGGCGGAGGAGCTTGCCAGAAATCCCCTGCTGGAGGACGGCCGCGAGGGCGCTGAGACCGCCGCCGCGGCCGCCGACGACAGCGCGGTCGCGACCGATCGCCAGCTGGGCGAGGGGCTCGATGCAGGTGGCGGGCTCGACGCCGACTTCGCCGCCGACACCTTCCACCACGACAGCGCCAGCGACGCGTCGTGGGAGCCCGCCGCGGCGGAGGAACCACGCGAACCCGACCTCAGCTTCAATGCCGGCGACGGCGGCAGCGCGGGGGGCGGCGAGGCGGTCGATTTCGACAGTTTCGGCGGCGCCGCGCCGACATTGCGCGAACATCTCACCGAGCAGGCGGGATCGGCGCTGCGCGGCGAGGATCTGGCCATCGCGATCGCGCTGATCGAATCGCTCGACGACGCCGGCTACCTCGACACCGGTGTAGCCGAACTCGCCGAGCGGCTGGGCGTGCCCGCGCGCCGGATCGAGGAGGTGCTGGGCATCGTCCAGCGTTTCGATCCGACCGGCATCGGGGCGCGCAGCCTGGCCGAATGCCTGGCGCTGCAGGCGCGCGAGGTCGATCGCTACGACCCGTGCATGGCGATGCTGATCGATAACCTCGACATGCTGGCGCGCGGACAGATTGCGGCCCTGCGCAAACGCTGCGGCGTGGATGAGGAGGATATGGCGGACATGATCCGCGAACTGCGCGGCTACGACCCCAAGCCCGGCCTGCGTTTCGCCGCGGACGATGCGCGCAGCGTGGTGCCCGACCTGTTCGTGCGGCGCGCGAAGGACGGCTGGGCGATCGAGATCAACGGCGCGACGTTACCGCGCGTGCTGGTCAACCGCCGCTATCATGCCGAGCTGCAGGCCGCGGCGGGCAAGGGCAGGAGCGCGGCCAGGAGCTGGCTGACCGAACAGCTCGCATCCGCCAACTGGCTGGTGAAAGCGCTCGACCAGCGCCAGCAAACCATCGTCAAGGTCGCGACCGAGCTGGTAAAACAGCAGGAGGGGTTTTTCCTGCACGGCGTCTCCGCACTGAAACCGCTGACGCTGGGCCGGGTAGCCGATGCGATCGGCATGCATGAATCGACGGTCAGCCGCGTCACCAGTAACAAATATCTCCACTGCGAGCGCGGCCTGTTCGAGCTCAAATATTTCTTCACCAGCGGGGTCATGGCGGTCGACGGCGAAGGTGGCATGTCCGCCGAGGCGGTGAAGGCACGCATCAGGGCGCTGATCGATGCCGAGGACGGCACCGCCATCCTCTCCGACGACACTATCGTCGAGCTGCTGGCAAAGGACGGGTGCGAGGTCGCGCGGCGCACGGTCGCCAAATACCGCGAGGCCATGGGCATCGGCTCCAGCGTCGCGCGGCGGCGCGCGAAGGCGATCGGCCGCTGAGCGAACGCTTGCCGTTCGGGACGGCGCGGCTAATGATGCCCGCATGATCCGCTATCTCGCCGCCGCCCTGCTCGGCCTCGCCGCGCCCGCGCCCGCGCTCGCACAGACAACCGTCGACGCTCCGGTACCCGCGCCAGCACCGCAATTCGCCACCGTGCGCGTTACGCTCATCACCGCGCTGGGCCCGATCGTTCTCGACCTCGAAAGCGAGCGCGCACCGCTCTCGACCGCCGCCTTCCTGCGCTATGTCGATCAGCGCAAGCTTGACGGCACCGTCTTCTATCGCGCGATGAACGTCAGCCCGGGCTATGGCCTGGTGCAGTTCGGCACGCGCAACGCGCCCGCGCGCACGCTGCCGCCGATCGCGCACGAGCCTACCAGCCGCACCGGCCTCAGCCACACCGACGGCACGATCAGCCTCGCGCGCGCCGCACCCGGTTCGGCGCGCGGCGATTTCTTCATCACCGTCGGCGATCTGGTCAGCCTGGATGCGGGCGCGCCGGGCGGCGACCCCGACGGATTCGCCGCGTTCGGCCGCGTGGTCGAGGGCATGGATATCGTGCGCCGGATATTGGCCGCGCCTGCCGATCCCGCCGCGGGAGAGGGCGTCATGCGCGGACAGATGATCGCCGCGCCGATCCGGATCGAAAGCGCGCGCCGCACGCCGGGCGTACCGGCCCGCTAATCGTCCTCGTCGTCGTAATGCGCCAGGTGCAGCGCGCGCGCCTTGATCTGGCGGGTCATGCACCAGTGGACCAGCGCGTCGTCACGGCCGTGCGTCACCCACACCTCCCGGGGCGCGACCTCCTGGATGGTTTGCGTGAGCTCGTCCCAGTCGGCGTGATCGGAGATGATCAGTGGCAGCTCGACGCCGCGTTGCCGCGCGCGCTGGCGCACCCGCATCCAGCCCGAGGCCATGGCCGTGATCGGATCGGGCAGCCGCCGCGACCAGCGATCGGCGAGCGCGGAGGGTGGCGCGATGACGATCTCACCCATCAGCGCCGTCTTGGGCAGCCCCGCGACATGGACGATTTCTCCCAGCCGCACGCCATGCTCGGCATAGAGTTCGGTCAGCCGGGCAAGCGCGCCGTGGATATAGATCGGCCGGTCGTAGCCCGCATCGCGCAGCTCCCCGATCAGCCGCTGCGCCTTGCCGAGCGCATAGGCGCCGACCAGGATGCAACGGTCCGGGTTCGCTTCCCGCGCCGCCAGCAGCTTCGCCACCTCGTCCGCGGTGTGCGGGTGGCGGAACACCGGCAGGCCGAAGGTCGCCTCGGTGATGAACACGTCGCACGGCAACACCTCGAAAGGCGCGCAGGTGGGGTCGGACCGGCGCTTATAGTCGCCCGACACGACGATCCGTTCCCTGCCGCATTCCAGCGCGATCTGTGCGGAACCCAGCACATGACCCGCGGGGTGGAAGGAGGCGGTGACGCCGCTCCCCAGGTCGATGCGCTCGCCATAGCCGATCGGCGCCGCATGCCCCGCGGTCTGGTCGCCATAGCGGACGTTCATGATCGCCAGCGTCTCGGGAGTCGCCCACACCTGGCCATGCCCGCCGCGCGCATGGTCGGCATGGCCATGCGTGACCAGCGCGCGCGCCACCGGGATCGACGGATCGATCCAGGCGTCGATGGCTGGAACGTACAGCCCCTCGCGCCGCGGCTCGAGCCACCGGCCGTAGCGGCTGCCGCCGGTGGGAGGGATCGCAAGGCTGGCCATGGTTGCTAGATGGGGTGCGCGCCGCTCCGTTCCAAGCGACGGATACGCTTCGCCCGCCAACCGTTACGCACCCATCTGTCGTTATTGAGGATGCGATCCTATGTCCGGTGAATGGTGGAGTTTCGTCACGATCGGGGGTCCGATCCTGTTCGCCCTGGTGATCCTGTGGGCGCTGCTGCGCAACAGGCAGAGCCCGCGCGAAACAGCCACGACCGAGCAGGCGGCGCACGACCTGCGCGACAGCATCGAGACCGAGCGGCGCGAAAAGCATCAGCCCTGACGCCGGCGCCTCCGGACCTTCCCGAACCCTTCGCGGCCTGGTTCGCGCAGCGCGGCTGGCGGCTGCGTGCGCACCAGGAGGGGATGATCGCGGCGGCGGCGGCCGGCCGGCACGCCCTGCTCGTCGCCGCGACCGGGGCGGGCAAGACGCTGGCGGGGTTCCTCCCCAGCCTCATCGACCTCGCGGCCCGCGGCTCCAGCCGCGGCGTGCACACATTGTACATCAGCCCATTGAAGGCACTCGCCAACGACGTCCGCCGCAATCTCATCGTCCCGATCGAGGAAATGGGCCTGCCCATCCGCGTCGAATCGCGCACCGGCGATACCCCCGCCGACCGGCGCGCGCGGCAAAAGGCGAAGCCGCCCGACCTGTTGCTGACGACACCAGAATCGCTGAGCCTGCTGCTGAGCCACGAGGACAGCGCGCACTATTTCAGCGCGCTCGAGACCATCGTCATCGACGAGGTGCATGCCTTTGGCACCGGCAAGCGTGGCGACCTCCTCCAGCTGTGCATGGCGCGGTTGCAGGCCCATCGCCCGGCGCTGCGCCGCGTCGCGCTGTCCGCGACCGTCGCCGTGCCCGACGACTGGCGAGGCTGGCTCGCGCCCGGCGGCGACATCGATTCGGTGGCGCTGATCGAAGGCGAGCCGGGCGCGGACCCCAGCATCGAAATACTGCTGCCCGAAAACCGCGTCCCCTGGTTCGGCCATTCGGGCAAATATGCCGTGCCCGCGGTCATGCGCGAGATCGAGCGCAACCGCACGACGATCATCTTCACCAACACCCGCGGCCTTGCCGAGTTGATTTTCCAGGAGCTGTGGAAGTCGAACGACCAGGGCCTGCCCATCGGCATCCACCACGGCAGCCTGTCGGTGGAGGCGCGGCGCAAGGTCGAGGAGGCGATGGCCGCGGGTCGGATCCGCGCGCTCGTCGCCACCGCCAGCCTGGACCTGGGGCTCGACTGGGGCGATGTCGATTGCGTCATCCAGATGGGCGCGCCGAAGGGCGCGTCGCGCCTCATCCAGCGCATCGGCCGCGCCAACCACCGGCTGGAGGAGCCGTCCCGCGCGCTCGTCGTGCCGGGCAACCGCTTTGAATGGCTGGAGTCCAGGGCCGCGCTCGACGCGGTCGACGCGGGCGAGCGCGACCCCGACCAGTTCCGGCCCGGCAGCCTCGACGTGCTGGCGCAGCACATTACCGCTACCGCCTGCGCGGCGCCCTTCGAAGAGGAGGGGCTATACCGCGAAGTCACCTCCACCCTGCCCTATGCCGCGCTCACCCGCGAAGCGTTCGACCGCACGCTCGGGTTCGTGCGCGACGGCGGCTATGCGCTGAAAGCCTATGACCGCTTCCGCCGCCTCGCGCCGGCCGGTCCGGGAAAATGGCGCATCGCCGGCCCGCGCTTCGTGCTGCAGCATCGCATGAACGCCGGCATCATCGTCGACGCGCCCTCGCTCAACGTACGCTTTCGCAACGGGCGCAAGCTCGGCACGGTCGAGGAGTATTTCGCCTCCACGCTCGTGCCCGGCGACACCTTCTACTTCTCGGGCATCAGCCTGGAGGTGGAGGGGGTCAAGGACATGGACCTGCTCGTGCGCGCCTCCGCCAAGCCCGCGCGCATCCCCACCTATGTTGGCACGCGCCTCGCGATCACCGCCAACCTCGCCGACCGCGTGCGGCGCATGCTGTCCGATCCCGCGGAATGGCGCGACTTCCCGAAGGACGTCGCCGAGTGGCTGACCGTCCAGTCCGATCGCTCCATCCTGCCGCGCCCGGACCAGCTGCTGGTCGAAACCTTCCCGCACGAGGGCCGCCATTATGTGGTCATGTATCCGTTCGAAGGGTGGAACGCCCACAATGCGCTGGGCATGCTGCTGACCAAGCGGATGGAGCGCGCGGGCCTGCAGCCGCTCGGCTTCCAGGGCACCGACTACGCCCTGGCGATGTGGAGCCTCAAGCCCGTCACCGATCCTGCCGCGCTCCTTTCCGCCACCATCATGACCGACGAGTTCGTCGATTGGGTCAAGCAGTCCAACCTCCTCAAACGCGCGTTCCGCGAGGTCGCGGTGATCGGCGGCCTGGTCGAGCGCCAGCATCCGGGGCAGAAGAAGACGGGGCGGCAGGTCACCTTCTCGACCGACCTCATCTACGATGTGCTGATGCGCTACCAGCCCGACCACCTGCTGATCGAGGCGGCTTGGGCGGACGCGCGCGCGCGCCTGACCGATGTCGGCCGGCTGGGCGACCTCATCGAACGGGCGGTGCCGACGATGGTGCACAAGGCGCTGACCCGCATCAGCCCCTTGGCCGTGCCCGTGCTGGTCCTCATCGGGCGCGAGAGCGTGGGCAGCGAAGCGACCGACGACGCCATCCTCGCCGAGGTCGAGAATGCGCTCGTCAGGGCGGCGATGGGCTAGCCGGCACGCTTTTCATCTGGCGCGGGCCTGTTACTCTCGGCCGGATGAGACACATGCTTGCCTTGTGCGTGGTCGCCCTTGCGGCGTGCAGCCCAGCCACGACACCGACGTCGACGGCACCGTCGAACGATCCTGCCGCCATCCACGAACGGCTCGTGGTTCTGGACACCCATCTCGATACGCCGGTGCATTTCGACCGGCCGGGGTGGTCGATCGCCGTTCGGCATAGTTTCGCGACGGATCTCAGCCACGTCGATCTTCCCCGCATGCGCGACGGCGGTCTCGATGGGGGCTGGTGGGTCGTCTATGTGCCGCAGGAGGGCGGACTGGACAATTCGGGTTATGCCGCGGCCCGCGCCTACGCTGCGCGCCGGCTCGATGCGATCCACCGGGTGGTGGGCAACCATGCCGACGCGATGGAGATTGCCCGCCGACCCGACGATGCCTGGCGCATCGCCGCGAGGGGCAGGCGGGTGGTCTTCATATCGGTCGAGAACAGCTATCCGGTCGGCGACGATCTGTCGCTCCTCGCGCATTGGCGCGATCGCGGTGTGACGATGGCCGGGCCGGTCCACAACCGGGGCAACCAACTCGGCGACAGCGCGGGCGGGCCGGTACGCTGGGGGGGCCTGTCGCCGCTGGGGCGGCGGTGGGTGGCGGAGATGAACCGGCTGGGGATGGTGATCGACGTCAGCCATGCATCGGACGCGGCGTTCGATCAGATTCTCGCGCTGTCGGCCGCGCCGGTCATCGCCAGCCATTCGGGTGTCAGGGCGCTATACGATCATCCGCGCAATCTCGACGATGCACGCATCCGCGCGCTCGCGGCAAAGGGCGGTGTGTTGCAGATCAACAGCGTGTTCCTGAACCGCTTCAACGTCAGCCCCGCGCGCTCGGCGCTCTACGATCGAATGGACCGCTGGGCAGAGCTTTCCCCGGCGGAACAACGCGCGATCGCCGACGAATGGACGGCGCTGACCGCGTCCGGAGATATTCTGCAGGACGCCGATTTCTCTATGTTCATGGCGGCTCTGATCCATTGCATCGACCTGGTCGGGTACGAGCATTGCGGCATCGGCGCGGATTGGGACGGCGGCGGCGGCGTGCGCGGAATGGAGGACGTCAGCGCGCTGCCGCAGATCACGGGCGAATTGCTGGCGCGCGGCTATCGCATCGGCCAGGTGCAGCGGATCATGGGCTATAATGCCCTGCGCGTACTCGCGCAGAGCCGCCGCTACGCGGAACGCGCGCGCTGACGGGCCAGGTCGCGGAAGATCCTTCTGTCGGGCCGGGAAAAAAACCCCTGTCCTACATCGAACCGATCAGGTTACACCGCGACTCGCAGCACGATGCAGGCATGTAGCGTGCGGCACAGGCCCGGCCTGCCGGACCTCCCCGCCGTGCCATGGCGGCGACAGTGTGGAAGAGGGTGCGCGGGATCGGCCGGGGTCATTCCCACCGCAATGCGCACCGGACGCCGCACTCGAGCCGCCGGCCCGACGCGCGTATCGTGAGCCAGGGGGTCATTCCCCCGGACCTTGCGCGACCGCCGAGGGTCTCGAGTGGAACCACGCGGCTGCCGTTCCGCCGTCACCCCCTAGGGGGCCGGTGTCAAAGGCAGGGGAGCCAGATGGCATGCCGGGGCGGCCGGTGCGGAATCGTTCGAAGGCGCGCGAGCGGACCAAACCAACCAGGTGGATACGGGGGCGTGGCCGGATCGATCGGCCCGCCACGGAAGGAACACTCGTTCCATGGGCGGATGCGCGCATGCGTGCGGCATCCGTGTGACCGGCAGGTCACGGACGGGCGTTGTCATCCGGCATCGCGGCGCGCCAGCCCTTTGAACGACGGTGCGCGCCTTGCCCGAGACCACCACCACCGGGAGAGCCGCAAGCTTTCCGAGCATACCGATGCCCCGCTTCGCTGCCGATGGGAACGTCCAAGGCAGAGACGCACCGGCCGTAAACCCTGTCGTCAGACAGGGTGACCGAGAAGACGCCCCTGTTCGGTTGCCCCATCCCGCGGCGTGCATGCACGGCCGCGCGCTTCGCGTACCCAGCGGTTCCACACAAAGCCGTAGCCCTGAGCTTGTCGAAGGGCGTTGCGCGGCTTCGAGAAGCGCCCTTCGACAGGCTCAGGGCTACGGATATTCCGCACGCCTCTCTAGCCACGAGAGAGAGGGTACGGTTTTCCACACGCGCCCCGAGCACCCTGCTCGCCCCATTTGCGCGCGCCCGCCGACGGTGGCATGATCGGGCAGGGAGAAATGCCATGCGCCGATCGCGATCGACGGTCCGTTGCCTCACCATGTTGGCCGCACTGGCGTTCGCGGCGCCCGGCGTCGCGCAGTCCGCGCCGGTCGCCGCCGTCGAGGCGCCATCGTCGGCGACGGCGTCGACCGATCCGCTGTATGTCCAACCGATCCTACTGGACCGCACCGATCGCATGACGCTGCCGGTGCATATCGGCGGGCAGGGGCCGTTCGGTTTCGTCGTCGATACCGGCGCCGAACGCACCGTGATCTCGCACGAACTCGCTCGGCGCCTCGAACTCGGCAGCGCCGGGCGCGCGCGCATCGTCGGGTTGGCGGAGGTCGTCGTGGCCGACATGTACCATGCGCGCGACATCCGGCTGACCGACCTTGCGCTGGGCGATGCCGTCGTCCCCAGCTTCTCGCAATTGAACATCGGCGGCCCCGGCCTGATCGGCATCGACGCGCTGGAGGAGCACAAGCTGCTGATCGATTTCGCGGCGGGGCGCATGGATATCCGCGCATCGCAGCGCGTGCGCCGCCCCGCGCGCGAACCCGAGATCGACCGCGACGCGATCGTCGTGACCGGGCGGCGCCTGGCGGGGCGGATGATCCTGTCCAATGCCGAAATAAACGGGCACCGCATCGATATCGTCGTCGATACCGGCGCGCAGTCCAGCGTCGGCAACCTCGCGCTGCAGCGGCTGGTCCGGCGCGAGGGCGGACGGCGGGGGGCACTGGCCGCGGGCCAGCTGACCAGCGTGACCGGCGCGATGATCGATGTGGCGGTGGGGCAGATCGAGCGCATCAAGGTCGGCGGGGTCGACTTTACCGACCTGCCGGTCGCCTATACCGATTCCCCCGCTTTCGCCGCGCTGGGGCTCCAGCGCAGGCCGGCCCTGCTCCTGGGCATGGATGCGATGCAGTTGTTCGAACGGATCGTCATCGATTTCGCCAATCGGCGCGTCACCTTCGACCTGCCCGACGGCGCGCGGGCGCGCGATCGCGATGCGCGGCGGATGGCGGCGAACGGCCCGCCCGTCGGCGGTTGAGCGCGATGTTCTCTTTTTGAACTTGCCCCCGCGAGTCCGGCACGGCTATCGCGCCGCCATGCACCCGATGCGTTTTGCCGACCGCGATTTTTTCGCTCTTGCCGACCGTGCGCTGTTCTGGCCCGAACGGCGCGCACTTCTGGTGGCCGACCTGCACCTCGAAAAGGCCAGCTGGTTCGCGAAGGCCGGACAGATGCTGCCGCCGTTCGACAGCCGCGCGACGCTGGAACGTCTGCTGGCCTTGGTCGAGCGTACCGACGCGCGCGAGATCTGGGCGCTGGGTGACAGTTTCCACGATGATGACGGGCCGGAGCGCCTGTGCCGGGCGTCGCTGGCGATCGTCGACCGGCTGGCCACCACCTGTCGCATGGTGTGGATCGCGGGCAACCACGACAGCGAGGGGCACCTGCCGGGCGATCGCCTGGATGAAGCGGCGTTCGGCGATCTGGTGCTGCGGCATGAGGCGGTGCCGGGCGAAGCGCGATACGAGATTTCCGGCCATTACCACCCCAAGATGCGCGTGCATGGGGGATTGCGAACGGTGTCCAGGCCCTGTTTCGCCACCTCCCCGCGCAAGCTCGTCATGCCCGCGTTCGGCGCCTTGACAGGGGGTTTGGAACTCACGCACCCGGCGCTGGCCGCTGTTCTGGGCAGGGATTGCCATGGGTGGATCGCCACTTCGATCGGCCTGCATTGTTATCCGGCGCACGGCGCCGCGCGCGCGCAACGACCAGTCGCACGGCGGAACCGTTCCGCAACAGTGTGACATCTTGGCCGCACAGCCGGCTAATATAAGTTTCCGCAGCACATCGCCGTAGCGCGGTGCTGATCTCCTTCATAAAAGCGGTTCGTTTGGAAAGGCGCGCCAGTAGCGAGCGCGCCTCCGGCATTCGGGGATGAGGGAGAGAGATATGCGTATTCGCAACGTCCGCGGCGCCACCGCTTTGATGCTGACCGCAAGCCTGGCCGCGCTGTCCGCGCCCGCCATGGCCCAGGACACCGCACCGGCGCAGGATGCGGCCACGGACACCGACGGCACGGATGCGGACAGCAACGACATCGTCGTCGTCGCGCAGGGTCGCGCCCAGCTGCTGTCCGACGTACCCGTCGCGGTGTCCGCGGTGTCGGCCGAAACGCTGCAGAACAGCGGCGCCAACGACATCCGCCAGCTCAACCAGGTGGCCCCGTCGCTGCTCGTCTCCTCGACCGGATCCGAAGCCAATGGCTCCGCGCGCATCCGCGGCATCGGGACCGTGGGCGACAACCCGGGGCTGGAAAGCTCGGTCGCGGTGTTCATCGACGGCGTCTATCGTTCGCGTTCGGGCATCGGCCTCAACGAACTGGGCGAGATCGAGCGCGTCGAGGTGCTGCGCGGGCCGCAGGGCACGCTGGGTGGGCGCAATGCGTCGGCCGGCATCATCAGCATCCTGTCGAAGCGTCCCAGCTTCGATTTCGGCGCCAATTTCGAGGCGACCTACGGTAACTACGACTTCCTGCGCTTCTCGGGCAGCGTCACCGGCCCGATCGGCGAAACGCTCGCGGCGCGGCTGGACGGCGTCTATGTGAAGCGCGACGGATTCTACCGCGACACGACCAACGACGTCGACGTGAACAACCGCAACCGCTATTTCCTGCGCGGTCAGTTGCTGTGGGAGCCGACCGACGCGCTCTCCTTCCGCCTGATCGGCGACTATACGAATCGCGATGAGCGCTGCTGCGCCGCGACCTATGTCGATCGGACCGTCAATCCGTTCATCGGCAACCTCAACGAACCGTCGACGCCGCTGGCCCCCTTGCAGGCCAATGGCAACAATATCATCAACGTGCTGCGCGACCTCGGCCAGCCGCTGCGCGGGTTCAACCAGGGCTATAGCCGCGAGATTTTCGTGAGCGCCGGCCGCAGTTTCGCGGGCGAGACCACCGACGGCGGCGTCAGCCTGCAGGTCGACTATGATTTCGGCGGCGCCCAGCTGACCTCGATCACCGCCTATCGCGATTACAAGAGCGGCCAGGGGTCGGACACCGACTATGGCCAGGTCGACATCCTGTTCCGCGCGCCGAGCGACGATGCCTTCCGCCAGTTCCGCACCTTCACGCAGGAGCTGCGCCTGCAGGGCGAGGCGTTCGACGGCGCGCTCGACTGGCTGGTCGGCGGCTTCTACACCGACGAGCGGCTGCGCGTGCAGGACAATCTGCGCTTCGGCAGCCAGTACGGCCGTTTCGCCACCTGCCGCATCATCTCCGGCGGCGGACTTGCCGGCCTTTATTCGCCGACCTCGCCCAGCTGCGTCGTGCCGGGTGTCGGCCCGGCGACGCTCGCCGCCGCAACCGGCGCGTCGGGGGCGGACATCGTCGCGGGCTTCACCCGTCTCGACAGCCTCAACAACCTCGGTTCGACGATCGACACCTATCGGCAGAACAGCCGCAACTACGCGTTCTTCACGCACAATATCATCAGCCTGACCGACAGTTTCGATATCACGCTGGGCCTGCGCTACACCAACGAGCGCAAGCGGTTTTCGGCGACCTTCGGTAACGACAACACCGTCTGCACCGCGCTCCAGGGCAGCCTGACCGACGATCTGACGAGCGCCAACGCCACCGCGCGCGCGCTGGCCGGCGCGCTCATCGGCCTCGGCTGCCAGGGCAATTCGACCGCCGAGCTGAACGGGGTCTCGATCCGCGATACGCGTAACGAGGACGAATTCTCGGGCACGGCCATCGCATCCTGGCGTCCGACCGATGATCTGCTGATCTACGGCAGCTATTCGCGCGGCTACAAGGCCGGCGGCTTCAACCTCGACCGTTCGGCGTTGAAGGCGCCGATCGCGGTCATCAACGGCGTGCCGACCACGAGCTTCGCGGCGGCGGGTGGCGCGCAGGCGTTGGTCGGCAATCTGCAGTTCGACCCGGAAATCGTCGACGCCTATGAAATCGGCGCCAAGTACGCGACGCGCGAATTCAGCCTGAGCGTCGCCGCCTTCCGGCAGGACTTCCAGAACTTCCAGCTGAACACGTTCAACGGCACCGTCTTCCTGGTCCAGAACATCAATGGCTGCGGCACCGATCTCGGCGTGACCGACAGCGACCAGAATCTGTCGGCGGCCGGCGCGAACTTCAACGCGGCGGCGGCCACGACGGGCGCCTGTGCGACGGACGACGTCACATACGGCGTTCGCGCACAGGGTGTGGAGCTGGAGGCATCGATCAACCCGTCGCGCGACTTCCGCGTCGCGGCGGGCCTGACCTATTCCGACACCAGCTATCAGGACGATATCGTCGGCAACGACCGGGGCGCTCCGCTCGATCCGGCGCTACGCCAGCTGCCCGGCCGCCGTCTGTCGAATGCGCCTGCGATCACGGCGACGGGCTCGGTCACCTGGACGCCCGAAATCGGCAGCAGCGGCCTGTCGGCGCTGTTCTACATCGATGGCCGGATGACCAGCGACTACAACACCGGCTCCGATCTGTTCCCGCAAAAGGAACAGGACGGTTTCGCCATATTCAATGCGCGCGTCGGCCTGCGCGGACCGGACGAGCGCTGGTCGATCGAACTGTGGGCGCAGAATATCTTCGACAAGGATTATGCGCAGGTCGCGTTCAACTCGCCGTTCCAGGCGGGCACGACGTCGGCACCGTTCGTCGATCCGCAATATCCCGGCGGTCGTCAGCTGTTCTCGCAGTTCCTGGCCGAGCCGCGCACCTATGGCGTGACGCTGCGCGGCAGCTTCTAGGCCGTCTTCGGACTTTTCGGAGGGGTCGCCCGGCAACGGGCGGCCCCTTTTTCGTTCCTAACGCCCCCCGAACAGCGCGCTGCCGACACGCACATGCGTCGCGCCCACCCGCACCGCGGTCGCATAATCGCCCGACATGCCCATGCTGAGACCGGGCAGACCATGGTCGTCGGCGAGTTTTGCAAGGAGCGCGAACCACGGCGCGGGTTCCAGCCTCGCTGGCGGTACGGTCATCAGGCCAGCCAGCGGCAGATCGGCGTCGCGGGCGGATGCGACCAATGCGCTCAGCCCTGCGGGCGCGCATCCGCCCTTTTGCGGTTCACCGGCGAGGTCGAGCTGGATGAAACAGGGGACGCGCCTGCCCGCGCGGTCCATCGCCCGGATCAGGGCCGTGAGCAGGCTCGGGCGATCAAGCGAATGGATATAGTCGAACAGCCGAACGGCTTCCTCGGCCTTGTTCGATTGCAACTGCCCGACCATGTGCAAGGTGACCCCAGGATGCCGCTCGCGGATCGCCGGCCATTTGGCCATGCTCTCCTGCACGCGGTTCTCGCCGAAATGGGTCTGGCCGGCGTCGATCAGTGGCACGATCGCGGCAACGTCATGCGTTTTCGATACCGCGATCAGCGTGACATCGCCCGCCGGGCGGCGCGCATCGGCGGCGGCAGCAGCGATGGCCGCCCGGACGGTGGCCAGGCGGGCGGCGGGTTCGGCGGGTGGCGGCAGGATCATGCGCTGCGCTATAGGTGGGGCGATGCTGATCCGCCAAGCCATGCCCCGACGAGGGCCCAAGGTCCCTCGCATTCCCGCGACATGGCTGATGACCGACGCGCGACTGGGCGATGCCATGCCAGCGATCGTCGCGGCGATGCCGGCCCGATCGGCGGTGGTTATCCGCCCCTATGCCATGGTGTCGACTGATAGGGTCGCCACCATGCGCGCCATCCGGCGGGTCGCACGCGCCAAACGGCACCTGCTGTTGCTGGCAGGTGGCGGGGCCATCGAGGGATACGACGGCCGTCACGGCCACCAGCCGCCCGGGCCGGATTGCAGATTACGGAGCTGTGCGGTGCATTCCCCGCGCGAACTTGCGGCAGCGAAGCGCGCGCGCGCGCAGGTCGCGCTGATATCCCCGATATTCGCGACAAGGTCGCATCCGGGCGTGCAAACCCTGGGGCGGCGGGGCTTTGCGCGGATGGCGCGCGCATGGGGGCGTTTCGCGATCGCGCTGGGCGGGGTGGATGGGGAAGCGTTCCGGCGGCTGCGCTTCGACGGTGCGCACGGCTGGGCGGGGATCGATGCCTGGGCGAAACAGGTTTCGACGCGGCAGTGTCAGAAGCGGAACTGCGTGCCCACATAAACGGCCTGACTGTCCTGACGCTGGTCCGTCAGGGGGGCAAGGCGGTCGTTCTCGCGCTGCAAACGCACACCTGCGGTCACGTCGACATTGCGCGACAGGCGGTAGCTGCCAGTCACGTCGACGGAATAGGCGCGGTCGGGATCGAGCGCGCGTTCGCTGGCGCCCGGCAGGGACCGGCTATCCAGCCGCATGTCCGCACCGAAGCGCGATGGCCGCTCCGTCGGGTCGACCGGCCGTCGCGCGGTCGGCAGAGCCGCGATATTGACGTTGGTTCGATCGATCTTGGTCGCGAAAGACGAATAGCCGACCGCCGACCCCAGCCTGTAACTGACCGGCGTGATCGCGATAGCCGGACTCGTCCGATCGACGGCTGAAGCGGCGTTACCGGTAACGGTGGCGGGCGCGACGCGGCGCACCAGGGTAACCGCGCGGTTCTCGGCACGCGACATTGCCGGCGTGAAGCGGAAATTCCGTCGCGCTTCGGGCGAAAGATTGGCATAGCGTTGCAGCAGCTCCGGCTCGCCGGTCGCGGGCGTGAAACGGCCGACCAGCGCCGACAACGCCTCGGCCCGTGCGGTCGCCCCGCTCCCTGCGCTAAGCGCAGGCGATGCAACAACGGCGACAGCGGCAACCGCCGCGACGCCCAACGCTGCAAAGGACCGATCGGACAACACGCGCACGCGACTCCAAAGCTTCGTATGCGGGTATATCATTGACGAGCGCGGAAGTTCCAGTGGCAAAGCGCGATTAGATTGCCGGTGTGGTATTGATGCACAGGCGGCCCGGTTACAGCCCGGCCCGTCCTGCGCCGCGCGCTTGCCCGGCCCCGGCAGGGCGGCTAGAAGCGCCCGACCCTGGCCCGCGCCTCCGCCGTGGCCGAAGCGACGCGCCACAAAGGAAAGCCCTTCCGCCATGCAAACCATCGCCCGCATCGCCTCGCGCTCTACCGCCATCGCCGGCGCGTTCGGCACGGCGCTGCTCCTCGCCGGTTGCGGCGGGCGCGAGCGCGCCGCGCCCGATCTTGCCGCCAGCCAGGTCACGACGATCGGGGTCAACGCCTATCTGTGGCGCGCGAGCCTGGATGCGCTGTCCTTCGCGCCGCTGTTGCAGACGGATTCGAACGGCGGCGTGATCGTGACCGACTGGTACGCCAATCCCAGCAACCCGGGCGAGCGCGTGAAGCTGACAGTCGCCATCCTGGATCGCGACCTGCGCGCCGACGCATTGCGCGTATCGGGGGCGCGGCAGGTGGCGCAGAACGGTGCCTGGGTCGATGCGCCACTCGCCGCAGCCACGGTGCAGCGGGTCGAGGAGATCATTCTGACCAAGGCACGCGATCTGCGCCGGACCGCCCTTGCCGGCGATTGATTCCGCTACTCAACATCGGGCGACAGGATCGCCCGCCTGAAGGACCGACGATGACCGACCAGCGGTTCAACCCGATGGCCGCCGACGCGCGTTGGCAGGCGGCATGGGACCGTGCCGGGACCTTTGCCGCGGACCGTCACCCGTCACGCCCGCCCGCCTATGTGCTGGAGATGTTCCCCTATCCGTCGGGGCGCATCCACATGGGGCATGTGCGCAACTACACGATGGGCGACGTCATCGCGCGGTACAAGGCGATGACCGGTCATGCGGTGCTGCATCCGATGGGTTGGGACGCGTTCGGCATGCCGGCCGAGAATGCCGCGATGGAAAAGGGCGTGCACCCCGGCGGCTGGACCCGCGCGAACATCGCGGCGATGAAGGCGCAGCTCAAGCGGCTGGGGCTGTCGATCGATTGGAGCCGTGAGTTCGCGACCTGCGACCCTGCCTATTACGGCCACGAGCAGGCGCTGTTCCTCGACCTGATGGCGGCGGGTCTGGTCACCCGCAAGGAAAGTTTCGTCAACTGGGACCCGGTGGATCACACCGTGCTCGCCAATGAGCAGGTGATCGACGGCCGTGGCTGGCGCTCCGGCGCGATCGTCGAGCGCCGCAAGCTGAACCAGTGGTTCCTGAAGATCACCGAATTCGCCGACGAGCTGCTGGAGGGTCTGCGCGCGCTCGACAGCTGGCCCGAGAAAGTGCGCACGATGCAGGAAAACTGGATCGGCAAGAGCCAGGGGCTCGAGTTCCGCTTTGCGTTCCCCGCCTCGCGCGATGGCGTGTCGGTGTTCACGACGCGGCCCGATACATTGTTCGGCGCGAGCTTCGTCGCTGTGGCGCCCGATCATCCGCTGGCGGAGGCGATGGCGGCCAATGCGCCCGCGCTCGCCGCCTTCATCGCCGCCTGCCGCGCCAGCGGCACGGCGCAGGCGGAACTAGACACTGCGGAGAAACTGGGGTTCGACACGGGCCTGACGGTCGAGCATCCGCTCAACCCGGGCTGGCACCTGCCGGTCTGGGTCGTCAACTATGTGCTGATGGACTACGGCACGGGCGCAATCTTCGGCTGTCCGGCGCATGACCAGCGCGACCTCGATTTCGCGCGCAAATACGGCCTGCCGGTGGTTCGCGTCGTTGCTGATGGCGAACACGAAGATGCGCATTTCAGCGCCGACGAGGCGTTCACCGGTCCGGGCAGGATCGTCAATTCCCATTTTCTGGACGGGATGAACATCGCCGATGCCAAGGCCGCGGTCATCGCGCGCGCCGAAGCGGAAGGGTGGGGCACGGGCAGGACGGTCTGGCGCCTGCGCGACTGGGGCGTCAGCCGCCAGCGCTACTGGGGCACGCCGATCCCCGTGATACACTGCGGCACGTGCGGCGTGGTGCCGGTACCCAAGGCGCAATTGCCGGTCGTGCTGCCAGAGGACGTAAGCTTCGACGTGCCCGGCAACCCGCTCGACCGCCACCCGAGCTGGAGCCATGTGCCCTGCCCGACCTGCGGCGCGGATGCGCGGCGCGAGACGGACACGCTCGACACGTTCGTTGATTCTTCGTGGTACTTCCTGCGTTTCGCCAGCCAGCCCGGGGATGCGCCGTTTGACGCGGGCGAGGTGGCGCGCTGGCTGCCGGTGGGCCAGTATATCGGCGGGATCGAGCATGCGATCCTGCACCTGCTCTACGCGCGCTTCTGGACGCGCGCGCTCGCGCACATCGGCCTTATCGACGTACGCGAACCCTTCGCCAGCCTGTTCACCCAGGGGATGGTGACGCACGAAACCTATAGCCGCGCAGGCGGCGATGGCATCGCGCCGCAGTATTTCACGCCCGACGAGGTCGAACGCAGCGGATCGGGCGCGACGCTGCGCAGCGACGGCGCGCCGGTCGATGTCGGCCGCGTGATCAAGATGTCCAAGTCGAGGAAGAATGTCGTCGATCCCGACGGTATCATCGACCAATATGGCGCGGACGCGGTGCGCTGGTTCATGCTGTCGGACTCCCCGCCCGAACGCGATCTCGAATGGTCGGAAAGCGGCATCGAGGGCTGCTGGCGCTTCGTTCAGCGGCTGTGGCGCGTCGCGACCGCCCCGCGGGATGCGGGAGGCCTCGAGCGCGATGCGGCGCTCGACCGGCTGGCGGCACGCACCATCGCCGGGGTGACCGCGGATATCGATGCGCTGGCCTTCAACAAGGCGGTGGCGAAGCTGTATGCGCTGACCAGCGCGGTGGAGAAAGCCGCACCGTCGGCCAGTCGTGACGCGGCCGCGCGTGCGCTGGTCACTCTCGCCGCGCCGATGCTGCCGCATGTCGCGGAGGAAATCTGGGCGCATTGGGGCGAAGCCGGGCTGATCGCGGACGCGGAATGGCCGGTCGCCGACCCCGCGCTGCTGGTCGAGGACGAGGTGACCATCGCCATCCAGGTCATGGGCAAGCTGCGCGACACCGTGCGCGTCGCCAAGGGCCTCGACAAAGCGGCGCTGGAGGAACTGGCGCTCGCCAACGTGGCGGTGCGGCGCACGCTTGGCGACGCGCCTGCAAAAAGGGTGATTGTCGTGCCCGACCGGCTGGTCAATATCGTCGCATGAGACGTGCCGCGCTCCTTGCCCTGATGCTGCCCGGTCTCGCCGCGTGCGGTTTGCAGCCGCTCTATGCCGGCGGCACGCGCGGGGCGGTGGCATCCACGCTTGCGTCGGTCGACGTCGCGCAGATCGAGGGCGAGGCGGGATGGCTGGTGCGCAACGCCATCCGCGACCGGCTGAGCGCGGCGGGCGACGGGGCCACGAGCCGCTATCGCATCGATGTCCGGCTCGACGACCAGATCAGCGGTTTCGGCATCCGCGCCGACGATTCGGTGACGCGCGAGCGCCGGACGCTGCGCGCGCGTTGGCAATTGGTCGATACACAGGACGGTACGACACTGGTCGACGCCACCGCATCCGCCGACGCAGGCATCGACGTCGTGGGCAGTGAATATGCGACCATCGCGGCCGAGCGCACCGCGCTGGAGCGGTTGAGCCTGGAGGTCGCCGACCAGATCGTCACGCGCGTCGCCCTGTTCGCGCGCAGCGGCGCGGCCCCCGCCGCCTTGCGCTGATGCTGTTGAAAGGCGCCGCGGCTGTGCAGGCACTGGCGCGGCCCGACCCCGCCATCCGCCTGTTCGTTCTGGGCGGGGAGGATGAGGCGGGATCGCGGGCGTTGCAGGCATCGCTCGCCGCGGCGATGGGCGGGGACGCCGAACGGATCGACCTGTCGCCCGTCCGCCTGCGCGAGGATCCCGCCGCGCTGGCCGACGAGGCGGCGTCGATCGGCCTCTTCGGCGGGCGGCGATGGATCAGCGTCGCGGTGTCAATCGGCGGCGGCGACGAGCTGGTCACCGCGGCGCAAAATCTGTTGGCAGCGCCCGCGGCAGGCAACCCTGCGGTGGTGGTCGGCGCGTCCATCGGCGCGCGTTCGCGCCTGTTCAAGCTGGCCGAGGGGAGCGCGCTCGCGGTCGCGGTGATCAGCTACGCGCCGGATGCCAGGGCGGCGGGTCCGCTGGTCGACGCGGTGGCGACACCGCTGGGCCTGAGGCTCGGCAAGGGCGTCGCCCGTGCGATCTTCGATGCAGGCGCAGGCGATCGCGGCGTCATCGCGCGTGAGGTGGAGAAGCTGGCGCTTTATGTCGATGCGGCTCCGGATGCGCCGCGGACGGCCGAGCTTTCGGATTGGGCGGCGATCGGCGCGGAGCTCAGCGACGAGGATATCGGCGATGCGATCGACATCGTACTCGGCGGACGGATGGCGGCGCTGCCGGCGATGCTGGCGGGGCTGGAGGCGGGCGGGGCATCCGCGATCCCCCTGCTGCGCGGCCTCGCGCGAAGAGGGCTGCAACTCGCGGAGCTGCGGGCCAGCGTCGACGGAGGACGCTCCGCAGGGCAGGTGATCGAAACGGCGGGTCGCGCGATATTCTGGAAGGAGAAGGAGGCGATAGCGCACCAGCTGGCGCGTTGGGACAGTGCGCGGCTGGCCCGGCTCATCGACCGGGTCGTCGATCTCGAACGCGCGATGAAGGCGCCGGACAACGCCGGGACGCTGCTGCTGCGCGCCGGCCTGCTCGACATGGCGCGCGCGGCGTCGGCCGGGGACGGCGGCCGGCGGGACGCCTGACGACGCGGATCATTCGTAGGAGATGGTGACGGGAATGCGGCCGCGATAATCGCCTTCGGCCTCTCCATCGACTTCCAGTCGGCCGCCGAAGGAGAAGGACAGCCGCCCGTCTGGCCCTAGACGCGCGATGGGCGGCAAGCCGTCAGATATGCCGCTGACGCGCGCGATCCGCCCCGACGACGAGGTGAGCGCGATGCTGTCCGGCAGGAGGATGCGGACGGTTCGGCCCGGCGTTCCGCTGACATCGACGCGGCCCGAAAAGCCGTAACCGCCCACCGACGCGACACTGCCGCCGACGATGCCCGCGCCGCCCCCGGGTTGCAGAGTGACGCTGCCGCCGCCTCGTCCAGCGACCAGACGCGAGAAATCGAGGTCGGCGGTCACTTCGACGCGGAGCGGCATCTCGGCTGTCTGGCCGTTGCCCTGCGCCCCTTCGCGCGGCGGGGCGGGGTCGCACAGCAGGCATTGCGCCGTGCCGCGCGCGGGCGCGGCGAGCGCCAGCAGAGCGAGCGAGGCAAGGAACAGCAGCGGGCCGGCGCGGTTGTGACGCACGAGCCCCCTGCAATACCGCCGACTGGTCCATCGATCGGTCATCTTCGAAAGACTATGCCCAACATGGTGAATTTGTGGTTAGCGCGGGGGTGATGCACCCGCCCGCCATCCGATCCATCGCCGTTGCCCGGCCGGACCATGATATCCATGCCGCCTTCGTGACCTGGGCTGCACAGCGCATCGACGATCCGCGCCAGAGGCGGCTGTTCGAGCGGATGGCCGACCGGTCGGGGATCCGCCACCGCTGGTCGGTGCTGCCGCGCGGCACCGATGGCGGTTCCCCGGTCGAGCGGGGAGGATTCTACGCTGTCGACCCGCTGCCCCCGACATCGGCACGCATGGCCGCCTATGCCGAGCATGCGCCGGCGCTGGCCATGCGGGCCATCGCTCGGTTGGCGTTCGATCCTGCCGAAATCACGCATATCGTCGTCGCCAGCTGTACCGGCTTCGTCGCCCCGGGAATCGACCAGATCATCGCGCGGCAGCTGGGGCTTTCGTCGTCGGTGGAGCGGCTGTTGATCGGATTCATGGGCTGTTATGCCGGCGTCACCGCCTTGCGCGCCGCGCGGCACATCGTGCGGTCCGAGCCGCAGGCCCGCGTGCTGCTGGTCAGCGTCGAGCTATCCACTCTGCACCTCGAGGATACAGCGTCGATCGAGCCGCTGCTGGCGATGCTGCAGTTCAGCGACGGAGCGGCCGCGGCGGTCGTGTCGGCCGAGGCGGGAGCGGTCGAACTCGGCGACGGGCTGAGCCTGGCGCTGCCGCAATCCGACCAGCTCATCCGCTGGGACATCGGCGAGCAGGGGTTCGTCATGCGATTGTCGGGCGAGGTGCCCGCCCGGATCGAGGCGGCGCTCGCCAACGAAACGACGCAGACCGCGCTGTTCGGCGATAGTGTCGCGCCCAATCTCGCCATCCACGCCGGCGGGCGGTCGATCCTCGATGCGGTCGAACGCGCGATGGCGCTGCCGCCCGAGGCGCTCGCCGCCAGCCGCGGCGTGCTCGCCGACAGCGGCAACATGTCCTCGGCGACCGTCTTGTTCGCGATTCATGCGTTGATCGAGCGCGGCGCGACGGGCGCTGGCCTTGCCCTCGCTTTCGGGCCGGGGCTCGCGGCCGAGGCGGTCAAGCTGCGCTTCGCATGACGCATCCGTTCGCCTCGCTGCGCGCGCGCAGTTCGCGCGAGGAGGAGATGGACGCCGCCGACCTCGATGAGGGGCGCTATGCGGCGGTCATCGGCGACCTTGCGCGCATCAACGCCCTGACGCTCGCGGCGCGGCCGACGCTGTCGTTCGTGGCGCGCATCCTGGAATTGCGCGGCGCAGGCAGCGGCCCCTTGCGGCTGCTTGACGTCGGATTCGGCCATGGCGACATGTTGCGACGCATCGCGCGGCTGGCGGCGCGACGTGGCGCCCCGATCGAGCTGGTGGGCGTCGACCTCAATCCGCGCAGCGAAGCCGCGGCCCGCGCGGCGACGCCGAGCAGCATGCCGATCACCTATGTCACCGGTGATTATCGGGACATGGGCGGCCCGTGGGATGCTATCGTCTCCAGCCTGGTCGCCCATCATATGGACGATGCCGAGCGTCTTGCGTTCCTGCGTTTCATGGAGGGGGAAGCCGCGCGCGGCTGGCTGGTCAACGATCTCCATCGGCAGCGCCTGCCCTATATCGGCTATCCGCTGCTGGCGACGCTGGCCGGCGTCGATCCGATCGTGCGGCGCGATGGCCAATTGTCGATCGCGCGGTCGTTCCGTCGCCACGAGTGGAGCGCGATACTGGCAGATGCCGGTATCCGTGGCGCGCTGGTGCAACGCTGGTTCCCGTACCGGCTGTGTGTCGAACGGCTGCGGTGACACGCCCGCTGATCATCGGCGCCGGACCCGCCGGCAGTGCAAGTGCGATCGGCTTGGCGCGGGCCGGAACCCCCGCGATGCTGCTGGAGCGCAGCCGCGAGACGGGCGACGCCATCTGCGGCGGCTTCCTGTCGTGGCGGACGCTGGCCGCGCTCGAGCGGCTCGGCCTCGATAGCGCGCGGCTTGGCGGACAACGGGTCACACGCGTGCGCCTGTTCGCCGGACGGCACATGGCCGAAGCGGGGCTGCCCCAGGCGGGGATGGGGCTGTCGCGTCGCCGGCTCGACACGCTGCTGCTGGGGGTGGCGCAGGGGCTGGGGACAGTCGTCGAGCGCGGCGTGACGGTACGACGCGTCGAGACGGGATCGGCAGTGACCGGAGACGGGACCCGATTGGCGAGCGATGCGATCTTTCTGGCCGCAGGCAAGCATAATGTCGCTGGACATCCGCGCCCCGCCCCGCCCCGCGTGACCGCGGATCCGGTCGTGGGCTTGCGGCTGCGCATCGCACCATCGCCACGCGGTGCCGCATTGGTGCACGACGCCGTCGAGCTTTACCTGTTCGACCGTGGCTATGCCGGCCTCGTTCGCCAGGAAGACGGCAGCCTCAACCTGTGCCTCGCGGCGCACAAGTCACGGCTGGCGAAAGCAGGGGGAAGACCCGACGCGCTGATCGGGCAGTGGGGCGCGGAAAACCCGCGACTGGGCGAGCGGCTGTCGTCGGGCGACCCGGTCGGCCCGATCGACGCCATCGCGGCCGTGCCCTATGGCTGGCGCGTGGCGGGGGGCACCCCTGGCCTGTGGCGGCTGGGCGATCAGGCGGCGGTGATCCCCAGCCTGGCCGGTGAAGGCATGGGCATCGCCATCGCCAGCGCCGCGTCCGCGGTGGCGTCGTGGCAGCGAGGCGAGCGCGGCGACGCATGGCAACGCGCCTTCGCCGCCCGGTTGGCGCGCCCCATGCGGGTTGCGGACATGGCCTGGAAACTCGCGGAAACACCCGCATGGAACGCGGTCGGCGTCGCGGCGCTCGCGCGGGCGCCATGGGCGATGGCGGCGCTGGCGCGGGCGACGCGGGTGGCGGCTTGAAAGCTGCGGCGCGGCAACGCATCTTTGCCGACATGGACAAGATCACCCTCAGCGACGCCGAATGGCGCGAGCGCCTCGACCCGCAGGCCTATCATGTGCTGCGTGAGCATGGCACGGAACGCGCGTTCACCGGCCGTTTCAACGTGCACAAGGCCGACGGCGTCTACCTGTGCGGCGCGTGTGGCGCGCCGCTGTTCGACAGCGGGACCAAATATGACAGCGGGTCCGGCTGGCCGAGCTTTTTCCAGCCGATCAGCGAGGATGCGGTCACCATCCGTCGCGACACCAGCCACGGCATGGTGCGCGACGAGGTGCTGTGCGCGCGCTGCGACAGCCACCTCGGCCACGTCTTTCCCGACGGTCCGGCGCCGACCGGCGCGCGTTTCTGCATGAACAGCGCCAGCCTCGACTTCGCCGATCGCGATCCGGCGACCGACTGACGTCAGCGCGCGGCGCACGCGAATCCGCTTGTCGCCCCCCGTCCGTCCGCCTAGTCCACGCGTCTGATGGCACGTTCCCCCCGGTCAGCGCCCGCGCCAAGCGCATCGTCGCGTGCGCGGCGCGTCATCGGCGGCATGTTCAAATACGGTTCGGTGCTGGCGCTGCTGCTGATCATCGCGCTCGGCATCGCCGTCGCGATCGCCGCGTCGAACCTGCCCAGTTACGACGAACTCAAGCGGTCGCCCAATGGCCAGACGATCCGCGTGCGCGACGCCGATGGCGGCATCATCGTGTCGATCGGGCCCAATTACGGCCGCTGGATGCGGCTAGGCGAAACGCCCGCGGTGATGAGCGGCGCGATGATCGCGGTGGAGGACCGGCGCTTCCGCTACCATTTCGGGATCGATCCGGTCGGGCTCGCCCGGTCGATCGTGGTCGCGGTGGAACGGCGCGGCGAGGGGCGGTGGCAGGGCGCGTCGACGATCAGCCAGCAGCTGGCGCGCAACATCTTCCTGTCGAACAGCTACAGCCTGTCGCGCAAGGGCCAGGAAGCCATCCTCGCGATGGCGCTCGAGTGGAAATTCTCGAAGGACGAGATCCTCGAACTCTATCTCAACAAGGTTTATTTCGGCGGCGGCAGCTACGGCATCGATGCCGCGTCGCGCCGCTTCTTCGGGCATGGCGCGGAGGAGCTCAGCCTGTCGGAGGCGGCGATCATCGCCGGCCTCGTCAAGGCGCCTTCGCGCTACTCGCCCACCGCGGATGCCGAAGCCGCGCTGGGCCGCGCGGGCGTGGTGCTCGATGTCATGGTCGATGCCGGCGCGATCACACCCGAGCAGCGCCGCCGGGCGGCTCCGGCCGAGGTCGAGCTCGCCGCCGAACCCAACCAGAACAGCGCCCGCTATTTCACCGACTGGGCACTGCCGCAGCTCGATACGCTGATCGACGAAGCGGTCGAACCGCTGGATGTGTGGACAACGCTCGACCTCGATCTGCAGCGCGTCGCCACCGCGTCCATCCAGGCCAATACGCCCGGCGGCGCGCAAGGCGCGCTGGTCAGCCTGGACCGCGATGGCGCGGTGCGGGCGATGGTCGGCGGCCGGGACTATGTGACGTCGAACTACAATCGCGCGACGACCGCGCAGCGGCAGCCGGGATCGGCCTGGAAGCTGTTCGTGTACATGGCCGCGCTGGAGGCAGGATACCGCGTGGATGATGCGGTGACCGACGAGCCGGTGACGATCGACGGCTGGAGCCCGCGCAACAGCAGCGGACGCTTCTCGGGCGAGATCGATGTACGCACCGCCTTCGCCTACTCCATCAACACGGTGGCGGCGAAGCTGGGCGATTCGATCGGCACGTCAGCGATCGCATCGATGGCGCGGCGTTTCGGCATCACCTCCCCCATCAATACCCAGCCGTCGATGGTGCTGGGCACGTCCGACGTGCGGCTGATCGACATGACGGGCGCCTTCGCCTCGGTCGCGGCGGAAGGCCGGGCGGTGCGCCCTTACGGCATTGCGCGGGTGACCACCGCGGACGGTCGCATTTTGTACGATCGCGCGCCGGAGCCGGCGGCGGTGCTGGTCGACAGCTGGGTGGCGGCGGGCATTACCGACCTGCTCCAGACTGCGGTCAACACCGGCACGGGCCGCGCCGCGCAGATCGGCCGGCCGGTCGCGGGCAAGACCGGCACGACCAGCAGCAACAAGGACGGCTGGTTCCTGGGTTTTTCGAGCGGCCTGACGACGGGCGTGTGGATGGGCCGGGACGATGCGCGCGCGGTCGGCGGGCTGCAGGGCGGCACGGCGCCTGCGCGCGCGTTCGCCGATTACATGCGGGTGGCGGTCGCGAACCGTCCCGTGCAGGAGTTCAAGACCGAGGTCGAATTGCCGCAGTGGCAACTCGAGGGCGATGAGGAGGCCTATTTCGGCGAGCCGGGGTCGGAAGGGCTGACCGACGACGGCGGCCTGCCGATCGAGCTGGCGCCGCCGGAGGGCAGCAACGACGGGGTCATCGTCGAGGGCGAGGATGGCGCACGCCGGCCCGAGGATGACCCGCGCAAGCCGCAGCTCGACCAGCGCTGGATCGACGAGATGACCGGCCGCCGAGCGCAGCCCCCGCCCCGCCCGCCGACCGAGACAGGCAAACCGCTCTAGGTCACGCGCCGAAGCGCAGCGCCTGCAGGGAGGCGCCATGCGCCTTCAACCAAGCGCGAGACCCCGGCCCCGCCTCTCCCGCCAGCCGGTCCGCGAGCGCGTGGAAACGGGGCCCGTGATTCATATGCGCAAGATGCGCGACCTCATGCGCGACGATCGCATGCCGGACGGCATCGGGCGCCATGACCAGCCGCCAATTGTAGCGAATGGCACCGCGTGCGCTGCAACTCCCCCAACGACCGCGCGGATCACCGATCGAAACCGCGGTCAGCGGCAGGCGTTCGGCAGCCGCCATGCGACGGCTTCGAGCGGAAAGGTCGATCCGTGCCAGCTCCTGCAGCCAGCGCTGCACGCGCGCCGGAACCGACGCTTGCGGCCCGCCGACTATCAATCGGTCGTCCTTCAGGGCAGGTGCGCGCGCGGCGTCCGGTCGCCAGTCGATCAGCAATGTGGCGTCGCGCCATGGCAGGGACGTGCCTGCCGCGACGTTCATGCCCCCTGCCGGGCGGGCGGCGACTTGGACGGCGATCCATTCGCCCTGCGCCGCGACCCAGGCGCGCGCCGGCGCCAGCCGCTGGCGCGGCGGCATGGTCAGCCGCAGCTCGCCTTCGCGCGCATCGTAGCGCAGGCGATAGCGGCGCGCGGCATGGTGGCGTTTGACCCGCACGGTGAGCGGCCCGCCACCGAGCGTCAGGATGAAATCCTCACCGCGCGGCGCGCTAGAGCGGACGGTCGACAATATGATGCTCCAGCGGGCCGGCGACGACCTCGCTGATGGTCCAGCCGCGCGTGGATTCGCCGGCGGCATGCACCGCCTCCCGGCTGCCGCAGACGAGATAGTGCCAGTCCGGCAGCGGCCGGCTCTCGGCGCGCAGGCGATAGGCGCAGGTCAACGGCAGCCAGAACAGCTCGTCGACCTTGCCCGCGCTCAACTGCAGGCAGTCGGGCACGAAGCGGCGGCGGCGCGGATAGTCGGAGCAGCGCGCGTTCGTGCGATCCAGCAGCTTGCATGCGACGTTGGTGGGATACACCCGCACTTCGCCGGTCGCCTCGTCCTCCTCCTCGACCTTGTGCAGGCAGCATTTGCCGCAGCCATCGCACAACGCCTCCCACTGCGCGGCATCGAGCGCGGCGAGCGGTCGTTCCCAGAACGGATCGCCCGCGCTGTCCGCGCCGCCCGTCATCGCACCCAGCGCGCGAGCTCGTCGGCGACGGCATCGGGCGCGCCTTCGTTCACATCCGCCGTCACATGCTTGTCGACGGGCAGCAGCGCGATGGGCGCACCGTCCGGCCCCATCAGATAGGCGATGTTGCTGTGGCCCATCAGATAGGCCTCGGGACTGCTGCCCGGCTGCTTCTGGTATTGCACCACGAATTTGCGGGCGGTGTCGCGGATCTCCGCCGCGCTGCCCGTCAGGCCGACGAGGCGCGGATGAAACTGGCGCACATAGGTGGCGAGTACCGCAGGCGTGTCGCGCTCCGGATCGATGGTGACGAAGATCGGCACGACCCTGGCCGCCGCGGCGGGATCGCGGCGTTCGAACGCCTTGAGGCCCAGCATCAGATTGTTGAGATCCACCGGGCAGACGTCGGGACAAAAGCTGTACCCGAAATACATCAGCCGGTAGCGGCCGGCGAAGTCGCGTTCGGTCACCCGTTCGCCGCGCGTGTCGGTGAGCGTGAACGGCCCGCCGATGCGCGCGCCGGCAAGCGGCGGTTCCTCGGTAGGAACCGTCGGAGCGCTGCAGGCGGCGGCGAAGAGCAGGGTTGCGCAGGCGATGCTGCGCGCCATAGACGATGCACGGTTCATGACGCGCTCACCTGTGTGCCGGTAGCGTCGATAAATCAATGTGCGTGCACAGCCGCCTTCTCGTCTGGATTGCCGATGCTTCGTCCCCTGCTTGCCGCCCTTGCCCTCGCCGTTCCCGCCGCGGCCGTGCTGTCCGCGCCTGCCGCGGCGCAGATCTTTTCGGAAAGCTACCAGTTCCTGGAGGCGGTGCGCGACCGCGACGGGACCAAGGCGATCGAGCTGCTGTCCGGTCCGAGCGGGACGATCATCAACACCCGCGATCGCGCGACCGGCGACACCGCGTTGCATATCGCCGTCGCCAGGCGCGACATGGTCTGGGTCAATTTCCTGACGCAGCGTGGGGCCGATACGAACGTCGCCAATCGCGAGGGGCTGACACCGCTGTTGTCCGCGGCACAGCTGGGGTTCGTCGACGGAGCGCAGGCGCTCGTCGCCCGCGGCGCGCGGGTCAACCTCGCCAACGGCCGGGGCGAAACGGCCCTGCATATCGCCGTGTTGCGGCGCGATCTCGCGATGGTCCGGGCGTTGATGACCCTGGGCGCCGATCCCGAGCAGAGCGACAATATCGCGGGCAAATCGCCGCGCGACTATGCGGCTGACGACAGCCGCGGCGCAGCGGTGCTGGCGGTGCTCAACGAACCACGGGCCGAAACCCGTCCCGCCGCCGGGCCCAACTGAACGGCTAACAGCCGATATCCCCGCCGCTCGCATGACCGGCGAGTTCGGGATCGAGCGCGCTCATCGTCCGCCGCATGGCGAGGCGCGCGATGCGCAACAGCTCGGCGCGCCGGCGCGCCGGTGCCAGCGGCGCATCGACACCCTCGCGCATCACCACCGCATCATAGCGATCGGCGACGATGAGGCCGCAGCGATCGGGCTGGCGATCGTCGACCAGTGCCGGATCGAGCGCAGGCGACAGAGCCCAATAGAAACGATCGCACCAGTCGAGGTAATCGACCCACTTCGCATCAGCCAGGAGATCGCCGCGCGCGACCTTTATCTCGACGATGCTGATGTGGCCGCGCGCATCGACCGCCAGCAGGTCCGCGCGGCGTCCGTTGGGCAGCGGCACCTCGCACAGCACGGTGCGCCCCTGCCGGTGGAACAGGCGGGCGAGCCCGCGCGCAACGTCGCCGGCGCAGCAGTCGATGAGGATCCGGCCCATGGCCCGCCTCTATCGCCCGGTCAGAACAAAGCAAGACCCCCGGCAGCACGCGCCGCCGGGGGTCCGGGTCGTCCGGCGTGGGTGGTCAGCGATAGAAGATGTGGTTGCCGAGCCGCGCGACGCGCGGCCGCGACCAGCCGGGCGACACATGGGTCGCGTGGAAGAACATCGCGCCGGGCGCCGGATTGTGCCACGCCTCGTCGCTAGCGATACGGGCGATGGCGACGGCGGTGCGCCACTGCGCACCTGCGGCCGGCGTTGGCACGACCCCGCCGCGAACGAAGGAAAACTGCCCGCGCTGCGTCAGCACGCCGCACGGCGTGGACGCAAAGCGCCCCGAACTTGCGCGATTTAGAATGACATGCGCGACCGCGAGCTGGCCTTCGAGGCTCTCGCTGCGCGATTCATAATAGACGCCGATCGCGACACAGCGCAGTTCGTCGCTCTCGGGTTCGCGATGGTCGACAGCAGCGACCATGGCACCGAGCGATCCGTGCGAGCGAGGCGCGATCGGTTCCGACGCAGGGGAAATGACGGGTTCGGACACAGGCATCTCGACGACCGCCTGGTCGGAAACGGCCTCGGACGGGGCCGTGGAAACAGCAGTAACCGGCTCGAACATCGTATCGCCGGGAACGCTTTGGGCAAGGCCCGGAGCGGTAAGCGCAACAGCGGTAAGGGCAGTGAGCCCGACGGCAGCCATGCTGGCGGCCTGAAAAATGCGAGTCATCTGGTCTTCGTTTTGGGCGGGGTGGTCGACCGTCGGGTGGCGGACCATCAAATGGTCGGCCGATCCCGGGGGCGCCCCCCGACTGCGTGTTTACCCAGGATCCTTTCTGGATCCGATCCGTTTGTCCGATTGGGAAGAGAGGACGAACGGACGCGGGGCAACCTTCGCGCCTATGTGAGCGCGCCTTTGTGCAGCGCAGCGATCCCGGTCAAGCGCTGCCGATCGTTTCAGCGGCGAACCGTTCCGCCTGCGCGATATCCAGTTCGACTATCCACAGGTCGGGATCGCTGCGTATGCGCCGGTTAAGCTTTTCGGCATGATCGGCCGCGCTTGATGCCTCCGGCAGCAGCCGCCAGGCATCGCGCCCGTCGGGCCCGGTCGCCCGTTCCAGCATCAACCTACGCTCCCCGCCCTGCACGCATTCCACGAGTATCGCGCCGGCGCCATCGTCGCCGCGCCGCAGGACGGCGGCGAACCCGCCCTCTGCCTGCACGCGCCGGATCAGCGCGGAAACCAGCATCGCGCTGGTCAGCCGGGGCGGGGCGTCACGCATCGGTCGCATAGCCGGGCAGCGAGGACAGCGCGAAGGACGAGCGCATGAAGGTGCCCGTGCCGCGCGCAACTTCCGCGCCGCTCGCGTCGTGCAGGCTGGCCTCCGCCACGAATACCCGACGTTGCCCGCTGATCCAGCGTCCGCGCGCCGTGGCGGCGCCGGCCCGCAACGGGCGGGTGAAGAACAGATTGAACGCGGTCGTCAGCAGGAATCGGTCGCTGACCAGGCTGTTGGCGGCGTAGAAGGCCGCGTCGTCCAGCATCTTGAAATAGGCGGTGCCGTGGGTCGCGCCGGCCGCATGGTAGTGATCAGGCAGGATATCGAAGGCGATGGTTGCTTCGCCCGCCCGGTCGATCGTGAGCCGTGACGGAAAGAGCTGGTTGACCGGCGCCGCCGCATACAGCGCTTCGAGCGCACGGAAATGCGCGGGTTCGCCGCCCTCAGGCGGCGTCACGCGCCTCGTCCCCGGTCAGGATCGCATACAGCGCCTCGGCGCTGCGCGCGCCGCGCAGCCGTGCCACCGCCGCATCGTCGCGCAGGAAACGCGAGACCTGCGCCAATGCCTTCAGGTGATCGGCGCCCGCGTCTGCGGGCGAGAGCAGCACGAAGGCAAGATCGACCGGCAGCGCATCGATCGCGTCGAAATCGACCGGCCGCGCGAACTGCACCAGCAGCGCGCGCACGCCCGACAGGCCGGCGATGCGCGCATGCGGGATGGCCATGCCACGGCCGAAGGCGGTCGAGCCGAGCGCCTCGCGCTCGAGCAGCGCCTCGCTGACCTCTGCGGCATCGAGGCCGAGCGCGGTCGCCGCCAGGCTCCCCGCAAGCGCGAAGAAGCCGCGTTTCGATTCCACCGGTGCCCCTGCGCGCACGGTCGCGGGATAAACGAGGTCGGAGAGGCGATTCATCGATGATCGGTTCACATCATGAGGGAGACACCGGCACAGTCAGCGCACGGCCTCTGCCGCGCGCTGGCTGTGCCGGTGCATCGAAACTGGCCGCGCCCATATAGGGGCGCGACCTTAATATCCAGCAATGATGCCGACTGCTTAGCCGCGCGTCGGCTCGACCCAGCCGATGGTGCTGTCGGTACGCCGATAGACCATGTTGTGCGCGCCCGTCGCCGCGTTGACGAACAGAAGCGCCGTGGTGTTGCGCAGGTCGAGCATCATCACCGCGTCGGAAACGCTGGCGGTCGGAATATCGACGCGGGTTTCGGCGATGATCGCGGGCGCGTCGCCCGCGTCCTCGTCGGCACCGTCGGCCTCGAACACGGTGTAACCCGCATCGAGCGGCAGTTCGCCGGGCGCCGCGCCATTGGCCGCGGTCGCGCCGCTCCTGTCCTTCAGTCGGCGCATGTAGCGGCGGAGCTGCTTCTCGATCTTCTCCGCCGCGCCCTCGAACGCCACATGCGCGTCCTGCGCCTGGTGGTGGCCTTTCAGCACCACGCCCTGCATCACGTGCGCGACGATGTCGGCCGTGACCGATTCATGCGGGCCGCGGCCGAATGTCGCATGCGCGCTGATCGCGCGGGCGAAATATTTATCGGCAATCGCGTTCATCCGGTCGGTGACATGGGTCTGCAGCGCAGCGCCCGTTTCGAGCTGGTGTCCGGATACGCGAATGTCCATCTTGTCTCTCCTCAGGTACCGGCGCGCGCGTCGGCATGATAGGCTCGGCTCCCCGCCCCCTTCCCTAACGCGCCTCCCTCACGCCTGTTGCAACCAGAGCGGGTCGGCGATGCCGGCGATGAAGGCGGCGTGGCGCGCGCGTTCGTCCGCCGAGGCCCCATGCGGACGCGGCACGCGATACGGACGCTCGCCGCCCAGCACGGGGGCGACGGTGGCGGTCGCACCCGCCGCGGCCGCTGCGAGGCCGAGCCCGATCTGCCGGCCGCCGGTCATCTCGATATAGAGCTGCGCGAGCAATTCGGCGTCGAGCAGGGCGCCATGCTTGATGCGGTGGCTGCGGTCGATGCCATAGCGGGTGCACAAGGCATCCAGGCTGTGCTTGGCGCCGGGGTGCAGCTTGCGCGCCATCGCCACCGTATCGACCATGCGCGACCGGTCGAGCGGTGCCCGCCCGGCGCGTTTCAGCTCGGCATCGACGAAGCCGAAATCGAACATGGCATTGTGCGCGATCAACCGCGCGTCGTCGCCCAGGAATTCGAGGAATTCGTCGACGATCTCGGCAAAGCGGCGCTTGTCCGAAAGGAAGGCGTCGCTCAGCCCGTGCACCGCCTGCGCCTCGGTCGGCATGGCGCGGTCGGGGTTGAGATAGACGTGATAGGTGCGTCCCGTCTCGACGCCGTGCATCAGCTCGAGACAGCCGATTTCGACCAGCCGGTCGCCATTGTTGGGATCGAGCCCCGTCGTCTCGGTATCGAACACAATCTCGCGCATCGCCCCGAAACTATGCGCTCTCGCCGCGGGTGAGGCAAGCGACCAGCGCCGAGACCTGTGCGCGTGTCTGCGCCAGCGGCTGCCCGGTATCGATGATATGGTCGGCGCGCGCGCGCTTTTCGGCATCGGGCGTCTGGCGCCCGACGATGTCTCGGAACCTGGCGTCGGTCATGCCCGGCCGCGCCAGAACCCGCGCGCGTTGAACCTCGAATGGCGCGGATACCACGGCGACGGCGTCCACGCGCGAAACACCGCCGCGTTCGAACAGGAGCGGGATGTCGAGCACGACGAGCGGCGCGCCGCCATGCTCGGCCATGAACGCGGCCTGCGCCGCCGCGACGGCGGGATGGACGATCGCCTCCAGCCGGGCGAGCGCCGCCGCATCGCCGAACACCCTCGCGCCGAGCGCCGCCCGATCCAGTCCATCGGGCCCGGTGACGCCGGGAAAGGCCGCCTCGATGGCGGGCAGCATCGCGCCGCCGGGTGCTTGAAGCCGATGCACTTCGGCGTCCGCGTCGAATACCGGCACGCCAAGCTCGCGAAACATCGCGGCCACGGTCGATTTGCCCATGCCGATCGAGCCGGTCAGCCCGAGTTTCAGCGGTGCCGAACGCGCTCGCGTCACCGCAGCAACAGCTCGCGCAGTTCCTCGTCATGCTGCCGCGGCGGCGCGGCGCCGAACAGCAGCTCGAAGGCCAGCGCGGCCTGGCCGACCAGCATCTCCAGCCCGTCAATCGCTTCCAGCCCGCGCGCGTCGGCGGCGGCAATGAGGTCGGTGACCAGCGGCGCATAGACGAGATCGTAGACGATCGCGTCCGGCGGCAGCGGCGCAAGGTCGACGACCAGCGGTTCCTGCTCCGCCATACCGAGCGGGCTCGCGTTGACCAGCAGCGCCGCGGGCGGCAGCGGAGCGGTCAGCGGCAACGCCGCGCCCTTGAGGCCGAAGCTGGCGAGCAGCATGCTGGCCTTCAGCACGTTGCGGTTCAGGATGGTCACCGCGCCCACCTCCATCCGCGCGAGCGCGAACAGTACCGCCCGCGCCGCACCCCCCGCGCCGATGACCACGACCGTCTTTCCAGCGAGATCCAGCTCGGCGAGGGGCGCGTAGAAGCCGCCGGCATCGGTGTTCGTCGCGAACGGTGCGCCATGGGCATCGCGCGCGACGGTGTTGGCGGCACCGATGGTTGCGCGCACGCCGCCCGGATCGGCGACATGATCGAGCACCGCCTGCTTGTGCGGGATGGTTACATTGCAGCCGCGCCAGTCGGGATCGGCGGACCGCTGCGCGATATAGGCGGACAGCTCGCCGGGCGGCACGTGGCAGGCGCGGTAGCTGCCCTCCAGACCCAGCTTCTCCAGCCAGAATGCGTGGATCAGCGGCGATTTGCTATGCGCGACGGGATCGCCGATCACTTCGGCATAGGGGCCGCCGGGCGGGGGACTGCTCGGGCTTGCGATCATTCCGGCAACTCTCCGCGGGTGCGCAGATAATCGAGGAGCGGGAGCAAGGGCATGCCAAGGATCGTGAAATGGCTGCCGCGAATGCGCGAGAACAGCTGAACGCCGCGTGCCTCGATGCGAAACACGCCTACGCAGGCGGCGACAGCGGGCCATTCATCATCGAGATAGGCTTCGATGAAGATGGGCGAGAGGGTGCGCACCTCCAGCGTCGCTTCGTCGACGTGCCGCCACACCGGCCGGCCATCCTCGGCGACAACGACCGCGCTGCTGAGCCGCATCGTCTTGCCCGAGAAATCGGCGAGATGCCGCGCCGCGTCCACTCGGTCGGCAGGTTTGTCGTACAGCCGGTCGCCGACCGCGACGATGGAATCGCTGCCGATGGTGAGCATGCCCGGACTGCGACCGGACACTTTCACCGCCTTCAACTCCGCCAGCGCGTCGGCGATGTTGCGCGGCGGCTGGTCCTCGGCGAGCAGGGCGGCCTTCACCGCAGCTTCGTCGACGTTGGCGGGGTGCGCGGTGTGCGAGACGCCCGCGGCATCAAGCATCGCGCGCCGGCTGGCGCTCTGCGAGGCGAGGATGACGGTCATGCGCCAGCTCCCCTCGCGCCGCCCGTCGTCCCGGCCTTGCGCACCTCGCACAGCTTGATGATCGCGGCCGCGGTTTCCTCGATCGAGCGGCGCGTGACGTCGATGACCGGCCAGCCGTTGTCCGCGAACATGCGCCGCGCGAAGCCCAGTTCGCGCTTGATCGCCTCCTCGTCGGCATAGGCTGTGGCGCGGTCCTCCCCCAGCGCGGACAGGCGGTTGCGCCGCACCGCCGCCAGCCGGTCGGGTGTGGCGGTCAGGCCGACGACGAGCGGGTTGGCGAGGCTGAACAGCGTCGCCGGGGGCGGCGATTCCGGCACGATCGGAATGTTCGCGGTCTTGTAGCCGCGATTGGCAAGATAGATGCTGGTCGGCGTCTTCGACGAGCGCGACACGCCGGCCAGCACGATATCCGCGCTTTCCCATCCCTCGGGCGCGATGCCGTCGTCGTGCGCCATGGTGAAATGGATCGCCTCGACGCGCGCATAATAGGCGGCGTCGAGTACATGCTGGCGCCCCGGTCGCGCCTTGGCCTGCTGCCCCAGCATCTGCGACAAGGCATCGCTGACCGCGTCGAGCACCGGCACGGCAGGGAGGGCAAGCGCGGCGCAGCGCGCCTCGAGCTCGCGCCGCAGGTCGCCGTTGACGAGCGTGAACAGGATGAGTCCGGGATTCTCCGCAACCTCCGCCATGATGCGTTCGAGATGCGCGCGGTTGCGTACCATCGGCCAGAAATGGCGGGTGACCGCCACATCGTCGAACTGCGCGAGCGCGGCCTTGGCGATATTCTCGAGCGTTTCACCGGTGGAATCGGACAGGAGATGGAGGTGCAGTTTCATGGGCCGGGCAAAGCATGTGGGCAGCCTGTGGATAAGGCAAGGGAGCGATCGGGGCGGCGAAAGTCATCCCCGGCCGAGCCGATTCCATCCACATGCTTCTCCACCGCGCGGGGCCGCCATGCACAGCCTGTGGATAACAGGGACAAGTGCGGCAGGGGCGCGGCCTCCCAGGGCCCTCGCGACGCCCGCCTGTTGGCAAAAGCGGCAACATCGATATATCCCCGCTACCCACGGCCCATCAGATTCCATCATCAAAGAAAGACTCTATTTTGTTTATAGAGGAGTGCCCGCCGGCGCCGCGACCCGACGCGATGCTGGCCGTGCTGCGCGGCGAGCGGCTGGATATTCCCCCCTTGTGGCTGATGCGCCAGGCCGGACGCTACCTCCCCGAATATCGCGCGCTCAGGGCGGACAAGGGCGGATTTCTCGAACTGGTCCACGACAGCGAGGCAGCGGCGGAGGTTACGCTGCAACCGCTGCGCCGGTTCGATTTCGACGCGGCGATCCTTTTCTCCGATATCCTCGTCATACCGCACGCCATGGGCCAGCAGCTGTGGTTCGAGGCGGGGGAAGGCCCCCGGCTGGCACCACGGCTCGCGGACGTGGCGCTGGAGACGCTGACGCCCGCGCCTGAGCGGCTGGAGCCGGTCTATGCGACCATCCGCCTGCTCAGGGCCCGATTGCCCGCTGGGCGGGCTCTCCTGGGCTTTGCCGGCAGCCCGTGGACCGTCGCCACCTATATGGTCCACGGCGCGGGGTCGAAAGACCAGGGTGCGGCCCGGCGCATGGCTTATGGGGAGCGCGCACGTTTCGCGAGCCTGATCGACGCCATCGTGGAGGCGACCGCGAACTATCTGATCAAGCAGGTCGAGGCAGGCGTCGACGCGGTACAACTGTTCGACAGCTGGGCCGGCAGCCTCGCGCCCGACGAATTCGACGCCTGGGTGATCGCGCCAAACCGCGCGATCGTCGAGCGCGTCCGCGCCGCGTGCCCCGGCGTGCCGGTGATCGGCTTTCCCAAGGGGGCGGGCGCCAGGCTGCCGGCCTATGCCGCGGGCGTGCGTCCCGATCTCCTCGGGCTCGACGAGACCGTCGATCCGCTGTGGGCAGACGCCGCCCTGCCGGCCGATCTGCCGGTGCAGGGCAATCTCGATCCGTTGCTGCTGGTCGCCGGTGGCGATGCGCTGGATGCACGTGTCGATGCGATCCGGGCCGCCTTCGCCCGCCGGCCGCATGTCTTCAACCTCGGCCACGGCATCCTGCCCGACACGCCGATCGCGCATGTCGCGCAGCTCGTGCGCAGGGTCCGCGCATGACCGAGATGCTCGCCGGCGCCTATCCGTGGATCAAGGCCGCGCACCTCATCTTCGTCATCTTCTGGATGGCGGGGCTGTTCGCCTTCCCCCGTTTCCTCGTCTATCACCAGGAGGGTCTGGGCGACCCGGCGGAGAGCGCGCGCTGGACCGGGCGTGAGGCCAAGCTGCGGCATATCATTCTCACCCCCTCGATGATCCTCGTCTGGCTGCTGGGATTGGCGCTCGCCTCGATCATCGGCGCCTGGGACCAGGGCTGGTTCCACGCCAAGCTGACGGCTGTGCTGGCGTTGTCCGCCTACCACGGCTGGATGATCGGCTATGCCCGCCGGCTGGCGCGGCCGGGTGCCGTCCTGCTGAGCGGCAGGCGGTTGCGGCTCGTGAACGAGGTGCCCGGCATCGCCACCATCGCCATCGTCATCCTGGTGATCGTCAAACCTTTCTAGCGGCGCGGACGCGGTTGACAGGATCGCGTCGGCGGCCCTAGAGCGCGCGCACGACGGCGGTCGTTCGCGGCCGTTTTCCCAGTTGCGCGACGTAGCGATTCCCCATCGCACCGCACCCGGCACCCGCCCGGTCGACCGCGCCCCTTCCCCATCCCTCGGGACGACGCACCATGCATCTCAAGACACTGAAACAGAAAACGCCCGCCGAACTCGTCGAGATGGCCGAGGAATTGGGCGTCGAGGGCGCGTCCACGCTGCGCAAGCAGGACATCATGTTCTCGATCCTGAAGGCGATGGCCGAGGATGGCGAGGAGATCACCGGATCGGGCACGATCGAGGTGCTGCAGGACGGTTTCGGCTTCCTGCGCAGCGCCGAGGCCAATTATCTGGCCGGACCCGACGATATCTACATCAGCCCCAACCAGGTGCGCAAACACGGCCTGCGCACCGGTGACACGGTCGAGGGCGAGATCCGCGCGCCGCGGGACGGCGAGCGCTATTTCGCGCTCACCAAGCTCGTCAGCGTCAATTTCGACAGCCCGGAGGCGGTGCGCCACCGCGTCAATTTCGACAATCTGACGCCGCTCTATCCCGAAGAGAAGCTCAGTCTCGACACGCTCGACCCGACCCAGAAAGACATGTCGGCGCGGGTCATCGACCTCGTCAGCCCGCAGGGCAAGGGCCAGCGCGCGCTGATCGTGGCGCCGCCGCGCGTCGGCAAGACGGTGCTGCTGCAGAATATCGCCAAGGCGATAACCGACAACCATCCCGAGGTGTTCCTGATCGTCCTGCTCGTCGACGAGCGGCCCGAGGAGGTCACCGACATGCAGCGCAGCGTGAAGGGCGAGGTCATTTCCTCGACCTTCGACGAGCCTGCGACGCGCCACGTCCAGGTCGCGGAAATGGTGATCGAGAAGGCCAAGCGGCTGGTCGAGCACAAGAAGGATGTCGTCATCCTGCTCGATTCGATCACGCGCCTGGGCCGTGCCTACAACACGGTCGTGCCGTCGTCGGGCAAGGTGCTAACCGGCGGTGTCGACGCCAACGCGTTGCAGCGGCCCAAGCGTTTCTTCGGCGCCGCGCGCAACATCGAGGAGGGCGGATCGCTGTCGATCATCGCCACCGCGCTGATCGATACCGGCTCCAAGATGGACGAGGTGATCTTCGAGGAGTTCAAGGGCACCGGCAACAGCGAGATCGTGCTCGACCGCAAGGTGGCGGACAAGCGCATCTTCCCCGCGCTCGACGTCGGCAAGTCCGGCACGCGCAAGGAGGAGCTCCTGGTCGAGAAGAACAAGCTGTCGAAGATGTGGGTGCTGCGCCGCATCCTCATGCAGATGGGGACCATCGATGCGATGGAGTTCCTGCTCGACAAGATGAAGAATTCGAAGACCAACGAGGATTTCT
>CBDUBN010000003.1:0-46338 GCA_965365395.1 uncultured Sphingomonas sp.
CGCCTCGACATAATCGGCCGGTTGCTCGAGCACGATGAACGAGGCCAACGGCGAGGCGACCGAATAGCGCCGCGACAGCCCCACCAATTCCCCGGTCGGCAGGTCGCTTGCCTCGGCCGCGATACGGCGACTCGCCCACAGCGCGCCCGCGCCGGAAAAGAGCGGCGCATCGGGCGAGGGGCGCGCGAAGCGCGTCTCGCGCCCGTTCGCGATCCATCGCAAGCCACCGCGCTCTGGCATCGGCCCGATCAACGTTCGCCCGCCGTCCGCGCCCGGCAGACTGATGGCATCGACGCGTCCGCCTGCATCGTCCACCAGGCGTCCGCCACCGCCCTGCGCGGCGGCCGCGACGGCGGCAAGCGCCGCGTCGAGCGACGTGCGGCCGAGTTCGATGAACGCGCCGCCCGACCGATCGGCGAGGGCTCCCAGCCAGCCGCGATCGACCTCCCTGTCCGAGGCGACCGCGACCACCGGGCATGGCGGCGCGAAGCCCGTACGGGCGTCGATGGTGGCGCGGCCGTCGCTGACCAGCAGGCACAGCGCGCCGTCGGCCACCGCCACCTCGTCGATCGCGGCAAAGCTGGTCGCGCCGCCGTAGCGCACGCCCGCGATGGCGCGGCGGAGCCCGGCTTCGTCCGCGACGCGCAACGTTTCCGCGGCTCCGCTGTCGAACAGGGTCAGCATCGCACCGTCCCGCTGCCGACGCAGCAGCGCCGCGAGCAGGTCGATCTCCTGCTCCAGCCGGTCGTCGACACGACTGATCGAACGGTCCCAGAAGATGTGCAGCGGTCGATCGACTGCTCGTGCGGCCGGTGCCGCATCGCGCGGTACCGTCAGTTCGAAAAAGCTTTCGCCGTTGGCGTGCCGGCTGACCACCAGCCCCTGCGGCGCGGGCGGTGCCAGCACCAGCTGCCCACCGATACGCGCGTCCCACGAATCGAGCGTGAAGCGCCCGCCCTGCCAGCGTCCGCGCACGCCGTCCGGCAGTTCGAATTGCGGCGGCGTACCATCGTCGGCTTCGATGGCGAGCGTCAGACGCCCGACGGGCCCCGCTGGGCGCATCGGCAGCACATAGCCTGTCGCCGAGTCGATCGGCGAGGTCATGACGAGGCGGATGGTGCGACTGCCGCGCGCGGGTATCGGAAAGATGCGCGTGGAAAAGCGGTCGTTCCACGTCACCTCGGCCAGGCCCGGGTCGATCCGCTGCACGACGCGGCGCTGATAGGCCTCACGCGCGCGATCGCGGCCTGCGATCACGCCCTCGATCAGGTCCGGGCCGACATCGAGCGCATAGCCGGTGATGACCGAGCCCGCGGGCATGTCGAAACGGAAGTCGCCTTCGAGGACATCGTCGGTATCGTTGCGGAAAGTCGCGGTCATGCGCGTTTCGGCGACGCTGCCGCGGATACGGACGTCCACGTCGAGCACTTCGATCGACAGATAGCGGCCCGTCGTCGCATCGCTGCGCACACCACGCAGGTTGCCGGTCAGGACGAGCGACGGCTCCCCGGCCGCGCGGTGGGCCGACGCGGGGATCCCGCCCTGCGCCGCGATGGGCGCCGGCACGAATGCGAGCGCCAGCAACGGCAGCGCCGCCAGTCTCATCACCCTGCCCGCCATGCTCGTCTCCCTGTTCGCTCCAGTGGCTTCCTTTTCCAAGCCACGGCTGTAGCGGAGATGAACGGTGCGATTACTGCGCCGGGCAGCTGGTCGCCGCGCCCGCGATCAGGTCGAGGCAGCGCCCGTCGATGCTGGCTTCGTCGATCGGCAGGCGCAACAGGGCGGCGAGCGTCGGCAGGATGTCGACGGTCATCACCGGATTGGGCTGTTCGAACCCGCGCATGCCTGCGCGCCAGAACAGGATCGGCACGCGCCGGTCGTAATCCCACGCCGACCCGTGCGTCGCGACATAGCCCATGCCGGCCTCGGGGATCGGCGTGACGCGGTCCTTGAGCACGACCAGCAGGTCGCCCGAACGCTGCGGATCATAGCCTGCGCGCAGGCGATCGGCGACGGTCCACAATTCGGGCGAGCGCGTCGGCATGGGCAGCCGCGCCAGCGCGGCTCCGCGCCAGACGCCCTCCACCTGGGCGTGCGCCTCCAGCCGGCGCACCGCCGCGTCGACCACCCGTGCGCGCTGCGCCGCGGTCAGCGACCGGCTGACGTACATGTCGCCGAACGGACCGTCGCCGAGCAGCAGCGGGCCGTCGACCGTCAGGCCGAGCTCCGCCTTGATTGCGTCGCCCAACGCGTCGGGCATCAAAGCGGGGTCGACGCGCTGGGCGGCGGGGATCGCGTTTTGCCGGTTGCGCTCCGGCGCGTCGTGCCCGCCGTGATCGGCCGTGAGCATCACGGCATAATCGATACCGGTCGCATCCATGCGGCTCAGGAAATCGCCGAGCTCGCGGTCGAGGCTGAGCATTTGCAGGCACATTTCCGCGCCCGCCGTGCCGACGGCGTGGCCCACATAGTCGGTGGCGGACAGGCCGAGGATCAGCAGATCGGTTTGCGGCCCTTCGCCCATGCGCCGCGACGCGCGCAGCGCAGCGCCCGCCGCCAGCACCGCGCCATCGGCTTCGGGCGACGCCTGGAACGCGCGGAAATTGCCGCCTTCGCGCGCGAAACGTCCCGTGCCGATCTGCCGCCCGCCACCGACATCGACGCCGAGGTCGGCCGCGCCGCACACCTCCGGCAGCGCAAGGCCCGGGCGCGGCGCTGCGATCGCCTGTGCGAGCGCAGCGGAGATTTGCGCCACATCGGCCGCCGCTTCGCGTCCGCGAAAGCTGGAGAGACCGCTTGCGCTCAGCCACCAGCTTTCGTCCGCCCGGCCGCCGCCCATCATGATGGCGGCGCGATCCTTGCCGGCGATGGCGATCACCTGCGTGCGCGGGTCGAGCGCCTGCATCCGGTCCCCCAGTGTCGGCACGCGCAGATATTGTGCGGAGGGCGCGTAACGGCCGCCGGCGGAGGAAGTGCCGGCGACACTCGGGTCTTCGGAACAGTAGACGCGCTTGTCCTCGCGCGGCAGGTTGAGGTCGAACCAGTTGTTGGCGATGATGCCGCTGCGCGCGGGATGCGACCCCGTCAGGATGGTCGAATGTCCGGGACAGGTTTCGGTCGCGGCGTGCGCCTGGTAGCCGGAGGAAAAGACCACGCCGCGTGCGAGGCGCGCGAGCCCGCCGGTGAAATATTGGCGATATTGCGCGAACAGGTCGGCCGAGAGCTGATCGACGGATATGGCGACGACGAGCTTGGGCGGCGTTTGCGGCACGGCCGCCGCGGCAGCCGGTGAAGCGGCCTCCTGCGCCAGTGCGGACGTGGCGGCGAGCAAAGCGATGGCGGGAAGCAGGAAGCGCAAGGGCGGTGATCCTTCTGGTCGGGCGTTCAGCCATGCTGGCCATGCGCCATGCGGTCGCTATATCGCAAGCGCCAAACAGGTGAGTGCCGGTGCGCCAACGCAGTGACAGCAGGATGACGATGCGGCGCGCGCTTGCCGCGCTGCTCTTGCTCGTCATCGCGCTGATGCCTACGCGCGGTGCGGCGCAGCAGGCCGGGCGGCATATCGCGCACACCCTCGTCGCCGAGAGCGAGCGGCCCGCGCCTGGCGGGACGACCACGCTGGCGCTGGCGATGACGCCAGCGCCCGGATGGCACGGCTATTGGGTAAATGGCGGCGACGCGGGCTTCGGCATGGAGGTGGTCTGGACGCTGCCGCCCGGCGTGAGCATCGGCCCTCTTGCCTATCCTGTTCCGTCGCGGCTCGTGATCGGCGGGCTCATGAACCATGTCTACGAGGCCCCCTATGCGCTGCTCGCGCCGCTGACGCTGTCGAGCGGCCTGCGCGCCGGGACCGAGCTGCCCATCCGTGGAGAAGCACGCTGGCTGGCCTGCACCGACCGGGTGTGCGTACCCGAAAGCGGAACCTTCTCGGCCACGCTGACTGTCGGCGACGGCGGCTTTGCTGCACCGTCTCGCGCGCGCTTCGATGGCTGGCGGGGTGCCCTGCCGCAACCGCTCGGCAGCCCGGTCTCCTATGCCCGCGACGGGGATCGCTTGCGCCTGTCGATCCCGCTGCCTGCGGCGCTGACGCTGGACGACCCGCACCTGTTCGTGGAAACGCCGCGCGTCGACCGACCGGGCGCCGAGCAGAGCTTCTTTCGCGTGGGCGACCGCCTGATCGTCGAAACGGCTGCTGGCGGCGGTCTTGGCGGCATGCGCGATTTCAGTGCGCTGCTGGCGATCGCGCCGGGCCGGGGGCTCAGCTTCACCGCACAGGCCGGCTATGTGCCGCCGCCGCCCGATGCGCCGCCGCCGGCGGCCGGCGGCTTCGATGCCGCGCTGTTCTGGACCGCGCTCGGCGGCGCGATCGTCGGCGGGCTGATCCTCAACATCATGCCCTGCGTCTTTCCCATCCTCAGCCTGAAGGCGCTGACCCTCGCGCGCGCGGGCGGTGATGCGCGCCACGCGCGGGCCGAGGGGCTGGCCTATGCCGGCGGCGCCATATTCACCGCCCTGTCGCTGGGGGCCGTCCTGCTGCTGCTGCGTGCCGGCGGCGAGGCGGTGGGCTGGGCGTTCCAGCTGCAAAGCCCGCCGTCGATCCTGTTGCTGATCGTGTTGACCGCGGCCATCGTTGCGAACCTGGCTGGCCTGTTCGATGTCCCTGCGCTGTCGTTCAACCTCGGCCGAGCCGCGCGCGGCGGGACGGCTGCCGCGCCCGATCCGATAAAATCCGCTTTCGCCACCGGCGCGCTCGCCGCCTTCATCGCGACACCGTGCAGCGGACCTTTCCTCGGCGCGGCGCTGGGGGCGACGCTGGCGCTGCCGGCATGGGCCGCGCTGCCGGTGTTCGGCGGGCTGGGCCTGGGTCTCGCCCTGCCGTTCCTCGCCATCGCGCTGGTACCCGCATTGCGTGGTCGCCTTCCGAAACCCGGACCCTGGATGAATCGTTTGCGCCGCTGGCTTGCGGTGCCGATGGCGCTGACCGTGGCAGCGCTGGTCTGGCTGCTGGGCCGGCAGGTCGGTGCGGGCGGCTGGCTGATCGGCGCGCTCGCGGCGGCCGCGACGCTGGCGCTCGGCTGGTGGGCGGGGCGCGCTCAGAACGGGGCGCGCTATCCCGGCCCGGCCTTCCTCGCGATGGCTGCGCTGATCGTGCCCCTATCGCTGCTGCTGCCCCAGCCGCGCGCAACGCTCGCGCCCCCGTCCGGCGCCCTCGCGGCCGAACGCTGGAGCGCGGAACGCGTCACGGCGGCCAGGGCGCGAGGACCGGTGTTCGTCTATTTCACCGCCGACTGGTGTGTCAGCTGCAAGGTGAACGAAGCCGCGGCGATCGAGCGTGCCGAGACCGCCGCCGCCTTCCGCGCCGCCGGTGTGACCACCCTGGTCGCCGACTGGACCAATGCCGATCCCGCCATCGCGCGGGAACTGGCGCGGCATGGCCGCAACAGTGTGCCGCTGTACCTGTGGTACCCCGCCGGGGCCGCCACGCCCGAGATCCTGCCGCAGCTGCTGACGCCGACGATGCTGGTGACACGAGCGCGCGCCAGCTCGTGAAGACGCGGGCCGACCAGCGCATCGTCGATCTGGGGCTGGCCGACAGCCGTACCCGCGCCGCCGCGCTCATCATGGCTGGCCATGCCTTCGTCGGCGAGCGCAAGATCAGCAAGCCCGGCCAGCAGCTGGAAGCCGACGTCGCCATCGAGCTGCGCGGACGCGACCATCCGTGGGTGTCGCGCGGCGGTGTCAAGCTCGACCATGCGCTGGCCGCGCTCGAATGGTGCGTGGCGGGCGCGATCGCGATCGATGTCGGCAGTTCGACCGGCGGTTTCACCGACGTGCTGCTGAGCCGCGGCGCGGCGCGGGTTTATGCGGTCGATTCCGGCACCAACCAGCTCGCGTGGAAACTGCGCCAGGACCCGCGCGTGATCGTGCACGAACAGACCAGCGCGCGCATCCTGACGCCCCGGCACATCCCGGAGGCCGTCGACCTCATCGTCTGCGACGCCAGTTTCATCGCGCTGGCCAAGGTGCTGCCGGTGCCGCTGTCCTTCGCACGCGACGGCACCCGCCTCGTCGCGCTGGTCAAACCGCAGTTCGAAGCGGGACGCGAGGATGTGGGCAGGAAGGGCGTGGTGCGCGATCCGGCGGTACACGACCGCGTCTGCCGCGATGCGGCGGCATGGGTGGCGGGCATGGGCTGGCGCGTCGATGCGCTGCTGCAAAGCCCGATCACCGGGCCCGAAGGCAACATCGAATTTCTGCTTGCCGCGACGCGCGCGGCGCGGGCAGATGGGATGGATACACAGCAGGAGCCAGCGCCTTGAACGAGATCGCCTCCCCCGGACAGCTGCGGATGAGCCTGCTGCGCTGGTCGCTGCTGACGGTGCCGGCGATCGTCGTCCTCGGCGGATTGATGGGTCGATTGTCGAACTCAGGCTATGGCAATCGCTGGTTCGACGCCCTCACCCTGCCGCCCGCCATGCCGCCGGGCTGGTTGTTCGGCGCGGCCTGGACCGTCCTGTACATATTGATCGCCGTCGCCTTCGCGATCGTCCTCAATGCCCGCGGCGCGCGCGGCCGCGGGATCGCCATCGCGCTGTTCCTCGTCCAGCTCATCGCCAATTTCGCCTGGTCGCCGCTGTTTTTCGGGGCGCACCAGGTCACGCTGGCGCTGGCGTTGATCCTGTTTATCCTCGCCGCCGCCATCGCGACGACGATCGCCTTCGCCCGCGTGCGCAGGGCGGCGGCGTGGCTGATGCTGCCCTATCTCGTGTGGCTCGGCTTCGCCTCGGTCCTCAACTGGCGGATCGATGCGCTGAACCCCGACGCCGAAGCCCTTGTGCCCGCCGCGGCGCGTGCCGATATCCGGTTTCGGCAAGGTAACGAAGGCGAGTAGCATGCAGTCCCAGGGAAAATTCTTCGACGATCTCTCCAAGGTCCTGAACGGCGCGGCGGGCACTTTCGCCGGCATGGCGCGCGAGGCGCAGGCCAGCGCCCGCGAACGCGCGCGCGATTTCGTCGGCGGCGAGTTCGTGAGCCGCGACGAGTTCGAAACGGTCAAGGACATGCTGGGCGCGGCGCGTGCGGAGATCGCGGCGCTCAAGACGCGCATCGACGTGATGGAAGCCACCGGCAAGGCGGGCAAGTCCGCGGACTGACGTCAGATCACACGCCGCTGGAACGCGCGCGATGGATGGGGCGGCAGGATTCGAACCTGCGAATGGCGGCATCAAAAGCCGCTGCCTTACCGCTTGGCGACGCCCCATCGGCGCCTCTGCCTGCCGGTTTGAACGCCGACGCGCAGGCAAGCGCGCCTATATGCCCCGGCCGTGCGCCTGCCAACCCCCGCGATGGACGGGCGGCCGCGTTCAGGCGATGCGGTGCACCCAGCCGTGGGGATCGGGGGCATTGCCTTGCTGGATATCGACCAGCCGCTGTTTCAGGCGCATGGTCGTCTGTCCCGGCTCGCCACCGCCGATCGTGAAGCTATAATCCGCGCCGGTGACGCTGCCGACTGGAGTGACCACCGCCGCGGTGCCGCAGGCGAAGGCCTCGACCAGCCGGCCGCTCGCCGCGTCGCCGCGCCACTGGTCGATGGCATAGCGTTCCTCGCGCACCGACAGCCCCGCGTCGCGCGCCAGGGTGAGGATGCTGTCGCGCGTAATGCCGGGCAGGATGGTGCCGTCGAGCGGCGGGGTAAGGATCGAACCGTCGTCAAGCACGAAGAACAGGTTCATGCCGCCCAGTTCCTCGACATAGCGGCGCTCGGTCGCGTCGAGAAACACCACCTGGTCGAAACCGCGCGCGATCGCGCCGGCCTGCGCGCGCAGGCTCGCGGCATAGTTGCCGCCGCATTTGGCCGCGCCGGTGCCGCCGGGTGCGGCACGCGTATCCTCCTCGGCGACGAGCAGCGAGACCGCAGGCGCGCCGCTCTTGAAATAGCCGCCCGCCGCGGTTGCGATGACGAGGTAGAGATACTCGCGCGCGGGCCGCACGCCCAGAAACACTTCGGAGGCGAACATGAACGGGCGCAAGTAGATCGAACCGCCCTCCACGCTCGGGAACCAGGCGGCATCGGCGCGCACCAGCGCTTCGACCGAGGCGACAAAGGCGCCGTCGGGCAGCGGCGGCATCGCCATGCGCGTCGCCGAGGCGGCGAAGCGGCGGGCGTTGGCATCGGGCCGGAACAGCGCCATTCCGCCATCGGCGGTGCGATAGGCCTTCAACCCTTCGAAAATCTCCTGCGCATAATGCAGCACCGCGGCGGCGGGATCGAGCGCGATCGGTTCGCGTGCGACGATCCGGGCATCGTGCCAGCCCGCCGCCTCGGTATAGCGCATCATCGCCATATGGTCGGTGAAGGTGGTGCCGAAGCCGGGATTGGCGATGCGTGCGGAACGCTCGGCCGCAGGCACGGGCGCGGGGTGCGGCACCTGCGCGAAACCTGTGTCGATGTCGGCCATGCGTCTTCCCTCGCCTCTACGGCGCGGCGGTTAGACAGCGCGCCGCGGGCGGTCAACGTTGCGCGGCGTGCCGCTTCGTGGTGAGAGCGGCGGCATGGCTCCGCCGCGTCCGACCACCGATGATTACGGGCTCGCCAAGCTGCGCGTCGCGGCCTCCCCGCTGTATCTGCGCGAGGCGGAGGTGCGGCGCGGCGTCGATCTGTTGCTGATGGGGCAAAGCCATCTGCTCCGCCGCATCGACGCCGCCCTGCGTGAGGCCGGGATCGGCCGGGCGCACTATCGCATGCTGGGCCATGTCGCGCGCTGGCCCGGGCTCGCCATGGGCGACCTTGTCGACCTATCCGGCACCAGCAAGCAGGCGCTCACCCGCGTGGCGCGCGATCTGGAGGGACGCGCGCTGATCGCGGTCAGCGCCGGCCTGCGCGATCGGCGGCGGCGCGAGCTGCGCGCGACCGACAACGGCACCGCGCTCGTCACCGCGCTCGACGCACGCCTGCGCGAAGCCATGGCCCAGGCCTATGGCAGCGCGGGCCAGCATGCGGTCACCGGTTTCTGGCAGGTGCTGGAGGGCCTGATCCCGGTCGCCAGCCGCACGCGCATGGCCGAATGGGAACGGCAACGCTAGGCGCGCACAGGCGCCGCAAGTGCCTGTCCGCGATCCCGCGCCGCGCGCAGGGTATCGCACAGGAGGGTCGCCAGCGCGGCGTCCGCATCGAGGACGTCGAGCCCCGCCTGCGTCATCCCGCCGGCGCTCGCCACCTTACGCGCCAGGGCTGCCGGGCTCTCGTTCGACTCCGCCAGGCTGGCTGCCGCACCGGCCACCGTCGCGCGCGCCAATGCGTCGGCGTCGGCGGGGTCCAGCCCCAGGCTCGCTGCGGCATCGGCCAGCGCGCCGACGAAACGATAGACGAACGCCGGCCCGCACCCCGTCAGCGCGGTCACGAGATCGAAGCCGGCTTCGTCGGTCAGCGAATGGACGTGCCCCAGCGGTGCCAGCATGGACGCCAGCAGCGGCGCGGCCTGGCCGGCATCGCCCACGCATGCCACGACGCCGCGCCCATGCAGCACCGGCATGTTGGGCATGGCGCGCACGACCGCGCCCGCGTCGGGGAGGGCTGCCCTGAGATCGGCCAGGCCGATCCCGGCCATGATCGAGACGACGAGCGTCCCGCGTCCGGCCAGGCGCGCGACATCGCCCGCGACCGCGGCGAACGTCTGCGGCTTGACGCCGATCAGCAGCAGGTCCGGCGACGGCACCCCGTCGGCCGAGCGCCGCGTGCGCACCCCGCCCGGCGCCGGCGCGCCGCTCGGCCGGATCGCGGTGACGCGGGTGGGATCGAGGCCGATGCTGAGCCAGCGCGCCAGCATCGCCCCGGCCATCGTGCCGCACCCGTACATCAGTACGTCGGCATCGAGCCCCGCCAGCGACGCCGTGCCCGCGCTCACGCCTCGCCGCGCGTTTCGATGAGCGCCGCGGCGATCGCCTCGGCGGGTGTCTTCCCACCCCACAGCACGAACTGGAACACAGGGTAGAAACGCTCGCATTCGTCGATCGCGGTGCCGATCAGCGTCTCGGCCATGTCGAGCGGCAACGTGCCGTCGGCACCGAGCAGCGTGGCGTGGCGGTAGAGGATCATGCCGCTCGACGACCAAAGTTCGAAATGCCCCATCCAGAGCTGCTCGTTGATCAATGCCAGCGCTTCCAGCGCGGCGGCGCGTCGATCCTCGACGATCTTGATTTCCGGGAACAGCAGGATCTGCAGCGTGCCATCCTCGTCGCGCCACACGCCGCGAAGCTCGTAGCTGGTCCAACTGCCCTGTACCTGGGTGACGATCTCGTCCTCGCCGACCATCTCGTTGGGCCAGCCATGTGCGTCGCAATAGCGCGCGAGCATCTCGATCGGCTCGCCGCCATCCTCGTCGATATGGTCTTCGTCATGCATCCCTGCGCTGTAGGCGACGCGGCCCCGTCAATCCAGATGCGCCTGCCCCTTGACGGCGCGCCTCTTGACGAGCGGCGCGCCGCGTGTTCGACCGCGGGTAATGGAAGCCGCCGTCGCCACCATCGCGATCCTGATCCTGTTCGCGTTGCTGGTGGACACGCGCTCCCGCCTGTCGCGGGCGGAAGCAACGCTGCGCGAGGCGGCCAAACGCATCGGTGCCTTGCAACGGGCAGCCGAGAGCGGCGGCATGGCTGCGTCACGCTCGTCCGACCCGCCACCTTCCAGCCGCGCGGCGGTGGAACCGGTCGATGGCGGCGACAGGCCGGAACCCCGGCCCGTTACGGCGCCTATGTCGGTCGAAAGCGCAGAAGAAGGGCTCCACAGCGCAGCCATACCCGGTGCGGAGCCGCAGCCCGCCGACCCCACGACCGCAAAGGAGCCGGCGCTTGCCGCCATCGCCCGTTCGGGCGCCGAACCGGCACGCGCGCGCTCGACCGATGCCGGCATGCGCTTCGAGAACCTGTTCGGCCGCACACTGCCCATCTGGGCCGGCGGCATCACGCTGGCGATCGCCGGTGTATTGATCGTGCGCTACGCCATCGACGCCGGCTTTTTCGCGCGTGTCTTCACGCCGGGGGTGCAGGTCGTCGCGGGCCTCCTGTTCGGCTTCGGACTTATCGCGGGCGCGGAAATCGCCTGGCGCAACGAGGCCCGCCTGCGCGATCCGCGCGTGCCGCAGGCGTTGGCCGGCGCGGGGCTGGCAACGCTCTATGCCGCCGTCCTGGTCGCGGCCAACGTCTACATGCTCATCGGCCCGGCGTCCGCCTTCCTCGCGTTTGCCGGCATCACGGCGGCGGCGCTCGGCCTGTCGTTGCGTTTCGGCGCGCCCAGCGCGGTGCTGGGTCTCGCCGGCGGCCTAGCGGCACCCGCGATGGTCGGCGCCGGCGAACCCGACGTGCCGCTGCTTGCCGTCTATCTCGGCCTGACGATCGCCGGCCTCGCGGGCGTCGCGCGCATGCGGCGCTGGCCATGGCTCGCGATAGCCGCGCTCGTCGGCGGCGCGGGATGGAGCCTGTGGCTGATGCTCGCGTCGGATGCGTTGACCGCAGCCGCGTCGCTATCGATCGGCGGTCTCCTGCTGCTGCTCGCGATCGCCCTGCCGGCGCTCTCGCTGGCGCAGGACGGTCAGCGCTTCGCCCGGACGGCTTGCGCGATCGTCGGCGCGGGGCAACTTGCGCTCCTCGTCGCGATGGGCGGGTTCGCGCTGCTCAACTGGGGGCTGTTCATCCTCATCGCCGGCGCCGCGGCCTGGCTGGCGTGGCGCGACGACCGGTTCGCCATCGCGGCCCGCGCCAGCCTTGCGCTGTCGCTGCTGCTGCTCGCCATTTGGCCCGATCCCGCGCCGACGCGTTTCGCCGTGATTGCCTTCACGCTCGCGGCGATCCACGCCGCACCGCTGCTGATGCGACTGTGGCGGACGCCGGGAATCGAACGCGCGCAGGATATCGTGGCCGTCGCCGTCGCGGCGCCGCTGCTGACGGGCTGGCAGTTTCCCGAGCTTGGCGAATGGCCGGTGGCAATGGCGGCTATCGGCGGAGCGGCGCTGACAGGCGTCGGTGCGGCGCTGGGTTGGCGGGCGGAACGCCGTGTCGACGATGCCCGCTTCGCCTGGTTGACGACCGCCGTCGCAGGTCTGGCGGCACTCGCCATCGCCGTACTGGTTCCGACGTGGGCCATTGCTCTGCCGATCGCCGCGGCTGCGGGGGCGCTGCTGCTGTTCGCGCCGCGCACGGGCGATGCTCGCATCGAACGCAGCGGCACCATGTTCGCGGTGATCGCGACAACGGCCTTGCTGATCACCCAGGCCGATCTGGTGAGCGATACAGCCTGGTTGGGGACGAGCGAAACCGATCGTCTGTGGACCGGCTGGACCGGCAGCAACACGATCGTCGCCTTCCTGCGATGGAGCACGCTCGCCGTCATGGCCGCGCTGTTCGCGGCCCGCGCCGCGCATCCCGCGATCGTTCGCGCAGGCCAGCTGGCGGCCGCTATCCTCGCCTATGGCGCACTCGCGCAGCTGGTGCCGGGCCGCTGGCTGATGCTCGTGCCCGCGCTCGCGGGCGCGGCAGCGCTCGTCGCCATGCGCCGCGCCGGGTCGCAGCGCCTCGCGCTGGCGGCGCTCGCCTTCGCGGGCATCGCCTTCCTGTGGGCCGCGCAGCCGCTTGCCGTCTGGAGCAGCGCCGCGGGCTTCAGTCTGGTGGCTGTGCCCATGTTGTTCGACGACCCCGCCATCGGCGCCGAAGCCGCGCTGTTGCGGCTTTTCCTGCCGGCGGCGCTGTTGGGCAGTGCGCTGCTCGTCGGCGGACGCGCGCTCCCCGACAATGCGCGCACTCTGGCGCTCGTCGTTGCCGGAACGGTCGCCGGCGTCGCGCTGCATACGCTCTACCGCCTCGGCTTCGCCAGTCTGTTCGGGACGGATTTCGTCGCTACAGGACTCGCTCAGCGCCTGCTGTGGTCCGCGCTGCTCGTCGGCGCCGGTTGGCTGGCGCTGCGGCGCGGGCAGGAGGTTGTCGCGGGCGCGCTGCTCGCGGCGGGGGCGGCGCATCTGCTATGGTACAGCCTGTTCCTGCACAACCCGCTATGGTCGGCGCAGGCGGTGGGCGCTGTTCCGGTGATCAACTGGCTCGTTCCGCTGTTCGGCCTGCCATGGCTCGCCGCGCGTGTCGCCGCGCCGTTGCTCGACCGCTGGCCCGCCCTGCGGCACCCGTTGCAGCCTCTGTGGATGCTGCTCGTCGCGGGTTTCGCCTGGGCGAACCTGCGTCAGCTGTTTCACGGCAGCCTGCTCGCCCAGCCTGGGGTCGAACCCGCGGAAAACATCCTGCGCTCGCTGCTGATCCTGCTGCTGGCCATCGGCTATCTGCTGTGGGGCATCCGCACGCGCCGGCGCGACTGGCGCATTGCCTCGCTGGTGCTGATGCTGGGTGCGGTCGCCAAGACGTTCCTGTTCGACGCGTCGGGGCTGGAGGGACTCGCGCGCATCGGCTCGTTCGTCGCGCTGGGCTTCAGCCTGATCGGCATCGGCTGGCTGTACAGCCGCCAGCTCGCGCGCGGGCCGGACAGCAGAATGGAGCCGCAGCCATGAACCTGCCCACCGACACCCCCGTCCTCGTCGGGGTCGGGCAGGTCGTGCGGCATTGGCGCGCAGGGTCGGCCGACAGCGCGCCGTCCCCGCAGGGCCTGCGCGGCGAGGCGACGCGTCGCGCGCTTGCGGACAGTGGAGCGGGCCAGGCGCTCGCGGCGGCCATCGACCGCGTCATCGTCGTGCGCACGATGCTCGACAGCGTGCCGGGGGCGCCTCAACCCTTCGGTCGCTGCGCCAATCCGCCCGGCACGCTCGCCGCGGACACGGGCCTTGCCCCGCGCGAGGCGATCTACAGCCAGGTCGGCGGCGATCAGCCGCAGACCCTGGTGAACGAAAGCGTCGCCGCGATCCATGCCGGCGAATGCCGCGCCATCCTGCTCGCCGGGGCGGAGGCCACGGCCGCGATGAAGGCCGCGGTGAGAGCGGGCATGGCCCTGGACTGGAGCGCATCCGCGGATGGCGAGGCCATCGACCGCGGCCTGGGCCCCCGCCTCCTGTCCGCCTACGACATCGCCAACGGTCTCGGCGCGCCGACGCAGACCTATCCGGCGTTCGAGAATGCGCTGGCCGCACGCCTCGGCGGCGGCCCGGCGGCCCACCGGGCGCGCATGTCGACGCTGTGGGCCGGCTTCTCCGCCGTCGCCGCGCGCAATCCGTTCGCGCAATTTCCCGTCGAGCGCGACGCCGGATTTCTCTCGACCCCCAGCGCCGCCAACTATCCCGTCGCCGACCCCTATCTCAAATGGGATGTCGCACAGGATGCCGTAAACCAGGGCGCGGCGGTCATCCTGACCAGCGTGGGGGAGGCCGACCGGCTGGGCATCGCGCAGAGCAAGCGCGTGTATCTTCACGGGCACGCCAGCGCGCGCGATCTGTCGCCCAGCGAACGGCCCGACCTGTCGCGCAGCCTCGCCACCGATCTCGTCCTGCGCCAGGCGCTCGATACGAGCGGTCTCACCGCTGCCGATCTGACGCTCGTCGACCTCTATAGCTGCTTTCCCGTCGCCGTCCTGCTCGCTGCGGAGGCGCTCGGCATCGACCCGCTGGTGTCGCCCGTGCCGCTCACCCTGACCGGCGGGCTGCCTTTCTTCGGCGGCGCGGGCAACAACTACTCGATGCACGCCATCGCCGCGATGGTGGTGGCCTGCCGCGCATCGCCCGGCGCGCGGGGCCTCGTCCTCGCCAACGGCGGCTTCCTCTCCAAGGAGGCGGCAGGCGTCTATTCCAGCGAACCGCAGCCCGGTTGGGCCCCGGTATCGAGTACCGCCATCCAGGCCGAGTGCGACACGCAGGTCGGGCCACCGCTGCTCAGCCAAGACGCCACCGGCGGCCTCGAAAGCTACACCGTCACCTACGCACGCGGCGAGCCCGCGCGGGGTTACGCCTATTTGCGCACCGTTGATGGCGCACGGCTGCTCGCAAAAACCGCGCGCGGCGACGCTGCCAAACTCGCCGCGCTGACCCGCGACGGCGTCGCCGGCCAGACGCTCGCGGCAAGGCATGTCGGCGGCAGCAACATCCTGGCATTGTGAGGGAGGCCAAGCACATGATCGACGGCGGCGACGGCGGCGCGATGCTTCAGGGGGTGCGCGTCATCGACCTGACCTCGGTCGTCTTCGGCCCCTATGCCAGCCAGATACTCGCCGACCTCGGTGCCGACGTCATCAAGGTCGAGCCGCCGCACGGCGACCATTTCCGCCCCGGCACCAGGGCCGCGGTGACCCCCGGCATGGGATCGGGGTGGATGGCGGTCAATCGCGGCAAACGCTCGATCGCGCTCGATCTCAAGGACGCGGACGACCTGGCCGTGATGCACGCGCTGCTGACCGACGCCGATATTTTCCTGTGCAACGTGCGCGGCGCGGGCATGGAGCGGCTCGGCCTCGACTATGCCGCGGTCGCTGCGCTCAACCCCGCGATCATCTACGCCCATTGCGTGGGCTTCGGGCAGGACGGCCCCTACGCGCCGCTGCAGGCGTATGACGATGTCATCCAGGCTGCCACCGGCACCTGCACGCTGCTGCCGCGCGTCGATGGCGTCGACCGGCCGCGCTACCTGCCCAGCCTCATCGCCGACAAGGTGGCGGGGCTCCACGCCGCCTATGCGGTGCAGGCCGCGCTCATCCACCGTCTGCGCACCGGACGCGGGCAGCGGGTGGAAATTCCGATGTTCGAGGCGTTCACCAGCTTCATCATGCTCGAGCATCTGGGCGGGCAGACGTTCGACCCCGCGATCGGCCCTGCGGGCTATGCGCGCCAGGTCGATCCCGACCGGCAGCCCTTCCCCTGCAGCGACGGATGGCTCAGCATCGTCGCCTATACCGACGGCGCCTGGCCGCGGTTGTTCGACCTGCTCGGCGATCCGGCATTCCTCGACGACGATCGTTTCCGTAACCCCAGGGACCGCTTCCTCAACAGCGGCCTGCTCTATCGGCGCATGGCCGAGCTGACGGCGGCCTTCTCCACCGCCGACCTCGTCGCGCGGCTGCGCGCCGCGGACATTCCGGCGCAGGCGGTGCGCGATTTGAACGATGTCGTCGACGATCCGCACCTCGCCGCGACGGGCTTCTTCCGACTGCGCGAGCATCCGACCGAGGGCCGTTACCGCGATATGGCGCCGCCGGTACGCTTCAGCGACGCCGATCTGCCGCCCGCTGCCCCGCCCCCGCCTCTCGATGCGGATGGCGCGGCCATTCGATCGTGGATCGCGAACCGACAATGAGCCCCGTTTTCGGGCTTGGCGAGTCGCGCCGCGCGCCGCATAATCATGGCGTTCGCGACCAGACGGTCCGTGGCGCCGGTCAGATGCGGTTCAGCATGCCCGGCACATGCGGTCGGCGTCGTCAGACAGGTCAAGGGGGGACTCGTTATCATGAAGAAGATCGCACTCGGCCTTGCCGCGGTCATCGCCGTCGCCGGCCCGGTCACCGCGCAGGATACCGGCCAACGCGCCAATTACGGATCGATCAGCCTCAACAGCGGGTTCACGCCCGATCCGTACCGCGTCAACGTACGCGCGGGCGGCAATATCGCCGGCAGCAACGCGGCCAGCGGCTGCAACGGTTTCATCACCAACGCGCCCGATTTCGAGCTGACCTATACGGCCGGCTCGCTGCCGCTCGTTTTTCGCACGGAAGCGTCGAGCGATACGACCTTGATCATCAATGGCCCCGATGGCCTGTGGTATTGCGACGACGACGGTGGGGATGGGCTTAACGCACAGGTCACCTTCTCCAAGCCGCAGAGCGGCACCTACGACATCTGGGTCGGCACCTATTCGTCCGGCGCCACGCAGAGCGCGCAGTTGCAGATCACCGAGCTGCCCTAGCGTCGTTCGGACATGCACCCTCCTTCCGGCCGGATCGCCGAGTGGCGTGCCGGCTGGCGGGTGGTGCTTTCATCGGCGCTCGGCATCGGTACCGGGGCCGCGCTCTATCAGTATGTCGCCAGCCTGTTCATCGCCCCGGCGGAAGCCGAACTGGGCTGGAGTCGCGGCGATTTCTCGCTGATCGGCGCGACCCCGCTCGTGGGCGCGTTGAGCGCGCCGCTGGTGGGGCGTGCCGCCGACCGCTTCGGCGTACGTCCGGTCGCCATCATCGCCACCCTCACGATGATCGCCGCCTTCGTCGGCTTGTCGCGCATGGGCGGGTCCGTGATCGAGGCGCTGTCGTGGATGCTTCTGCTCGGGCTCGCCGTGCCCGGCACGACGGGTATCGTCTATTCGCGCGCGGTAACCGGTTGGTTCGTCCGGAGCCGGGGCCTCGCGCTGGGCCTCATGACCTCGGGCGTATCGCTCGGCGCGCTGCTCGCGGGGCCGCTTGTCGCTTGGGCGATCGCCCGCAACGGCCTGGACGGCGGCTACCTGACCCTTGCGTTGCTGGCGTTGTGCATCGGCCTGCCCGCAATCCTGCTCGGCCTGCGCGAACGTCATCCCCCCGGCCTTGCCTCCGTTACGCCCGCGCCCGACAGAAGGACGATCGATGCCGGGCCGCCGATGCGCGCGCTCCTCGCCACACGCCGCTTCTGGCTGCTTGCGGCCATCGTCTTCCTGGTGAACGTGCCCTCATCGGGCATCCTGACCCAGCTCGCGCCGTTGCTGACGGGCAAGGGTGTCGATGCCGCTCTCGTACCGCTGCTGCTCTCCGCCTATGCAGGGTCGGTGCTGGTGGGGCGTATCCTGGTGGGCTGGCTGTTCGATCGCCTGTCGCCGGCGCATGTCGCGGCGGCCGTCACCATGCTCGCGGCCCTGGGCTGCATCGGCTTCCATTCGGGTTCGCCGCACTTCTTCGTGTTCGTGGCGGTCGTCACCGTTGGGCTGATGCAGGGCGCGGAAACCGATGTCGTCGCCTATTTCATCGCGCGCATGTTCGATCATCGCCGCTTCGGCAGCGTCTATGGCCTTCAGGTCACCACCGGGCTGCTCGGCACCGCCACCGGCGTGGTCGGCTTCGGTCAGCTCTACGACGCGTTCGGTGGCTATGACGAGGCGCTGCTGATCGGCGCCGCGATGCTGCTCGCCGTCGCCGGACTGTATCTTGCCTGCGCCCGCTATCTGCGCCGCGAAACACAGGCGTCTTTATAAACCGGCCGCACGGCACTATGTGCGCGCACGTCGCCCCATCAACGCCTGAGGAAATTACGTGCCGCCATATAAAGCCCCAAGCTTCCAGGATCGCATCGCCCTCGCCGACAAGGCGAAGAAGGCGGCGCTCGAGAAGCTGAAGGCCAAGCCCAAGGTCGACGAAGCCGTGCTTGCCGAGCGCCGTGCGGCGCGGCTGGCGCGCGAGGAGGCAGAGGCGCTCGAACGCGCGCGCGTCCAGCGTGAGCGCGCCGAGGCGAAGGCCGCGGCCGAAGCCGAGGCGGAACGCGTCAGGGAGGAGGAACGCAAGGCCGCGGCCGAGAAGGCCGCCCGCCTGGCCCCGCTGACCGCTGCTGAAATGAAGGCCGCGCGCGATGCCCGCTACGCCGCGCGCAAGGCACGCAACGCCCGCTGACGCAAGCGGATGGTGTGCCCGAGAGGATTCGAACCTCCGGCCCCCGGATTAGGAATCCGATGCTCTATCCTGCTGAGCTACGGGCACGTCGGCCTTGGCCGCCGTCCCCGCTCTAGCGCGGGCGCGGCGCGAGCGTCAAACCCGGCGCTCACGTAGTTGCGCTAGTTGCGGCCGCGCTAGTTGCGCGCCTCGGGCGGAACGAACGGGACCAGCAGCGGCATGACCGCGATGCCATCCTCGGCCAGGGCTTCGGCCTCCTCGCGCGTCGCCTGGCCGTGGATGATCGTCTCGCCGCCGATATCGCTCTCATGGATCGCGCGCGCCTCCTCGGCGAATTTCGCACCCACCCAGCGCGACCTGGGCAGCGACGCGGCCTGCGCCGCCGCAACCATCGCCCATGCGGCCTGCATCGCCGGGGGCATGGCCGGCGCGCCAGCCGCCATGACCGGCGGCGACGCCGCAGCCGGTTCCGCTACCGGCCTTCGTGGTACCAGCGCGTTGCCCTTCGCGCCGACATTGGGCGCCATTACCGCCTTGGCGACATCCTCCGACCCGCAGATCGGGCAGACGATCAAGCCGCCGGCCGCCTGCGCCGCATGGTCGGCGCTCGATCTGAACCACGCTTCGAAGACATGATCGCCCGCGCAACGCAGGTCGAACGAGATCATGCCAGCAGAGGGTCGAGCTGACCTGCGGCGTCGAGCGCCATCAGATCGTCGCACCCGCCGATGTGACGGCCGTCGATGAATATCTGCGGCACGGTCGACCGGCCGGAGGATCGCGCCAGCATCTCGCCGCGCTTGGGCCCGCCAAGCGTGATGTCATATTGTTCGAACGCCTGACCCTTCGCGCGCAGCAAGCCGACCGCGCGCGTGCAGTAAGGGCAGAACGCCTTGGTATAGATTTCGATCTTGGCCACGTGGGCGTCCATTCCCGTACGGCACCATCTGCCGTTTCAAACCCGGATATCGGTAGGCATGGCAGGGCTGTCAACGCCGCTCCACGCCGGATCGCCGTCCGGCAGATCGAGCACGCGGGCAAAGGCGACCACCTCCACCCGTGCCGCGCCCGCACGCAGCAGCGCGCGACTGGCGGCGGCGACCGTCGCCCCGGTCGTGAAGACATCGTCCACCAGCAATATGGTGCGCCCCGCAATCCGACCCCTGGCGCCTTGCGGGACGGTGAATGCCCCACGCACCGCCCGGGCCCGCGCGCTTTTACCTAGGCCGCGCAGGGGCACGGTCGCGCGCGTCCGCCGCAGCGCGTCCACCGCCAGATCGATTCCGCGCCGCCTGGCGATCGCCCGCGCCAGTTCCACCGACTGGTTGAACCCGCGCGACCACAGCCGCCAGCGATGCAGCGGCACAGGCACCAGCAGCGGCGCCCTGTCCGGTTCGAATGGCGGAACCGCGCCCGCCATGAGGCCGCCCATCAGCCGCGCGCTGCCGGTGCGCCGGCCGTATTTCAGCCGCAGCACGAGACCTCGGGTCATCTGTCCATAGGCCAGCGGCACATGCACGCGCGAATAAGGGGGTGTCGCGGCGATGCAGCCGCCGCACCACGCACCCGGCGCGGCCACGTCCAACGGCAGGTCGCATCGCGAGCAGGCCGGCCCGGCGATGAAATGCAATCGGGCCCAGCATTCGGGACAGAAGCCGCCGGCGGCCCCCACGATCTGTGCGCAGCCGGCGCAGCGATGCGGCAGAACGAAATCGACCAGCCGCGCGAGCGCGCGCCATGCATGTCGCAGACCCGTCCGCGCGTGGCCCGGCTCCTCGGCCAACGGTTCGGCATGCCCCATGCCCCCTTGTTGCGCGGCAGACCGGGCGGCACAAGCGCACGATGAGCGACGCCCCGCGCGACATATTCGACCGCCGTCGCCGCGCCGCGCGCCGCGATGGCCGCCGTACGGCCGACGATTACATCGGTGCGCTGATGGCGGAGCAGCTCCTCGAGCGGCTGGACGATGTCACGCGCAGCTTCCACTCGGTCGCGGTGATCGGCGCGCGCAACGCTGCGCTGCTGGCCGCGCTGGACGAGCGCGGATGTCGGCCCACCATCGTCGAGCCCGCGCCGGGCCTCGCCACGTCCGCCGGCGCACTGAACGCCGACGAGGACCAACTGCCGCTCGAGCCGGAAAGCATGGACCTCATCCTGTGGCCAGGTGGTCTCGACAGCGTGAACGATATACCGGGCGCGCTCCTGCGTGCGCGTCTGGCGCTGCGTCCCGATGGGTTGTTGCTCGGCTGCTTCGTGGGCGACGGCAGCTTGCGCGCCCTGCGCGCCGCGTTGAGCGTGGCGGAAAGAGAACGGCCGGCCGCCCGCATGCACCCGCAGATTGCGCTCTCGTCGCTCGGCGATCTGCTGCAGCGCGTGGGCCTCGCGCTGACCCTCGTCGATGTCGAGCGTCACGGCATCGCCTACTCGGCGCTATCCCGGCTTGTCGCCGATCTTCGCGCCGCCGCGCTGACCAATGTGCTGGCGGGCAGGGTGCCGGCCCTGTCCCGGAACAATTGGCGGCGCGCGGAGGCGGCCTTCGCGGCCGCGGGCGAGGGAGGGCGCACGATCGAGACGCTTCGCATCGTGCATTTCAGCGGGTGGGCGCCGCATGACAGCCAGCCTCGGCCCGCGCGCCGCGGCAGCGCGACCGCGAGCCTCGCGCACGCGCTGGGCTCAGCCGGAGATCCAGCGCGGCAGGGCGGCGGCTAGCGGCACGTCCGCTGGCGGCATGGGCAGCGCGGTCAGCGCGGCCGGTTCGACCCACCGCAATGCCCCGGCCACCAAGGCTCTAGGCGTGCCGGTCCAACGCCTGCACGCGAAAAGCAGCAGCAGCAGTTCCGCCCTGCCCCCGTTGTCGATCGAATAGCCAAGCGGAGCCAGATCGTCCGGCGGCGCCACGATCCCCAGTTCTTCCGCCAACTCGCGCGCCAGGGCCGCGGCGCAGCGTTCCCCCGGCTCGACCTTGCCCCCCGGAAATTCCCACAGTCCGGCATGCTGGCCGGAACGGCGCTGTTGCACGAGAACGTGCCCCCTCGCGTCGAACAGCGCGGCCGCGACCACGGTCACCCGGTCGGCCCGGGCGTGCCCCTCTAAGCAATTCATTAACACTTTCTAACGCATGGACGACGACAGGAACAACCGCTCTCGACCAGGGTGCACGGCATGCGAAAATTCTTTGATCGGTTGCGCGGCGACCATCGCGGCGCGACGGCTATCGAATATGGCCTCATCGTCGCCCTGATCGCAGTATTCGCAGCAGGCGCTATCGCGCTGTTCGCCGATGCGGCAATCGCCATGTGGGAATTCGTGCGTTCAAGTGCACTGCCGAACCTTTAGTGTAACGCATCACGTTCGAAGTAGGCGACAGCGGGCACGACGCTGTCGCCTTTTTCATGCACGTTAGCCGGTTCTGTCGTCGTCTCGATTCAGGACTCCCCGACCGATAGACCGGCGAAGCGCATTAAGACTTTGCCAACCTTTGCTCCCTAGCAGGATGCTTGTTGGAACACTCACCGAGCGGGCCAACCGGGTAATGTGAGCTGAAACCAGGAGAAGACATCATGATGAAGAAGCTGAACCAGCTGGTCCGCAACTCCAAGGGCGCGACCGCCATCGAATACGGCCTGATCGCCGCCCTCATCGCCGTCGCCGGCATCTCGGCGTTCCAGGCTGTCGGCACCGGCGTGAAGGGCACCTTCACCAACGCCGCCGTCAAGCTCTAATCAGGGCTCGCTGCCAGCGAATTGCTGGCCGGCAAATCCAGGAAGGGCGGCGACCGGACCGGTTGCCGCCCTTTTCTATGTTTACGCAGGTCTCAGTAGGTGATGATCTTCACCCTGTCCCCCGGCGTCAACACGGCGTTCGTCGTCAATCCGTTGAGCACGCGAAACCGCTCGAGCTGGTAGTCGCGATACGCCATGCGCTGCGCCAGCGACGCCATCGTATCGCCGCGCCGCACGGTGACGACATCGACGCGGCGCGGGCGGATCGCGGCCGCCTCGCTGCTGCTCAGGCGGCGCACGCTCCGGAACATGCTGTCGAACGTGCCGCTGCGCCCCGCCGGCGTCAGCGCCACGAAATGATAGGCCCGGTCGCGCGCCATTTCATAGGCGAAAACCGTGACGTCGACCTGGCCCTGCTGCGTGTTCGCCCGCGCCGTCGCATAGGCCGCCGGGATCCCGTTGACGGTCGTGCGGCGCACCCCGCTCGTGTTGAGCGCGGCGCTGTTCTGGCTGGACAGGCCGCGAAACACGTTCGCGACATAGGCTTCGAGATTGCCGGTATAGGCGCCCGGGCCTTGCGTGAATTGCGCCTGGCCGCTGCTGCCGCTCACGCTGACGGCCGCGACGCCGTTGGTCATGCTGAACCCTTGCGGGACGGCGAAACCCAGCCGCAGGTCGGGATGGAGGAAGGTGCGCCCCTCGACGATGCCCTGGCGCGGATCGTCACCGTAGAGCGTATTGTCCACGGCAGCCAGGAACGCCTCGCGTTCCGTACGCCCGCCCGCCGCGCCCAGCCGCTGCGCCTGCTGCTGCGCGCGCCGCACGCGCGAAGCGGGGTCGGGGTGGGTGCTTGCCCATTCGGGAATCGTGCGCGCATCCTGCCCGGTGACGCGCACGTCCAGGCTGTTCTGCGCGGCGAGGCTGGCGAGCATCGTCGACAGGGCCATCGGATCGTAGCCGGCACCGCGCAGATACTGGATGCCCAGATCGTCCGCCTGCGTCTCCTGGCTGCGCGAAAAGCCGAGCGTGGCCGCGGTCGCCGCGCGCGCGCTGTTCTCCTGAAGGATGCCGCCGAGCCCGCCGAGCAACCCGCCATTGTCGCCGATCGCACCGCCCAGGATCGTGCCGAGCACGCCGAGGATGGAGTTGCGCGTCGCCGCCCGCTGCCGCGCCCGCGCGTGCCGCGCGGCGGTGTGGCCGACCTCATGCCCCAGCACGCCGGCAAGTTCCGCCTCATTGTTCATCAGCGCCATCAGCTGGCGGGTAACGTAGACATAGCCGCCGGGCAGCGCGAAGGCGTTGTTCACCGGTGAATTGAGCAGCGTAACCGTGAAATCGCTGCGCGCGGAGGACAGGCCGGACTGCACGGCGATGCCCTGTCCCACGGTGCGCACGTAGCCGGCCTGCGGTCCCGCCGCCTCGCCACCGAATTCCTGCAGGATCTGGACGTGCGCCTGCGCGCCCTGTGCCTTTTCGGACGCGCTGAACGGCTGCACCGCACGGCGCGACTGCGCGTCGGCGGGCATGGTCGACAGCGCGGTCGATCCGATGGCGAGCGCGGCGATGCCCGCGATCGTGCCTTTGCCTGGTCTCTTCATTCTGGTCTCCACCGGACGGCGCCCGTTACCTGCGTAACGATGTCGCGCATCCAATCGCCATGACCACCGCGCGGTTCCCTATCCGCTCCCGGCCGGACCGGCGAGCGCGGGTTGTCGACGGCCTACAGACGGCCGATCGCGAGAAACTTCTCCTCGCGCATGCGCCGCAGCGCATCCCCGCGCGCCTCGCCGATGCTCGCGAAAGCATCGCGCAGCGCACCGCGCAGGTTGCTTATCGCCGTCGCCGGATCGCGGTGCGCGCCGCCCGCGGGCTCGGGCACGATCGTATCGATGACCCCAAGGGATTTCAGGTCCTGCGCGGTCACGCGCATGGCCGCGGCCGCATCCGCGGCCTTGTCGGCGGTACGCCACAGGATCGACGCGCAGCCCTCGGGCGAGATCACCGCATAGACGGCGTGTTCGAACATCAGGACACGGTCCGCCGCGGCAATGGCGATAGCGCCGCCCGATCCGCCTTCGCCCACCACCGCGGCGACCATCGGTACGCCCAGGCTCAGGCATTGCTCGGTAGAGCGTGCGATCGCCTCGGCCTGTCCCCGCTCTTCCGCCTCGATCCCGGGAAAGGCCCCCGAGGTATCGACGAGGCTGATCACCGGCAGCCCGAACCGATCGGCAAGCTGCATTAGGCGGATCGCCTTGCGATAGCCCTCCGGTTTCCCCATGCCGAAATTATGGCGCAGCCGCGTCGCGGTATCATGGCCTTTCTCGTGGCCGATGACGACGTATCGCGCACCGTCCATCGTCGCGAGACCGCCCAGGATCGCCTGGTCGTCGCCATGCGCGCGGTCGCCGGCCAGCGGAAGGAAATCGTCGAACAGGCCCGCGGCCAGCCGGTTGAAATGCGGACGATCCTGGTGCCGCGCGACCTGGGTCTTCTGCCACGGGGTCAGCCTGGCATAGATGTCGACGAGGCTTGCCGCCGCCTTGCCTTCCAGCCTGGCGATCTCCGCGCCGACGTCGAGATCCTGCGCGGCGGCGGTCTTGCGCAACTCCGTGATCTGCTCGTTGAGCGCGGCAACGGGTTTTTCGAATTCGAGATAGGTCATCATTTTCGAGCGCGGGCCTAACCCCCGCCCCCTGCCCCGTCAACGCCGCCCCCCGACGCCGCCCGGCCGCCCGCCTGCGCCCGCATCGCCAGCGGGTGCCGACGGTTGACGAGCTCGACCAGCCTTGCGGAATCCACATGCGTATAGATTTCGGTGGTGGCGATATCGGCGTGGCCCAGCATGGTCTGCAGCGCGCGCAAATCGGCCCCGCCTTCAAGCAGATGCGTCGCGAAGGCGTGGCGCAGGACGTGCGGACTGACCCGCGCCGGATCGATGCCGGCCGCAGCCGCCGCCTCCCGCACGAGCTGGAACAGGCGCACCCTCGACATCGCGCGCCTGCCCACCGGGAACGCCCACAGGCTGCTCTTGGGCACGCGGCCCAGCCAGCGCTGCAAGGCGCTGCGTGCCCGTGCCGAAACCGGTACGAGCCGTTCCTTGCCACCCTTGCCGCTGACGATCAGATAGGGCCGGTCGGGAGAAAAGGCATTGCGCGGCAGACCCACGAGTTCGCTGGCGCGCAACCCCGATCCATAGAGCAGCTCGACGAGGGCGAGGAGCCGCACCGCGCGGTCCCCCGCCCCCGGCGCATTTGCCGCATCCTCGATCGTCGCGAACAGCCGAGCAATGTCGTCGTGCGACAGGATGCGCGGCAGGGGTCGGCGCGGAGACGGCCGCGCCAGCGCGCTTGCCGGGTCGTCGGCACGCAGCCCTTCCTCCTCGCAGAACCGGTAGAAGCCGCGCACCGCGGACAATTTGCGCGACAGGCTCGACGCCTTGAGACCGGCCCACGCCGAGGACAGGTCGCGCAGCGCCGTCGGGGACGCCCCGGCCAGCCCGCCGCGTGGCCGCAGCACCGCCGCCGCCTGCTCCAGATCGCGCGCATAGGCGAGCAGGGTATTGCGCGCCGCCCCGCGATCCACGGCCAGCATCTCGGTAAAACGGTCGATCAGCGCGCGATCCGCGTCGAGGATCGCGGGCGCGTCCGCCACCGTCAGACGCGGGTCAGCGCTTCGGCGGCGATCATGCGGGCTTCCGCGCCCAGGCCGACCTCGCGCAGCGCGCGCACGCTGTGGTAAAGGTGATAGGGCGGCACGTCGTCCCAGCTGCGCCCCTGCAGCCCGGCCGCGACGAGCAAGGCCACCGTCCCCGCCTCGCGCCGCGCCACCGCGTCGCGAAGCCCGCGTGTCCAGCGCGTGCTGGTGCCCAGCCCGAGCCGCAACGCGCCCGCCATCTCCTGCGCCTGATCCTGCCCGACCCGCGCCAGCCCGATCAGCGATGCCGCGAGAAAGCGGGTTCGCAGGCCGTCGGCGCTTTCGTCGCCGTCCGCGAAATCGTCGACGGTACCCGCATCGACACCTACCAGCGGCCGCGGCGATCCCACCGCGAGCAGGCCCCACGCCTGACTGCCCACCGGGACCTGACCGGCCCAGGCCATCGCATTGGTATCGAGCCCGCCTGCGAGCATGGCCTGCAGCATGCCGGTCAGTTCGGCATCCGCCAGCTCAGCTGGCGCCACGCGCGCGGCGGCACGCGCCCCCAATATCCTTCCGCGATAGGGATCGGCGCCATCGGCGAGCGCAAGGATGGAGCGGACGCGCACGTCGAGCCGCGCCGCGGCGAACGCCAGCCGCAATTCCCGCCCCCGTTCGACTGCTTCCTCGCTCGCGTCTTCCCGGTCCGCCGCCCAGCTGACGAGATCGACATAGCCGCGCGACGACAGCACACCCATCGCCGCCGCCTGCGGCGCCCACGCCAGCCGCTGTTCGACGGCGATCATCGGCGCCTGCACCGCCCAGGCACGCATCGCGGGCGTCGACACACGCCACAGTTCCGGCGGAACATCGACACCGGTCGCGGTGGCGAGGCCCAGGCGCCATGGCGTGAGCGCGTCCACATCGTCCCACAGCACAGTGGCCGAGCGACGGCTGTTGATGCCCGCGCCTACCACCTTCTCCGCCAGCTTGATGTCGATCGGCGCCAGCCGTCCACGACGCCGCAGCCGCTCGAGCGCGGCGTTGGCGGGGCCTGGCTCGCCCACCAGCGCGCTGCACATGGCCTGCGCCGCCAGCCAGCGATCGTCGCCGTTGCCCACCATCGCCGGGACATGCGGGCACAGGCCGGCGGGATCGCCGTTGGCGACGAACACCTGCATCGCCGCGGCGCGCAGGCGCGCACTCGCCCGGTCGGCGTCCACTGATTGGACCAGCATCCGCGCCGCCACCGCATCGCCCTGCCGCAGCAGCAACAGCGCGCGCGCCGCCGCAAAATCGGCACCATTGACGTTGGACGGCGTGTCGCTCGCCGACAGGAGCGCGCGGCGCAGCAGGATCGTGCTCCAGCGCGACAGCACCGGGGCCTCTATCCCGTTCATGATCGCGGTCAGATACAGGCCACGGTTGCCCCAGGCGCCGGCAGGCAGGCTGCCGGTCTCGACCGACAAAGGCCCGACCCTGGTCAGCAGGCGGCGCGCGCCCGGCGGCATGTCGTAGCGCGGTTGCGCCGGCGGCAAATCCTCGTCCGTTTCCGGCCCGCCCGATGCCGGTGTCGCGGTGGGCGCGCCGGACGCGGGCTGAACGGACGGCGCGGTCGGGGCCGAACCGGCGGGCGAGGGCGACGGCGAAGGCCGCGGCGCGGGCGTGGGCGCGGTCGTCGGCGCGGGGCGCGGCGTAGACGACGGGCCGGGCGCCGGCGCCGGCGCCGGGCGCGTCGGCCTGTCCTCGAATCCCGGCGGCAGCAGCGATTCCTGACCGACCACGGGCAGCGTCACCGCAAGCGCGACCAGCGCGCCGCCCGCTGCCAAAGCCGATCTCCACCGCCCTGCCCGCACCCTGCCGTCCTTCGCTGAACCGTCACCCCGCAACTGGGGGTCGGCCTCCCTTAGCGGCAGCGGCGCGGGTCGGGCAATGGCGGACGCCCGTGCGCGGCCGCCGCCCGCGTCCATTTGCACGCGCGGGCGGCCCCGGCTAACCGGGCCGCATCATGCCCGCCTCCCCCGGTCTCCTCCCGCCCGCCTATGCGAACCGCCCGATCATCCTCGTCGGCATGATGGGTTCGGGCAAATCCAGCGTCGGCCGCCGGCTCGCCGCGCGTCTGGGGCGACCGTTCTTCGATGCCGACGACGAGATAGAGGCGGCCGCGGGCATGACCGTGGCGGAGATATTCGACGGCTATGGCGAAGCTTATTTCCGCGATGGCGAGCGCCGCGTCATCGCGCGCCTCCTGGCCCAGCCGCGCGCCGTGCTGGCGACCGGCGGCGGCGCGTTCGCCCAGGAGCAGACCCGCGCGCTGATCCTCGAAAGCGGCGTTGCGGTCTGGCTCGACGTGCCCATCGCCGTCCTCGCCGAACGCGTATCGCGCCGCAACCACCGCCCGCTCCTCATCGGCCGGGATCCGCGCGAGGTGCTGGCCGAGCTGATGGAGCGCCGTGCGCCGGCCTATGCGCAGGCGCAGGTCCATGTCGTCTCCGACGCCGCGCCGCACGGCCGTGCGGTGGATGCCATCCTCAGCGCGTTGCAACAGGCTGCGGCATGAGCGTGTCCCGCACCATCGCCGTCGCGCTCGGCAGCCGGAGCTACGACGTGCATATCGGGACGGGCGCGCTCGATCGGGCCGCCGCGCACCTTGCTCCCTATCTGCGCAGCCGCGCCGTCGTCGTCACCGACGAAACGGTCGCCGCCACGCAGCTGCCCCGCCTTGCGTCCAGCCTGGTCGGCGCAGGCATCGCCGTCGATCCTATCGTCCTTCGCCCGGGCGAAGCCACGAAAAGCTGGGATCAGCTTGCGCGCCTGACCGACGCCCTGCTGGCACGCGGTGTCGAACGGGGCGACCATATCCTCGCCTTCGGCGGCGGCGTGATCGGCGACCTGGCCGGCTTCGCGGCGTCGATCCTGAAACGCGGTTGCGGCTTCGTGCAGATCCCGACCACCCTCCTCGCCGCAGTCGACAGCTCGGTCGGCGGAAAGACCGCGATCAATACGCCCGCCGGCAAGAATCTGGTCGGCGCCTTCCATCAGCCGAGCTTCGTGCTCATCGACCCATCGGTGCTCGATACCCTGCCACCGCGCGAGCTTGCCGCGGGCTATGCCGAGGTCGTAAAATACGGGCTGATCGGCGATCCCGCCTTCTTCGCCTGGTGCGAGGCGCATGGACCCGCCCTCCTCGCCGGCGACGCCGCCGCGCGCACGCACGCCATCGCCGCAAGCGTCGCCGCCAAGGCCGCCATCGTCGCCGACGACGAGCGCGAGACCAGCGGGCGCCGCGCGCTCCTCAACCTCGGCCACACCTTCGGCCATGCGCTGGAGGCGCAGGCGGGGTTCTGCGACGCGCTGCTGCACGGCGAGGCGGTCGCCGCCGGCTGCGCGCTCGCTTTCCGCTACTCCGCCCGCCTCGGCCTGTGCCCGCCGGGCGATGCGGACCGGGTGGCCGCGCATCTGCGCAAGGTCGGCCTGCCCGATGGCCTCGCCGCCGCGGGGATCGCCGCCGACGGCGCCACGCTCACCGCGCACATGGCGCATGACAAGAAGGTGAGCGGCGGCCGCGTGCCCTTCCTGCTCGCGCGGGGGATCGGCCGCGCCTTCCTTGCAAGGGATGTCGACCTCGCCGACGTCGCCCTTTTCCTTGACGAGGAACGATCGCACGACAGTCCGTGGTCGTGAGCCTGTCCGGGGGCGCTTCTTGTCAACATGCGACGCCCTTCGACAAGCCGGGGGCTACGGGGTACATGCAACCGATGCCCAACGGCGTCGCCAAATCGAACCTGCCCAGCAAGACCTGCCCCGCCTGCGCGCGTCCCTTTGCATGGCGCAAGAAATGGGCGCGCGATTGGGACAATGTCGTCTATTGCTCGGAGCGCTGCCGGCGCAGCAAACCGGCCTAGCGTCGCCGCCACTCGGTCCAGGCGACGAGTAGCCAGCCCAGGATCATCAGCACGCCGCCAATGGGCGTCACCGCGCCCAGCCAGCGTGGCGCGCCGGCGACCATCGCGAAGAGTGTCGCCGCGAAAACGCCCGATCCGGTGACCAGCAGTTTGACGGCAATCCTGTATCGCCCGTCCGATAGAGCGATCGCCGCAAGTCCGTGAATCATCAGATAGAGGCCGCCGGTGCGCATCCAGTCGGCCTGCTGACCCGTCACGCCATGCGCGCCGAATGCACCCGCGAAAATACCGAGCGCGACCAGAAGCGCGCCCAGTCCGCGCCGCCATCGCTCCCGCCGCACCGGCGCGGCGTCATCCATCGCGTCGCAGCCGGTCCGCCAGCCGGTCGAGGATCTCGCGCGGGCGCTGGTTGCCGGAAGCGGTAAAGCGCAGGTCGAGCCCTGCGCGCATGTCCCCGCTGCTGATCTGCATGCCCAGCCGTTCATCGTCGAGGTGGCGCACGGCGCGCTCGGCGTCGGCGATCTCCCGCGGCTCGATACCGATCGCTTCCAGCGTCATCAGCGCCATGGCCATTGCGCTTTCGAATGTCTCGCGCACCATGCCGGCGGGCTGCGCCGGACTGAGCGCGATCAGCTGGCGCCGGTCGTATGCGCGCACGAACAGCTTGGCGTTCGGAAACGCGTGCATCACCGGCTCGATCTGCGCCGCGCCATAGCTTGCGTCGTCGAGGCAGAAGGCGATGATCTGGGCGTCTTCCGCCCCGGCCTGGCGCAGCACGTCAAGCCGCAGGCCGTCGCCATAATAGACTTTGACGTCGAAACTGCCCGACGTTTCGATCGCCGCCACCTTCTTGTCGATCAGTGTGACCGAACAGTCCACCGCATGCAGCATTTGCGCGACGATCTGTCCGAACCGGCCATAGCCGACGACGATGGCCCGGCCGGCAGGCGCAACGTCGGGCCGGTCGAGCGCCTGCTCCCGCGCCGCGTCCTCGCCGCTGCGGCCATATTCCAGGAACCGCGCGAACAGCATCAGGAACGGTGTCGTCGCCATCGACAGGGTGACCACCGCGCCGAACAGGCTTGCCGCTTCCTCGTCGATCAGCAGCGCGTCCTGCGCGCTCGCGAACAGCACGAAACCGAATTCGCCGCCCTGGCTGAGCAGCAGCGCAAGCGCCAGCGCCGGCCGCCAGGCCACCCCGAACAGACGCGCGACGAGCCAGATCGCCCCCGTCTTGATCGCGACGAGCCCGGCCGCGAGGCTGACGACGGTCCACGGCCGCTCGAGCACCACGCCCACGTCGAGCAGCATCCCGACGGCGAGGAAGAAAAGGCCGAGCAGGATCGAACGGAACGGCTCGACATCGGCTTCGAGCTCGTGCCGATAGGGCGAATCGGCGAGCATCACGCCCGCGACGAACGCACCGAGCGCCACCGACAGGTGCAGCGCGTGCATGAGGCCGGCGCTCGCCAGCACCGCGAACAGCCCGACGACGACGAACAGCTCGCGCTCGCCGATGCGCCCGACGACCTTGAGGAGCGGGGTCATCAGGAAGCGGCCCGCAAGCACCAGCCCGGCCACCGCCGCGACGGTGTAGACGCCCAGCATCCACCCCGGAGGCGCGGACGGATCGGGCGCCGCGCGGGAAAGGATCGCCACTAGCGTCAGCAGCGGCACCAGCGCCAGATCCTGGAACAGCAGGATCGAGAACGCCTTCTCCCCGAACGGAGAATTGATGCGCCCGGTCGATTTGAGGCTGGGCAGCACCTGCGCGGTGGAGGACAGGGCGAGCGGGAAGGCGAGCACTAGCACCGCTTCCCAGGTGAAACCGGTGCTGGCGAGAAGGAACCCGGTCAGCGCGATTCCGCAGGCCATCACCTGCGTCAGGCCGAGCCCGAAAATCTCGCGCTTCATGCGCCACAATCGCTCGGGATTCAGTTCCAGGCCGACCAGGAACAACAGCATGGCGATGCCGAGCTCGGCAAAGGCCAGCTTCTCCTCGCCGCCTCCGACCCAGCCGAGGCCGAACGGCCCCACCGCCGCCCCCGCGACGAGATAGCCAAGCACTGCGCCGAGACCCAGCCGCCGGAACAGGATCACGAACATCATGCCCGCGCCGAGCAGAATGGTGAACTCGATCAGGCTATCGCCATTCACGCCGCGCGGATCCGTCGTTCGCCCGCATCGACCAGCGCCAGCACCGCCGCGTCGAACGGCAGGAGCAAGGCGGCGTGGCGGGCGGGATAGGCACGCGCGGCGACCAGCGCCTCTATCCCTGGCCAGTCCGGCACGACCGCGCGATCCCCCGCCAGCCATTCGGCCAGGCCCGCGCGCGCGGCGCGTATCCGGCCGACGTCGCGCCCCGGCGCACCCCTGGCGAGGATGCCCGCGGCCGCCTGCCCCACTGCGCAGGCATGGACGTCCATGCCCACGCGCGCGACGTCGCCGCCGGGCGTCAAGGCGACGTCGAGCAGGATGCGGCTTCCGCATGTCGGTGTGCGTGCCTCGGCGCTGCCGTGGGGCGCATCCAGCCGCGGATGCATCGCCGCGCCCAGCGCCAGCCGCAGTATCTCGGGTGAATAGAGCGGCGCGTTCACGCCCCGGAAGCCGTCGATGCGGCCGGCCGGGCGCCGGGCACCGCCGCGCCACCCAGCCGTTCGGCGACGATGTCCGACAGCGCCGATCCGGTGGCACTGAGCAGCGGATAGGTGCGGCTATCGAGCATCCACGCCGGCCGTTCCTCCTCGCTTCCGAACAGGAAATCACTGACCAGCGTCGCCGCCATGAACAGAAGGGTAACGACCAGCAGTGCCTTCAACAGCCCGAAACCTGCGCCCAGCACCCTGTCCGCGGGGCCGACCACGCTCTTGCGCGCAGCTCCACCGATCCGCGCCGCGGCGAACTTGCCGCCGCCCCAGATCACCCCCATGATCAACGCCAGCGCCAGCGCCGCCGCGCCCGCCTCGGTCCCGATCAGCTCGCGCAGCCACGCTGTCACCGGCTCATGGAACAGCCGCACGCAGAACAGCGCGACGATCAACGCGGCAAACGACAGGCTCTCCTGCACGAACCCGCGCAATCCGCCCGTCACCGCGCCGAAACCCAGCGCCAGCAGCACGAAAATGTCGAGAGCGGTCAGCCCGGCCATGGAGGTGCGGCTAGCCGCGCCCCAGCAGCCGGTCAACGACCTCGGCCAGGTGGTGTGCGCGCTCCAGCCGCATCGACGATTCCGGCGCGGCCAGTGCGGGCAGCACGGCGCGCTCGAAACCCAGCTTCGCCGCCTCCCGCAGGCGCAGGCCGGCATGCGCGACGGGGCGCAGTTCGCCCGACAACGCGACCTCGCCGAACACCACGGCGTCGGCGGGCAGCGGCCGCTCGGCGAAAGCCGACACGATCGCCGCGGCGACCGCGAGGTCGGCGGCCGGATCGGCGAGGCGATAGCCGCCCGCGACGTTGAGATAGACTTCCGCCGATGAAAGCGAGAGGCCGCAGCGCGCCTCCAGCACGGCGAGGATCATCGCCAGCCGGCCGCTGTCCCAGCCCACCACCGCGCGCCGCGGCGTCGCGCCGCTAGCCAGGCGCAGGGTCAGCGCCTGCACCTCGACCAGCACCGGACGCGTCCCCTCCATCGCCGGGAACACGGCGGTGCCGGGGGCTACATCGCCGCCGCGATCGGTCAGGAACAGCGCCGATGGATTGGTCACCTCGGTCAGGCCATCCGCGCCCATCGCGAACACGCCGATCTCGTCGGTGCCGCCGAAACGGTTCTTCACGCTACGCAGGATGCGGTACTGGTGGCTGCGCTCGCCCTCGAACGCCAGCACCGTATCGACCATATGTTCGAGCACGCGCGGACCCGCGAGGCTGCCGTCCTTCGTCACATGCCCGACCAGGACCAGCGCGGTGCCGCGTTCCTTGGCGAAGCGGATCAGTTCCTGCGCCGACGCGCGCACCTGGCTGACCGTGCCCGGCGCACTGTCGATCAGGTCGGAATGCATGGTCTGGATGGAATCGATGATGAGAAGGTCGGGCGGCGCGCCGTCCCCGAACGTCGTCAATATGTCGCGCACCGACGTCGCCGCCGCCAGTGTCACCGGGGCATCGGCATAGCCCAGGCGGCTCGCGCGCAGCCGCACCTGCCCCGCCGCCTCCTCGCCCGACACATAGGCGACCGCTCGGCCGGCGAGCGCCAGCCTGGCCGCGATCTGCAGCAGCAGCGTCGATTTGCCGATACCCGGATCCCCGCCGATCAGGCTCGCGGAACCTGCCACCAGCCCGCCGCCCAGTGCGGTGTCGAACTCGGCGATGCCGCTCCCCAGCCGGTCGGGCATGCTTTCCGCGCCCGACAGGCTTTCCACGCGCAGCCGCTGCCCACCGCCGGACAGGTCGTGTTTCTGCGAAAAGGCGGTCGCCGGCGCTTCCTCGACCAGCGTGTTCCATTCACCGCAATCGGGGCATTGCCCCTGCCAGCGATTGGCGGCGCCGCCGCAATTCTGGCAGACATAGGTGCGTTTGGGCTTCGCCATCTTACCCTGTCCTAGCCAGAACAGGAAGCGAACGCCAGTGTCAGAAGCTGAATTCGATTCCGATCAGCGGCGCGTGCCCGACCGTGTCCGGGGCACCGTCGCGAAAATCCTGGTTGCGCAGATAGGCGAGGCCGAGCGTGAGCGAATCGCTGACCGCATAATCGATTCCCGCCTGCGCGCGCATGCCGGTCAGCCCGTCCTGCCCGCCGGCGCCCGTGCTGCGCAGCGTCCAGAAGGTTTCGATACTGGCATTCGCCGACCAGCGGTCCTGTGCATCGAGCGGCACCGACACGCCGCCACGGCCACGCAAGCGCAGGCCCATGCGCCCGCTCTCGTCGACGAAGCGCTGCTCCAGCCGTCCGCGCGCGCGAAAGATGCCGGACGACAGCGATATCTGCTGGTGCAGGCGCGTCTCGTCCGCACCGCCGTCGTTGACGCGCCGCTCCACCCCCAGGCTCAGCGTCGCCGCATCGCCGATCGACTGGTTGAGCCACAGCCGGGCATAATAGGTATCGGCGCGGCCCCGGCTGCCGTCGCGCAGCCGCTGCGCGGTCTCGAGCTCGAGCCCGGTATTGTCGTCCAGATCGGTCGACACCGATGGATTGAACCAGAGTTCGAAATCCTCGTCGCTGGCGTGGGCGGGCGCTGCAAGGGCGGCTGCGGCGAGCGCGGCGAGGGGAGCGAGGCGTGCGATGGCGGTCATGGGCGGCGCATCTATGACGCTGTCGTGACAATGCAAGCCCACGGATCGTCCATGGCGGCTGGCATGGTGGCACGCGCGCGCTATGAGGGGGATCGCCCGAGCGGCCAACCGGAGTTTGCCAATCGATGAAATTCTTCGCCGACACCGCCGACATCGCGGACATTACCGATCTCGCGGCGACAGGCCTGCTCGACGGTGTGACCACCAACCCGTCGCTGATCGCCAAGTCGGGCCGCGACTTTATCGAGGTGACGCGCGAGATCTGCGCGCTGACCGATGGACCCGTCTCGGCGGAGGTCGTCGCGCTCGATCACGCCGGCATGATGCGCGAGGCGGAGATACTGCGGCGCATCGCCGACAATGTCTGCATCAAGGTGCCGCTGACGATCGACGGGCTCAAGACCTGCAAGGCGCTGACCGGCGAAGGCACGCAGGTCAACGTGACGCTGTGCTTCTCCGCCGCGCAGGGCCTGCTCGCGGCGAAGGCGGGCGCGACCTTCGTTTCGCCCTTCGTCGGCCGGCACGACGACAATGGGTTCGACGGCATGGCGCTGATCGCCGATCTGCGTCTGATCTACGACAATTATGCCTTCCGCACGCAGATACTCGTCGCATCCGTCCGCCACGGCATGCACATTCTCGAGGCCGCCAAGATCGGCGCCGACGCCGTCACGGCTCCCCCGTCGGTGATCAAGGGGCTGGTCAGGCATGCGCTGACGGACAAGGGCATCGACGGCTTTCTGGCCGATTGGGCGAAGACCGGCCAGTCGATCGGCTAGATCAATCGTCCCAGCGCGCCGGCGCCGCGTCGACGACCGCCGTCGTGCCCGCGCGGACTTCGCTGACCTCGAGCGCGCGCTGGGCGATGCCGCGGTTATCGAAGCGGAAGATGCCGTCGATACCGCCGAACCCTTCGCCCGCGAACAGGCGGTTCTGCGGGAAAGTGGTGCCCGGGCGCCAGTCGCGCGTCATGCGCACGGTCAGCAGCACCGCGTCATAGCCCATGCTGGCGATACGATAGGGCGCGCGGCCGTAGCGTTCGCGGTAGCGCGCCGCCATCTGCTGGAACAGGCTGTCCGACACGCTTGCATACCAGGACCCGCGCATCCCGGCGTTGTTCGCCAGCATGGGCTCGGTATTCCAGAGCTCGGTGCCCAGGATGCGCGCGCTCGTCGCGCCGCTCTCGCGCAGGATCGGCACCGCGCGGATCGCGGTCGCGCCCGCATCGGCGATCAGTATCGCGTCCATGCCGCCCGTACGTCCCAGCCGCCGTGCCGCACCCGACAGTCCGGCGGCGGACCGGTCGTAAGGCTCGGCCGCGACCAGCGTTCCGCCGACCTCGCTCACTGCCTCGCGCATGGACGCGAGCGCGCGGTCGCCATAGGTGGAACGGGGCACCAGCGCGCCGAAACGGGTCAGGCCCGCGCCGCGCGCATGGGCCACCACGCGCCGCACCGCCTGCCCGGGCTCGAACCCCAGAAGATAGGTGCCATTGCCCGCGACGCTCGAATCGTTCGAAAAACTGATGAGCGGCACGTTGGCCGCACGCGCGATCGGCTGCACCACGCGGACGTCGTCGGCGAGCAGCGGGCCCAGGATCAGCTTGTTGCCCTCCGCGATCGCCTGGTTCGCGGCCGCGGCGGCACCGAGGCCGGTGTCATAGGTGGTGATGCGCACCCGGTCGGACCGCGAATCGAGCAGCGCCAGCGTGACGGCATCGGCGATCGAGGTGCCGACCGCGGCGTCCGGGCCCGTCTGAGGTACCAGCAGTGCGACGCGGTGGCGCGCGGTATCGGTCGGCAGGCCCGGCTGGACGTCGGGCGTGACGACGGGCGGCGGGCCGTTGATCGGCGCCTCGCCGCGCGGCACGATGCTCTGGCACGCGGCAAGCAGGCCAGCGGCCAGCGCGACCACCGCGAATCTCAGATTGCGGGCGGCTTGCCGCAGCGGTGCCGCCTCTGCCATGGTCGCGTGCATGGATGCGTCTCCCTCGCCCGGCCTTTACATTGTGGCGACGCCCATCGGCAACCTGGGCGACATCAGCGCACGCGCGCGTGGCATTTTTGCCGCAGCGGATGTGATCGCCTGCGAAGACACGCGCGTCACGGGGAAGCTGCTGCATCTGCTTGGTCTGAAGGCACCGCTGCAGCGCCATGACGACCATGCAAGCGAGGCTGCGCGTGCCGCGCTGATCGAACGGATGCACGCAGAGATCGTGGTGCTGGTAAGCGATGCGGGCACGCCGCTCATCTCCGATCCCGGCTATCGCCTGGTGCGCGATGCGCGCGCCGCCGGCGTGCCCGTCACCGCCATCCCCGGCGCCTGCGCGGCCATCGCCGCGCTCAGCATAGCCGGCCTGCCGACCGACCGCTTCCTCTTCGCCGGCTTCCTGCCCGCCAAGGCCGCCGCGCGCGACGCCGCCATCGCCGATCTCGCGGCCATTCCCGCAACGCTCGTCTTCTACGAGAGCGGCCCGCGCCTCCCCGCCAGCCTCGCCGCGCTCGCGCATCAGCTGGGTGATCGTGAAGCCACCGTCGCGCGTGAACTCACTAAATTGCACGAAGAGGCTGTCGGCGGCACGCTGGAAAGCCTGGCTGCCCGCTTCGCCACCCCGCCACGCGGCGAGATCGTGATCGTCATAGGCCCGCCGCGGCAGGCAGCGCCCGCGCCTGCCAGCGCCGCGGCCATCGACACGGCGCTCCTCGCCGCGCTGGCCGGTGCGCCGGCCGCGCGTGCCGCGAAAGCCGTTGCCGCGCAGCTCGGCATCGCGCGCGAGGACGCCTATGCCCGCGCGCTCGAACTCACTGGCAAACGATGAGCCGCGCCGCCGCCGAGGCGCGAGGGCGCCGGGGCGAGTCGCTTGCCGCCTGGGCGCTTCGGCTGAAAGGCTGGCGGATCATTGCCCGGCGCGTGAAGACACGCGGCGGCGAGGTCGATCTCGTCGCGCGGCGCGGGCGCACGCTTGCCTTCGTCGAGGTGAAATGGCGCGAGACCGACGCCGCGCTCGACACCGCCATCGATGAACGCCGCCTGCGCCGCGTGGTCGCGGCCGCCCACGCGCTCAGCCCGCGCTATGCCCGTGCCGGCGACAGCATCCGCATCGACGTCATGCTCCTTGCGCGGGGGCGCTGGCCGCGCCATCTCGCCAACGTCTGGATCGGCGGCCGCTAGCGCGCCCGTCCGCAAGGGAAACTCGATGCCGCTCACCGTCGCATTCCAGATGGACCCGCTGGGCGGGCTCAATATCGCCGGCGATTCCACCTTCGCGCTGATGCTCGCCGCGCAGGCGCGGGGCCATAGGCTCTATCATTACCAGGCCGCCGACCTGACCTGGGATGGCGGACGGCTGCGGGCCATGGCCGCCCCGGTCACGGTGCGCCGCGAAACAGGCAACCATTTCACCGCCGGTGCGCCCGAACCGCTCGATCTCGGCCGCGACACCGATGTCGTGTGGATGCGGCAGGATCCGCCGTTCGACCTCGGCTACATCACCGCGACGCATCTGCTGGAGAGGATCGGCGAGGAGACGCTCGTCCTCAACGATCCGGCCAGCGTCCGCAACGCGCCCGAGAAGCTGTTCGTGCTCGACTATGCGCGCTTCATGCCGCCGACGATGATCACCCGCTCGCTCGATGCGACCCGCGACTTCCTTGCCCGGCACGGCGCGGTCGTGATCAAGCCGCTGCACGGCAACGGCGGCAAGGCGATCTTCAGGGTCGGCAGCGACGCCGCCAATCTGTCCGCGCTGCTGGAGATGTTCAACGCCGCCTACGTCGAACCGCATATGGTGCAGGCCTTCCTGCCGGCGGTCGCGGACGGCGACAAGCGCATCGTCCTGGTCGACGGCGCGGTCGCGGGCGCGGTCAATCGCATACCCGGCGCGGGCGAGATCCGCTCCAACCTCGCGGTCGGCGGCACCGCGGCCAAGACCGAACTGACCGCGACCGAGCGCGAGATCTGCGCCGCGCTCGGCCCCGAACTGCGCCGCCGGGGGCTCCTGTTCGTCGGCATCGACGTTATCGGCGGCCAATGGTTGACCGAGATAAACGTCACCTCGCCGACGGGCATCGTCGCCATCGACCGTTTCGACGGCACCGATATCGCGGGCGCGATCTGGGATGCGGTGGATCGCCGGCTCGCCGGACGCGTTCGCACGCGATGACCGCTTGGATCCTCGATACGATTGCCGCGGGGGGCTATTGGGGCATTTTCTTCCTGATGGCGGCGGAGAATATCTTTCCGCCGATCCCGTCCGAACTGATCATGGGTCTGGGCGGTATCAACGTCGCCACGGGCCGTATGCTGTTCTGGCCGCTGCTCGTCGCCGGCTCGTTGGGGTCCACCGCTGGCAACTATGCCTGGTTCTGGGTCGGACGAAAGCTGGGCTACGAACGCCTGCGCCCGTTCATCGACCGTTGGGGCCGCTGGCTGACGCTCGAATGGCAGGACGTCGAGCGCATGAACGCCTTCTTCCAGCGTTACGGCCATTGGGTCATCTTTGTGCTGCGGTTTTCGCCGCTGCTGCGTACGATGATCTCGCTGCCGGCGGGGCTCGCCCACATGGGCCGCGTCAAATTCCTCGTCTACACGCTCGCCGGTACGACCATCTGGAACATCCTGCTGATCGGCGCGGGCTGGTATCTCGGCTCGCGCTTCGACGAACTCAGCCACTATACCGGCCCCGTCGCCGTCGGCACCGCCGTCATCATCGTCGCCGTCTACCTCTGGCGCGTGCTGACCTGGCGTCCGCGCGGCGCGTAGCGCTATCGCACCAGCGCGGCGCACAGTCCGTCGAGCGCGCGCCGGCGCGCCGGCTCGACCGCGCCGGGTGCGGCACGCAGCGTCGCCGCTATCTCCGCCGGCGAAAACCCCTCGATGAATTCCAGCTGCAGGATCATCGCATCGGCCGCCGCGAGCGCGTGAATGCCGGCCTCGATCCGCGCGATGACCGCCGGCGCGACGCCGCTCGCATGCGATGCCGCGGTGCCCGCCTCATAGGCGTGGATTTCTTCGGCGATGCGCCGGGGCGCCAGTGGGTAGGCGCCACGGGCCAGGCGCCTGCGCACCAGTGCGATCCGGTGCCGGGTAACGGGACCGATCGAACCATCCGATCCGCCCGCTGACGAAGCGTGGCCGTCGATCATGGTGCGGATGAGCAGGGGCGGGTTCGGCATCGGATCACTCCCGAGAACGGCGATGCTCCTATGAACGACCGCCAAGCGGCGGCCTTGCGGGGGACGGCCGGTTTCAAGCCGAGAAATGCGGCGAAGCGTGCACCCATCAATCACTTCTTTACGCGCTTGGTCGAGGAGCAAGTCCATGACTGCCAACTGGAAAATCTCCGATCCGCTGCCGGCCGGCAATTCGGCGCGCGAACCGCGTGTTGCCAAGCTGGTCGCGCTCGAAATCAGTTGCGTCGGCGGCCGCCGAACCAAGGTGGTCGTGCGCAACCTGTCGCCATACGGCATGGGGATACGCGCCGATATCGAGCTCTTACCGTGCGAGAATGTGGTCGTGCACCTCCCCGGCGGACGCGACGTCGCCGCCATCATCCGCTGGGCGCGCAAGAAGAGCTTTGGCCTGAGCCTTGAGGAGCGTATCGAGCCGGCGATGCTGAAACCCGGCGCGGCCGACGGCCCGATCGTTACGAAGGACGCCGGACCGGGGTTTCATCGGATGAAGCATCAGCCGACCACCGCGCGCTCCGGCTTTCGCCGGACGCATCGCGACGAGGTGCTCAATTCCAGTAACTGGCGCGGCGGAGGCTAGACAATAAAAAGGCCGGGCAGCGCTACCCGGCCTTCCCTTCCCGCTCGGGAAATCCGTTACCGCGCCCGCTCAGGCGACCTCGCGCACCTGTTCGCCATTCTCGTCGAGGTCGCGCAGCACATAGCCGCGGCCCCAGACCGTCTCGATATAGTTTTCGCCCGCGCAGGCGAGGCTGAGTTTCTTGCGCAGCTTGCAGATGAACACGTCGATGATCTTGAGTTCGGGTTCGTCCATTCCGCCGTACAGGTGGTTCAGGAACATTTCCTTGGTCAGCGTCGTCCCCTTGCGCAGGCTCAACAGCTCGAGCATCTGATACTCCTTGCCGGTCAGATGCACGCGGTTGCTGTCGACCTCGACCGTCTTGGCGTCCAGGTTCACGGCCAGCTTTCCGGTGCGGATGATCGACTGGGAATGGCCCTTGGACCGGCGCACGACCGCCTGGATGCGCGCGACGAGTTCCTCGCGGTGGAACGGCTTCGTGACATAATCGTCCGCGCCGAAACCGAACGAGCGCACCTTGGAATCCATCTCGGCGATGCCCGACAGGATCAGCACCGGCGTCGATACCTTGGCGGTGCGCAGCTTCTTCAGCACGTCATAGCCGTGCATGTCGGGCAGGTTCAGGTCGAGCAGGATGATGTCGTAATCGTACAGCTTGCCGAGGTCCAAGCCCTCTTCGCCCAGATCGGTGGTGTAGACGTTGAAGCCTTCGACGGTCAGCATCGTCTCGATCGCCTTGGCGGTCGTCGGTTCGTCTTCGATCAGAAGCACGCGCATGCGGCTAGTCCCCTCGGCATGTGATCCACCCCCCGGCTGCCCCGGGGGGCAATCCGTGACGATGCATTAACCTTATCGGATATGAAGGGAAAAGGTTAATTTTGCGTTTCCGTGGCGGGTATGGCGCGCAATGACGAAGGGCCGCCCTTGCGGACGGCCCCCATCACGAGTCCGCGGTGCGCCGCCCATGCGGACGGATGATCAGCCGAAAGCGACGCGCGCCGTGGCGGCCGTACGACGGCGCAACGCGCCGCCGATGACGCCGAAGCCCAGGATCATCATCACCCAGGTCACGGGCTCGGGCACGGCGGCGATGGAGATGGATTGCAGCGCGAAGCCATCGGCGCTTTCCAGGTTCGAGCCGAAGCGGAAGGCGTCATAGCCGGCGTTTCCGCCGAAGGTGTAGGAAAAGCGGCCATTGCCAAGCGCGGTGCGGGTGGCAGGAAAGGAACCAGTCAGCGCGGGCGTGCCGTCAAGGTCGCCGGTGAAGCCGAGGCGCGTGTAGGCGCTGCCGGTCATGCCATACAGCGCGAGCGTGTCGTTCGAATCCACCTCAGCGAATGTCGCGCCCGTGATGCGGTAGCGAGCCGGACCATCGAAACTCACCTCGAGCAGCTCGTTGACGCCTTCGTTGTCTACCTGCGTCGGCTGGCCGTCGCCGGCGACGCCCACACCGGTCGAGGAGGTGCGCACGTTCTGCGCGGTCAGGGTCACCGCGCCCGGGTTCGCCGCAAAGGTTGCGGCGGATACCGAGAAGGTGAACCCGCGCAGCCGCACGGTGACGGTCGGGCGGACGATAACGCGCTCGGCCACCGTCGAGTTCGGGCCGTTGAGCGCGATCGTCTCGACCGCGTGCGCGCTGGTGGTTCCAGCCAGCGCGATCGCGGCGGCGGTGATGACGGTCATGGTTTTCATGTGCGATGCCCCTTTGTTAACGCGGCGGTTACCTTTCACGTCCGGGCGAATCAATCGCGGAATCGGGGGCGCTGTCCTGAAACATGACAAAAGGCTAAACTGTCTCCGGATGCGTCGCCAACGCCCGGCGCAACGTGTCGACGAGGTGCGTGGCCAGCGCGTTCACGCGCGCCGGACGCAGACGCGACGGCGGGCTGACCAGGCTCAGCGTTGGTGTCGGCGTACGCCAGTCCGGCATGATGCGCACCAGCCGCCCATCCGCCATCGCCTGCCCGACGATGAAGGATGGCAACAGCGCGCAGGCGGTGCCCGCCAGCAGGAGCGGCAGCATCATGTCGCCGTTGTTGACGAGAAGCGGGCCGGTGGGGTCGATGCTCGCGCTCTCGCCGCCAGGGCCCACAAGCCTGATCGGCGCGGCCCGGTTGTCGTGGCCATAGCCGAGCAGGCGGTGCCCCGCCATGTCGCGCGGATGCGCCGGCTCGCCATGCGCCGCGAGATAGGCGGGCGATGCAACCAGTTCGAGCGGTATCGGCGCGATCGTCTGCGAAAGCAGGCTGCTGCTGTCGGGCACGCCGATGCGGAGGCCAAGGTCGATGCCATCGGCGACCAGATCGCAGCGGGCATCGGACACGATACAGTCCACCACGATACGGGGGTGCCTGATCAGGAAGGCGGCCAGCGGCTCCGCAATGCAGGCGAGGCCGAGGCTGAGCGGCGCGGTCATCCGGATGGGCCCGGCAAGCTCGCCCGCATCGGCGCGCGCCGCTTCCTCCGCCTGCGCGCCTGTCGTCACGATGCTTCGCGCGTGCACCGCCAGCCCTGCGCCGGCGGCGGTCAGCGACACGCGCCGCGACGTGCGGTGGAACAGCGCGACGCCCAAGCGCTGTTCGAGTCGCGCCACCGCCTTTGATACGGTCGGCACCGACACCCCGCTTGCCTCCGCCGCGCCGCGAAAACTCCCGCGATCCGCGACCGCCGCGAACAGCGCCCAGGCTTCATAATCGGGCAGCGCCATGCCAAGCTCGTCAATCCGGAAAGGATGCCTTGCTATCGTTTCTGTTTTCTAGTCGCAAGGAGGCCCTATCTATCGGGCATCCATTCCCCCGTGGGAGCATGACCATGATCGAACTTCGCCCCTTCGCAAGCCTCGGCAAAGCCGACCACGGCTGGCTGGACGCCAACCATCACTTCAGTTTCGCAAGCTATCGCGACCCCGCGCGCGACCAGTGGGGCCGCTTGCGCGTCTGGAACGACGACCGCATCGCCGCGCACACGGGCTTCCCGCCGCATGGGCACAGCGACATGGAGATCATCACCTACGTCCGCTCCGGCGCGATCACCCACCGCGACAGCATGGGCAACGAAGGACGCACCGAAGCGGGAGACGTGCAGGTGATGAGCGCCGGCAGCGGCGTGCAGCACAGCGAGATGAACCGCGAGCCGACCGAAACCACGCTGTTCCAGATCTGGATCCTGCCCGACAGCCAGGGCGGCGCACCCGCCTGGGGCCAGCGACGCTTTCCGAAAGCGGATCGCAGCGGCGCCTTCGTCACGCTGGCGAGCGGCATGCCCGGCGACGCACAGGATGGCGGGGGCGCGCTCCCCATCCGCGCCGATGCCCGCGTCGCCGGTGCCACGATCAAGGCGGGCGAGCGCGCGACCTACGCGCTGGGCCAGGGCCGCCACGCCTATCTGGTCCCCGCGGCGGGCCGCATCCGCATCGGCGATGTCGAGGCCGCGGCGCGCGACGGCGTCGCGATCAGGGACGTGTCCACCATCACCGTCGAGGCGCTGGAGGATAGCGAACTGGTCCTCGTCGATACGCGATAACCCCCCGGACGCGCCGCCTATTCCACCGCGGCGCCCCACCCAACAAGGAGCTACCCGATGACCAAGACCCTCATTCTCTATTATTCGACATACGGCCATGTCGCCGAGATGGCGGAGGCGGTCGCCGAGGGCGTGCGCGCCGCGGGCGGCGAGGCGGTCGTCGCCCGTGTCCCCGAAACCGCGCCGGCCGACGTCGCTGCAAAGGCGGGTTTCAAGGTCGACGAGCGCCATGCGGTCGCCAGCGTCGACGAATTGCCCGATTACGACGCTATCGTGCTCGGCGCCCCCACCCGCTACGGCCGCATCCCCAGCCAGATGGCCGCTTTCTGGGACGCGGCGGGCGGTTTGTGGATGAAAGGCGCACTGACAGGGAAGGTCGGCGCGGTGTTCACCTCCACCGGCAGCCAGCACGGCGGCCAGGAGACGACGCTGTTCAGCCTGATCACCAATCTCCTGCATTTCGGCATGACGATCGTCGGCCTCGATTACGGTTTCCAGGGACAGATGGGCGTTGACGAGGTCAAGGGCGGCTCGCCCTATGGCGCGACCACCATCGCCGGCGACGGCTCGCGCCGTCCGAGCGAAACCGACCTCGCCGGTGCGCGCTACCTTGGCGAGCGCGTCGCCCGCACGGCGGAGAAACTGGCGGCCTGAGGCAAAGCGCACTAGGGGTCGGCGGACCATGCTCGCCGACCACGTCCTCTACATCGACAGCGAAGCGCTGGTCGTCGACAAGCCCGCGGGCCTGCCGGTCGACGCCCCGCGCGACGGCGGCTTGAGCGTCGACAATCATCTCCAGGCGCTCATGCTCGGCTACCGCACCTGGCCCAAGCCCGTGCATCGACTCGACCGCGACACCTCGGGCTGCCTGATGCTCTCGCGCAGCGCCAAGGCGCATCGTCGCCTCGCCGCCGCGTTCGAGGCGGGCGAGGTCGAAAAACGCTATCTCGCGATCCTCGACCGCGTGCCCCACGGCGATGAGGGCACGATCGATCTCGCGCTGGCCAAGGTTTCGACCAGGGCGGAGGGGTGGCGCATCGTTCCCGCCGAACCCGGCGCGAAGGGATCGAAGCCGGCCCGCACCCACTGGCAGCTGATGGCGCAGGTCGACGGCCGCGCACTCGTCGCCTTCCGCCCCGAAACCGGCCGCACCCACCAGCTGCGCGTTCACGCCGCCAGCGGCCTCGGCGCGGCCATCACCGGCGATGCGCAATATGGCGGTGCGCCGGCCGACGGCATGATGCTCCACGCCGCGCACCTCGGGCTCACCCGCCCCGGCAAGGCGGCGATCGCCGCGCACGCCCCTCTGCCGGCCCGGTTTCGCGCGCTCGGTTTCACCGATCCCGATGCCGACTGAACCGCCGCCGCTGCCCGAGGCCGCGATCTCGGAAAAATTCCTCGCCGCGTCCGGACCCGGCGGGCAGAATGTCAACAAGGTCGCGACCGCCTGCCAGCTGCGCGTCGATATCGCCGCGCTGGGTCTGCATCCGGATGCCTATCGACGGCTCAGGACCCTGGCCGGCAGCCGCCTGACGGCGGGCGGCGAGCTGGTCATCACCGCCCAGCGCTTCCGCACCCAGGAAGCCAACCGTGCCGATGCCCGGGCCCGCGCCGCCGCCCTCGTCGCCAAGGCGCTGGTCCGCCCCCAGCGCCGTGTCGCGACCAAACCCGGCAAGGCCGCCAAGGCGCGCCGCATCGACGAGAAGAAAGCCCGCGGTGGCATCAAGGCCGCACGCGGCCGCGTGTCCATCGATTAGCTGACACGGCCCCCAAAGCCGCCCATCCTGAGCCTGTCGAAGGATCCGTCTCTCTGTTGCCGTCTCACCGAACCAGTCCTTCGACAAGCGCAGGACGAGCGGATAATGGGCGGGCATGTACAGCTTCGCCTTCACCGCCACCGACCCCGTCACCCTCTGGGACGATCTCGCCGCCGCCGCCGACGCCATCACCACGGGCGAGCCCGATGCGATCGCCAACATGGCCAATATCGCCGCGCTCGTCTGGCAGGCGGTGCCCG
>CBDUBN010000004.1:0-37987 GCA_965365395.1 uncultured Sphingomonas sp.
CGTCCTGCGCGCCCGCCGTGCGCGCGGCCGCGCCAAGCTGTCCGCCTGAACCAGGCCGACACCGGCGCTGAGGCCGGTGGACAGTCCGGCGATGCGCCCGTGCCCATCCGCCGCCTGACCAAGCGCCGCGAATTCCTGGCCGCCAACGCGGGCGTGCGCGTGCCGATGCCCGCGTTCGTGCTGATCGTCCGCGTGCGCGGCGATGGCGAGCGTGATGCCGGCTATGGCATCACCGCGACGAAGAAACTGGGCGGGGCGGTGGAGCGTAACCGCGTCAAGCGGCGGTTCCGCGCGCTGATCGCCACGCACTTTCCCCGATCCGCCCTGGCCGGCGCCGATCATGTGCTGATCGGCCGCGCGGATGCGCTGACGATGGACCATGCGGCATTGTCGCGCGATATGGCGAAGGCCTTGACCAAGGCGCAGCGGCGCGTGGCGGAGCGTGATCGTCCCCGTGTCGGGGAGGACCGTAAGTGATCGCACGGCTGCTCATCCTGCTGGCGCGCGCGTGGCAGGTCGGGCCGTCGCGGGTCTTACCGCCGACCTGCCGCTACACGCCGTCCTGCTCCGCCTATGCCATCGCCGCGCTATCCCGCCATGGCGCAATCAAGGGTGGATGGTTCGCGGCGAAGCGGCTAATGCGCTGCCACCCGTGGGGCGGGCATGGGCATGATCCGGTTCCCTGACGCGCCCCTGCCACCGGAAAGACCCCGAATTCGTGGACGACAAACGCAATCTGGTGCTGGCGATGGTGCTGGCGATGCTGATCCTGATCGGCTGGCAGGCCGCCACCGACTATTTCATGCCGGCGCAGGCCCCCGCGAGCAAGATCGTCGATGGTCGATCGGTCGCGGTCGCGCCGGATCAGGCGGGCGTCACCCCGCCGGCGCAGCGCCCGGTCGTCGCGCGCAACCGCGCCGAGGTGCTCGCCGCCAGCCCGCGCATCGCCATCGAGACGCCAAAGCTACGCGGGTCGATCGCGCTGCGCGGCGCGCGCATCGACGATCTGGTCATGCTGCGTTACCGGCAGAGCATCGCGAAGGATGCGCCGCCGGTACGGCTCTTCTCCCCCGCGGGTACGCGCGAGGCCTATTTCGCAGGGCTGGGCTGGACCGGCAGCGGACTCGCCGCGCCCGGGCCTGACACGCTGTGGAGCGCGCCGGCAGGCGCAAAGCTGACGCCGACGACGCCGGTCACGCTGACCCACGACAACGGCCGCGGGCAGATATTCGCGATCCGGCTGGCGGTGGACAGCGACTATCTGTTCACCGCGACCACCAGCGTCACCAACCGCGGCGCGGCACCGGTGGGGGTCAGCCCCTATGCGTTCCTGAACCGCAAGGGCGTGTCGCCCGACCTCGACACCTGGACGATCCATACCGGCGCGATGGGCGTGTTCGACGGCGCCGCGCAGTATATCAACGTCGACGAGATCCGCGACGTGCCGAACGCGACGCGCAGCGCGCGCACGACCGGCGGCTGGCTGGGTTTTACCGATCATTTCTGGCTGGGCGCGATCGTCCCCGATCAGGCGAAGGCGGTCGATACCAGTTTCCGCCGCAGCGAGGGCGCGGTCTATCAGGCCGATTTCGCGGAGACGGAGCGCCTGCTCGCGCCGGGAACCACGCGCACCGCGGCCGCGCGCATCTTCGCCGGCGCGAAGGAAACCGACGTTCTCGACCGCTATACCGACCAGGGCGGCATCGCGCTGCTGGACCGCGCGACCGACTGGGGCTGGTTCATCTGGTTTGCCAAACCCATCTTCTACCTGCTCGACTGGTTGTTCGACCATATCGGCAATTTCGGCCTCGCGATCATGGCGCTGACGCTGATCATCCGCCTGCTGATGTTTCCGATCGCGCAGAAGCAGTTTCAGAGCATGGCGCAGATGCGCATCGTGCAGCCAAAGGTGAAGGCGCTGCAGGAACGCTATGCCGACGACAAGCCGCGGATGCAGCAGGAGATGATGCATCTGTACAAGACGGAAAAGATCAATCCGCTGGCCGGGTGCCTGCCGATCCTGATCCAGATCCCGATCTTCTACGCGCTGTACAAATGCCTGATGCTGACGGTGGAGATGCGGCACCAGCCGTTCGCGCTGTGGATCAGGGACCTGTCGGCGCCCGATCCGGCGCATATCCTCAACCTGTTCGGCCTCCTGCCCTTCACCCCGCCCGCCTTCCTGGGAATCGGCGTGCTGGCGGTGCTGCTGGGCATTTCGATGTATGTCCAGTTCAAGCTGAACCCGCCGCCGCCCGATCCCGTGCAGGCGCAGGTGTTCGCGATCATGCCGTGGATGCTGATGTTCGTGATGGCGCCGTTCGCCGCCGGATTGCTGCTGTACTGGATCACCAACAACGTGCTGACCATCGCGCAGCAGAAATGGCTCTATTCGCGCTATCCCGAAATGAAGACGGCGATGGCTCCTGCAAAGACATGAGACGCGCCGCATGAGCAGGACGGGGCCGGACGCGGACGCCATCGCCGAAGTGGCAGCGATCGAGGCCGCGCGGGTGCTGTTTTCCGGCCCGATCACTTTCCTGAAGTCCGCGCCGAAGCTAGAATTCCTGCCCGATCCGGACGTCGCCGAAGTCGCTTTCGCGGGCCGCTCCAACGTCGGTAAATCGACGCTGATCAATGCGCTCACCGGGCGCAAGGCGTTGGCGCGCGCCTCGAACACGCCGGGGCGGACCCAGGAGCTCAATTTCTTCGATGTCGGTGCGCCGCCCGCGTTCCGGCTGGTCGACATGCCGGGCTATGGCTTTGCCGAGGCGCCGAGGGATGTCGTCAAGAAATGGCGGCACCTGATCAACGATTATCTGCGCGGACGCCAGGTGCTGAAGCGCGCGCTGCTGCTGGTCGATGCGCGCCACGGGCTGAAGAGCGTGGACGAGGAGGTCATGGACATGCTGGACACCGCAGCCGTGAGCTACCGTCTGGTGCTGACCAAGGGCGACAAGATCAAGGCATCGGAGCTGACCGCGGTCGCGCGGGCGACCGAAGCGGCGGCACGGCGGCGACCCGCGGCGCACCCCGAGGTGCTGGCGACCGCGGCGGAGAAAGGGCTCGGCATCCCCGAACTGCGCGCGGCGGTGGTGGAGGCGGCGAACGCATGAAACTGTTCATCGGGAACAAGGCCTACTCGTCCTGGTCCCTGCGCGGCTGGCTGGCGGCCAAGCACAGCGGCCTTGCGTTCGAGGAAGCGGTCGTGCCGCTCTATGACCGGGACTGGGACGTGCGGCGCGAGGGCGATGAGTTCGCGCCGTCGGGGGGCAAGGTGCCGATCCTGTGGGATGGCGACGACGTGGTCGTCTGGGACAGCCTGGCGATCATCGACTATCTCGACGAGAAGACCGGCGGCCAGCGGCGCTACTGGCCGACCGGCGCAGCCGCGCGCGGCATGGCGCGATCGATGGCCGCAGAGATGCATTCCAGCTTTTCCGCGCTGCGCAAGAACCACAGCATGAACATCCGCCGCATCTACGACGCGGCGCCGCTGCTGCCCGAGGTGGAAGCGGACGTGAACCGCATCCTGCAGCTATGGGCCGAGGCGCGCGCGCGATTCGGCGGCGCGGGCGACTTCCTGTTCGGCGAATGGGGCGCGGCGGACATGATGTTCGCGCCGGTCGTCACCCGCTTCGTCAGCTATTCGATGCCGATGCCGCGCTTTGCCGTGCCGTATATCCAGGCGGTGATCGCCCATCCGCACATGCAGGAATGGATCGGCGGCGCGCAGGCCGAGGATTGGGTGATCGAGCAGTTCGAGGGCGCAGACCCGCAGGCGTAGCGATACGCTAGGCCGCGACATTATCCTGCGCCGCGGCAACCCGGGCAGCGCTGGCTTCCTCGCGTTCGACGCGGGCGTGCGTGACGCGCTGGGCCTTTTCGGCAAGCGCGGTCCATACCTTTTCGGCGCGCTCGAAATTCTCGCGCACATTGCTGAGACCGGCCGCGTCGGCGGATTGGCGCGCGGCCTGGGCCTGCGCCATGCAGAATTCGTAATTGTCGGCCACGGATATTTCCTTCGGCTGGCGAGCGGTGGAGAATGCCCGTCCCCGCGCGCGCGGGGACGGGCGATAGCGCGGCCTAGGCGGCGCTGAGGTTGGTCGCGGCCATCTTGCCGCGACGGTCGGCCTCGAGCTCGTAGGAAACGCGCTGATCCTGGGTCAGGGTGCGCATGCCCGCGGCTTCGACCGCCGAGATGTGGACGAAGGCATCGTTGCCGCCGTCTTCGGGGGCGATGAAGCCATAGCCCTTGTCGGCGTTGAAGAATTTGACGGTGCCGATCGGCATAGTGGTAGTCCTTGCATGTGGGCCGGAGAAGAGTTTCCACAGTCTGCTGCCCGGCCCGAGCAGCGAATTCGTGAAACGGGGTCGGCTCAGGCGCGAATGGCACCGGGAGCGGAAAGGGGGACGCGCGCGGCGTCGAGCGCCTGCGCGCAATCGGCGAGCGCCACACGCCCGGCCAGGCGGGCGGCGGAGGTATTGGCGCGGGCATGCGCATAATGCGCGCGGCCCTGCAGTTCGAAGAGATGGTTGAGATCGGGCACGTACAGCATCCTGCCAATCAAGCGGGAGCACGGGCGGATGGCTAGGCCGAGGTCTCTCAGCCGGCGGACGCTTGAAGGGCGGGGTCCACCGGTGACATCCACATAGCATGGCGAAATGACTTTGTCGCCCCCCTGTGTTGCAACACAGTACCCCGGCGAAGGCCGGGGTCCATCACCGGGTATCGCGTACCGAACAGCCCTCCGCTCAATAGGCAGCAGCAGGTGATGGGCCCCGGCCTACGCCGGGGCACTGTCTTTTCGCAGCCCTCGCGCTATCCCCTGCCACATGGCCTCCATAACCCCCATCGATGTCGTCGACCTTGCCAGCCGCCTGATCGCGGCGCCGAGCGTAACGCCGGCGCGCGGGGCGGTGTTCGATGTGCTGGAGGCGGCGCTCGTGCCGCTCGGTTTCACGGTCGAGCGGTTCGTCGAGGGCGAGGCGCCGGACGGGCCGGTGGAGAATCTGCTTGCGGTGCGGAGGAGTGGCGGGCGGCACATCGCTTTTGCCGGCCATCTCGACGTCGTGCCGGCGGGCGACGGGTGGAGCGGCGGGGCGTTCGAGCCGCGCATCGAGGGCGGCCTCCTTTACGGGCGCGGGGCGGTGGACATGAAGGGCAGCATCGCCACCTTCGTCGCTGCCGCGGCGGCGGTGCCGGCCAACGCGGGGACGCTCAGCCTGCTCATCACCGGCGACGAGGAAGGGCCGGCGACCTTCGGCACCCAGGCCTTGATGCGGCGCATGGCGGAACGCCGGGTGCGGCCCGACGCGATCCTGGTGGGCGAGCCGACGAGCGTCGCGCGGCTGGGCGATATGGTGAAGGTCGGGCGGCGCGGCAGCTGCGTCATCTGGATCGAGGTGCCGGGCAAGGAAGGGCATGTCGCCTATCCCCATCTTGCCGACAATCCGATCCCCAAGCTGGTGCGCGTGTTGTCACGGATCGACGCGGTCGTGCTGGACGAGGGCAGCGACGCGTTCCAGCCGTCGAACATCGAGGTGACGACGGTCGATGTCGGCAACCCGGCGGGCAACGTCATTCCGGCGAGCGCTTCGGCGCGGCTGTCGATCCGCTTTAACGACCGGCATCGGGGCGCGGATGTGGCGGCAATGGTAGAGGGGCTGGTGCGCGAGGAAGTCCCTGACGCGCGCGTGCGCAGCGTGGTCTACGGCGAGGCATTCCGCACGCGGCCCGGGCCGTGGGTCGACTTAGTCGCGGGCGCGATCCGCGACGTTACCGGGATCGAGCCCGAGCGATCCACCACCGGCGGCACGAGCGACGCGCGCTTCCTGCACGTGCTCGCGCCGATCATCGAGTTCGGCCTGTGTAACGCCACGATGCACAAGCGCGACGAGGCTGTGGCGGTGGCGGATTTGGCGGCGCTGGTGGCTGTGTATCGACTGGTGATCGAGCGCACTTTAGCTTGCGATATTACCACGAAAGCAGTCTAGTTTCATGTGCAAGCGGGCCAAAGCATTTTCGTAACAAAATGGAGGGGACGATATGGCGTTGATCACCTGCAGCGAGTGCGGTCGCGAGGTTTCGGACAGGGCATCTGCCTGTCCGCAATGCGGCGCGCCTATCGAGAATTCTAGTCCTAACGCGCAAGGTCCCGAAACGGTAACAACGGACGGTGAGGCCTTTGTTGCGACAAAAGCATTGCTAATACGACATACGGTCAAGGCTGTTCAAAATTTGAATTATAAGGTCGATGCCGTTGATGAATCCGTAGGATTGGTTTCTTTTACAACTGGTATGACGTGGGGATCATGGAGCGGTGTCTCCGGGTCAGTTTATTTGGACGAAATATCTCCTAATAAGTTTAAGGTCTCTGGAAATGCGAAACAAAACGTGAAGGGTGGACAGGTCATTGCCTTAAACCTTTTTGGTGAAGCGAACGGCAAGGTAAATAACGTGATTGCGGAAATGCGGCGCATCGCGTCGACGTAATCTATTTTTGTGATTTGGAAAACGAGACTTAGATTTTCCGCAGCACCAGATACAGCGCCCCTGCCCCGCCGTGCCTCGGGTGGGCGTTCCTGACTGCGAGGATGCGATCCGCGTGTTGGCTGTGTGCTAGCCAGGTCGCAAGTTCGCGGCGGATGGCGCCGCGGGGGGCTTCGTCGGGGCCGCGGGATTTGCCGGCGATTACGAGGAGGATGCGCGCGCCTTGGGCCACGGCGCTGTCTAGGGCGCGGCCGAGCGCCGTGTGGGCGGCGGCGAGGCTGTGGCCGTGGAGGTCGATGACCATGTCGGGTTGGGCGCGGCCGGTGCGTAAGGATCGCTCCCAGTCCTTCGCGAGGGGGGTGCGGGGGAGCTGGTCGCTGCGGCCTTCCGCGAGGGTCGCGGGGAGCGTGTCTGGGCGTGGGCGGGGGCGGATCAGGTCCGGGGCGATGGTGAGACGTGGAATGACCGTAGAAACAACCCGTAGCCCTGAGCCTGTCGAAGGGCGCTTTTCGGATAGGCGCCCTTCGACAGGCTCAGGGCTACGGATTTGGGGCGCTGATTGCCGCAACGGCGTTACCGTCGCCTTGATGCGGCGCCAGTTGTGCTCGCCGGGATCGGGCGGTTTTCGCATCAGCGCCGCGTAAGGCGCTCGACGCTGGCGGTGGGGAGGAGGATCAGCGCCGCGCCGCGCGCGCTCATGCCGCCGGCGATGGCTCTGGCATCGTCACCGGCACCCCAGAAGGTGTCGAAGCGGTTGGCCCCGCGGATCGCGCCGCCGGTGTCCTGCGCCACCCACAGGCCATTGGCCTCCGCCCGGTCGAAGGCGAGGAAGACGGGCGCGCCCAACGGCACATAGGCGGGGTCGGCGGCGACGCTGGCACGCGGAGTGACGGGCAGGCCGAGCGCGCCCAGCGGGCCGGGGCCGGTCAGTTCGCGGAAAAAGATCCAGCTGCCGTTCTCCTGCATGGCGGCGCGGCCGCCGTCGGGCTGGCGGCGCAGATAGGCCATGATGCCCTGCATCGAGGTCTCGCCCGGCTGCAGCGCGCCGCGATCGCGCAACGTGCGGCCGATGCCGACATAGTCGCGGCCGTTCTGCCCGGCATAGCCGATGCGCATCACCTCGCCATCGGGCAGGCGCAGCCGGCCCGAGCCCTGGATCTGCAGGAAGAATAGCTCGACCGGATCGGCCGCCCAGGCGATCTCGAGATTGCGGCCTGCAAGTGCGCCGCCGTCGATCGCGGCGCGATCGTAGTAGGGAACGAGGCGCGCGCCGTCGACGCGGCCACGGATTTTTCGGCCGGCAAGGTCGGACGTCCATTGGCCGAGATCGACCTCGACCAGATCGGCGGGCACGCCATAGACCGGGGTCTCATAGCCTGGGCGGCGGGTGCGCGATCCGGCGATCTCGGGCTCGTAATAGCCGGTGGCTAGGCCGCGACCGTCGCCGACCTGGACGGTGCGGAAATGCTGCGCGAAGAAGCGGATGGCGTCGCTGTCCGTCCAGCCGCGCGCCGCATCGCAGGCCTCGCGCCAATCGCTGCCCTGGGTAAGTCCGCTCGCGTCGACCCGCCGCTGCACCGATGGGCAGCTGACGCGGAAGGCGGCGAGCGCACGGGCCGCCCCTTCGGGCGTCAGGCCGAGGCTCGCGACCTCGCGTCCGGTCTGCACGCCGGCGCTGAGCGCGTTGGTGGCAGGGACGGACAGCGTCGGCGCGGGCAGCGGGATGCCGGGCGTCGCGGGTGTGGGCCGCGCGGCGCTTTCGGCCGCGGGCGGGCTGGCGGGCGCCGAGGTGGCGGGCCGCGCCTGCCCGCCATCGGGGATGACCGAGGCGCAAGCGGAGAGCGCGGCAGCGCCGATACAAGTCAGGAGAAGGCGAACGGCGGGACGATGGGGCATCGTCGACCCTTAGCCTTCCAGGTGGCGCTCCCGCTAGTCCGCGTCGGTCTCGTCGAGCAGCCAGTTGGGATCCTTGCTCGCGGTATCGCGAACGAAGCTCCAGCTGTCGGTGGTGGCGACCGCGTCGGTCATCGATCCCGCGACGATGCGGCCGTCCTTGTCGCGCGTGATCGCGGCGATATCGGCATCGAAGCGCACGGTGATGCGCGCAGTGCCGCGGTTGAGGGAAGCGCTGACGATCGTCGCCTTGTCGATGGTGACGAGCCGGTTGTCGAGGCTTTCGCCGCGGGCTTCGCGTGCGTCGATCGCTTCGGCGAAGGCGGCGTAGCTGTCGGCATCGCACAGGCCCTGCAGCGTCTCGCGGTCGCCCTTCCAATAGGCCTCCAGGATCATGCGATAGGCGGCCTTCGCTCCGCCCAGGAAGCGGCCGACGTCGAACTCACGGTCGGCAGAAAGGATGGCGCGTATGCCGATCTCCGCCGCAGGCTCGTAGACCATGCCGGGGACGGGCGCTGCGGACGTGCCGCGCGGCGCTTCCGCCGGCGGAGCGGCCGGCGCGGCGATCGGCGCGGTGCGCGGCCGCTCGCCGGCGCGCGGCAGCAGCCCGTCGGCGTCCCGGCCATGCTTTCCCAGCACATTGTAAAGCCGCAGGCCGAGGAACGCCGCGATCAGCGCAAGGATGATGATGGTGGCCGTCACTGGTCGCTTGTCCTTGCCTGCTCGCGCCTATGCGCCTTTTCCCGACACGGCATGATGTAGGATAAAGCCGTGCGCGTTTCAAACGGGGTCTAGCGTCCACCCGATTAAGCGTGGGTGAAGGCGGCATTGCTTGGCCGGAAGCGCGCTGCTACGGGCGCGGCTCGACACATCAGGGCGCCCGCGCGGCCCGATCCACCGAACCTATAAAGAGCGACGCACCCATGGCCGACGAGCTTGCCCCGACCGACACCGCCCCGCAGCCCAACGGCGCGGACACCGGCCCTGCCATCGGCCTGATCTCGCAATATGTGAAGGATCTGTCGTTCGAGAACCCGAACGCGCCCGCCTGCTATGGATGGCAGAGCCAGCCGCAGGTCGATGTGCAGTTCAACATCAGCGCCAACCGCGTGTCGGACGACGTGCACGAGACGGTGCTGAAGATCGAGATCAGCTCCAAGCGGCCCGAAGGGACCGATTTCATCGTCGATCTGTCCTATGCCGGCCTGTTCGGCGTGCGCAACGTGCCCGAGGACGGTGTGCACGCGTTCATGTTCGCCGAGGCGCCGCGGATCATCTTCCCCTTCGCGCGGCGCATCATCGCCGATGCGGTGCGCGATGGCGGGTTCGCGCCGTTGCTCCTCGAGCCGATCGACTTCAACGGCCTGTATCTCGCGCAGCGCGAGCAGCTGGCGGCGCAGGCCGCCGAGCAAGGGCTGGACCAGCCGGCGGGCAACGCTTGACGCGGCGCCGGCATCGCCCGGCGCGCTAGGCCGATGGGCCTCATCAAGACCGTATCGACGATCGGCGGACTGACGCTGGTCAGCCGTATCCTCGGCATGGTGCGCGACATCCTCTTCGCGCGCTATGTCGGCGCGGGCGCGGCGTCGGACGCGTTCCTGATCGCGTGGCGCCTTCCCAACCTGTTCCGCGCGCTGTTCGCGGAAGGCGCGTTCGCCGCTGCTTTCGTGCCGATGCTCAATCGGCGCATGGCCGAGGGCGAGCGCGACGCACCGGGAAGCGGGGTGGAGGCCGCGCGACGCTTCGCCAGCCAGGTGCTGTCGGTATTGTTCCCGTTCCTGCTGTTGTTCACGATCGGCATGATGCTGCTCGCCGGGCCGATCGTCTATGCGATGACCGGCGGTTTCCCGGGCGAGCCGCGCGCGAAGTTCGAGCTCGCGAAGCATCTGACGCTGATCACCTTTCCCTATCTCGCGCTGATCAGCCTGGTCTCGCTGCTGGGCGGGCTGTTGAACTCGCTCAATCGTTTCTGGGTCAACGCCGCCGCGCCGATCCTGCTCAATGTCGCGCTGATCGTCGCGTTGCTGCTGTTCCGGGGGGCGACGCCGGAGAAGACCGCGCAGACGCAGGCGATCGCGGTCACCGCCGCGGGCGTGGTGCAGCTCGCCTGGCTGATCCTCGCCTGCCGTTCGGCGGGCGTCGGCCTGACGCTCGGTCGGCCGCGGCTGTCGCCCGACGTGAAGCTGATGCTGGCGCTGCTCGCGCCCGCGGCGATCGGCCAGGGCGCGATCCAGATCAACTTGCTGGTCTCGACGACGCTCGCGGCCCGGTTCCTGAGCGAGGGCGCGATCAGCTGGATCTACTTCGCGGACCGGCTGAATCAGCTGCCGCTCGGCATCATCGGTATCGGCATCGGCACCGCGATCCTGCCGTTGCTGTCGCGCCAGATCGGCGGGGGTGACGAGCGCGCGGCCAATGCGACCCAGAACCGCGCGATCGAGCTCGCGCTGTTCCTGTCGCTGCCCGCCGCGGTCGCGCTCGCCTTCGCCGGCGTGCCGATCGTGCGCGGGCTATTGCAGCACGGCATTTTCGACGCCGCCGATACGCGCGCTACCGCCGCGGTCCTCGCCGCCTTCGCCGCGGGCATTCCCGCCTACGTCCTCATCAAGGTGCTGACGCCGGGTTTCTACGCGCGCACCGATACGCGCACGCCGGTGCGGCTGGCGCTGGTGTCGATGCTGGTCAACCTCGTCGGCAATCTCACGCTGATCTGGCCGCTGGGCCATGTCGGAGTCGGTATCGCCACCGCAATCGCGGCCTGGGTCAATGTCGCGCTGCTCTACGGCGTGCTGCACGCGCGCGGCCATCTGCGCATCGAGCGCGCGCTGCTCGTCAAGCTGCTGCGCATCCTGCTGGCGGCGGCGGCGATGGGCGCGGCGCTGTGGTTCGGCGGAACGCTGACCGATCCGTACATGGCCGGCAGCGTATGGCAGCGCGCGGCATGGCTGGGCGTGCTGTGCGGCGGCGGCGGCATCGTCTATGCGCTGGCCTCGCTCGGCTTCGGCGCCTATCGGGTGAGCGAACTCAAGGGACTGCTGCGCCGCCGTGCGCCCGCCCCTGTCACGGAAGAGTAGCATGCGCGTCGTTTCGGGGATCCAGCCCACCGGCAATCTTCACCTCGGCAACCTTCTGGGCGCGATCCGCCAGTGGGTCGCGATGCAGGACGCCGTGGCGCGCGATGGTGGGCAGTGCCTGTTCTTCCTGGCCGACCTGCATTCGCTGTCCGACCATCTCGACGCCGCCGTACGGCGCACCGCGGTGCGCGAGATGGCGGCGGCGCTCATCGCCTGCGGCATCGACCCCGCGCGCTCGATCCTGTTCAACCAGGCGCGCGTGCCCCAGCACAGCGAACTCGCCTGGCTGCTCAACGGCACCGCGCGCATGGGCTGGCTGAGCCGGATGACGCAGTGGAAGGACAAGGCGGGCAAGAACCGCGAGGGATCATCGGTTGCGCTGTTCGACTATCCCGTGCTGCAGGCCGCCGACGTGCTGCTCTACCAGGCGACGCACGTGCCCGTTGGCGAGGACCAGAAACAGCATCTGGAACTGGCGCGCGACATCGCCGCCAAATTCAACCTCGACACGGGCACCAGCACCTTCACCCTGCCCGCGCCGATGATCGGCACGGCCGCGCCGCGCGTGATGAGCCTGCGCGACGGATCGGCCAAGATGTCGAAGAGCGACCCCAGCGACATGAGCCGCATCAACCTCAACGACAGCGACGACACCATCGCGCAGAAACTGCGCAAGGCGCGGTCGGACGCCGATCCGCTGCCGGAAAGCGCGGCGGGGCTGGAGGGGCGCGCCGAGGCGGCCAATCTCGTGACCATATATGCCGCATTGTCGGGGGAGACCCGCGACGCCGTCTGCGCCGCCTTCGCCGGGCAGGGATTCGGCGCGTTCAAGCCGGCGCTCGCCGAACGCGCGATCGCGACGCTCGCACCCATCCGCACCCGCTTCGCACAGCTGGTGGAGGATACCGCGGCCATCGATGCCGTGCTGGCGGATGGGGCGGCGCGCGCCCGCGCGCTCGCGGCGCCGACGCTCGACGCCGCGCAGCGGGCACTGGGGCTGTTCGGCGACACTGGAACGTAAGCCATTCAATTTGCGTTCAGACGAACAGAGGTAGAACTGCGACCAATTCCCGATCCTGGCGCCGGTAGACGCGCTTCGATCGCCGCTTGTCCGCTTACGAGAGGTTTGTCCGATGCGTATCGCTCCTGTTTTCCGCGGCCTGGCCCTTGCGGCCGCCCTGGGTGCGCTCAGCGCCTGCGCCACCCCGTTCCGCGCCGACGTCCAGCGTTTCCAGCAGATGCCTGCGCCCCAGGGGCAGAGCTTCACTGTCGAGGCGCGCGATCCGCGCGATGCCGGGGGCCTGGAATTCGCGCATTACGGCCAGCTGGTCGCGGCCGAAATGACGCGGCTCGGCTACCGCCAGGCGGCGCCGGGCGAGCGTACCGACTTCACCGTCAAACTCGACTATGGCGTCGACAACGGGCGCGAGCGCATCGTGTCCGATCCCATCGGCTACGATCCTTTCTGGGGCCCGGGCTGGGGCTATCGGGGCAGTTTCGGCCGGCCGGTGATCGTGCGCACGCGCGGCGGCTATCGCTACGTCCACGGTTTCTACGACCCGTTCCTGTTCGGGCCGCGTTTCGGCGACGTCGGATCGGTGCGCAGCTACACGGTCTATACCAGCGGCGTCGACATGATCATCGAACGCACCGGAACGGGCGAACGCCTGTTCGAAGGATCGGCGGAGGCGGTGTCGCGCACCAACGACCTGACACGGCTCGTCCCCAATCTCGTCGAGGCGATGTTCACGGGCTTCCCCGGCAATTCGGGCGAGGAGGTGCGGATCACCGTCGCGCCGGACGAGCGGCGTTAGCCCCTACCGTCGATGCGGGTGAAGCATCGTGGTCCGGGGGATGTGGAGAACTGCTCTGAATCGCTCCGCTTGCGCTCGCGCTGACGCGGTTTCGACCGGTCAGGCCGTCAGCGCGCGTTTGATGCGGCGGATGTCGGTATCGAGGTCGGCATCGCCCGCGCGCAGCGTTTCGATCGTGCGCACCGCGTGGATGACCGTGGAATGGTCGCGCCCGCCGAAGCGGCGGCCGATTTCGGGAAAGCTGCGCGGGGTCAGCTCCTTGGCGAGGTACATGGCGACCTGGCGCGGGCGCGCGACGCAGCGGGTGCGCCGCTGCGAGGACATTTCGCCCCGGTCGATCCGGTAGTGCGCGCATACCGCGCGCTGGATTTCCTCGATGGTAATCCGCGCCCGGCTGCCGCGCGCGGTTTCCGCCAGCCGCTCCTGCGCGGCGGCGAGGTCCATCGCCCCGTCGGTCAGCGCGGCGAAGGCGACCAGCTTGTTGAGCGCGCCCTCGAGCTCGCGCACGTTGCGCGGGAATGTCTGCGCAATCCAGTCGAGTACCACCGGCGCGACCTCGGCCTGCAGCGATGCGGCCTTGCGCTCCAGGATGGCGATGCGCAGCGGCAGGTCGGGCGGGTCGATGTCGGCGACCAGCCCGCCGGCTAGCCGTGACAGGAGGCGCTGCTCGATGCCGTCGAGCCGGTGCGGCAACCGGTCGGCGGCGACCACCAGCCGTCCGCCGCTCGTCATCACCTCGTCGAAGGTGTGCAGGAGCTCGACCTGCGTCGAATCCTTGCCGACGATGAACTGCAGATCGTCGATCAGCAGCAGGTCCGCGGCGCGCAGCCGCGCCTTGAACGCCATCATCTCGTTCGCCCGCATCGCGCCCACGAATTCGATCATGAAACGTTCGGCGGACATCAGGATGACGCGCGCCTGCGGATCGCGCGCCAGCGTGGCGGCGGCGATGGCGTGCAGGAGGTGCGTCTTGCCCTGCCCCGTCTCGCCGCGCAGGAAAAGCGGGTGGAAGGCCGGGGGTTCGACCGCGGCCATGCGGCGCGCCGCGTTGAGCGCAAGGATGTTGCTGCGCCCGGGCACGAACGAATCGAAATTGAGCCGCGCATCGAGGTTGACGGGCGCAGGCGGCGCGGCTGCGGCCGCGGCGGACGCCACGGGCACGCGCGCGCCCAGGTCGGCGATGGCCGGACGGTTCTGCGCGATGACGCGGATGGACCGGATCGCGGGCAGCGCCGCCTTCCACGACAGCGTCAGCCGGTCGGCGAAACGCTTGGCGATCTGTTCTCCGGTGAAGGCGCTGGGCGAGGAGAACAGTAGCTCGCCTGTGCCCGCGTCGAAGCGCAAGGGGCGGATGTGCTTGAGCCAATGGTCGAAGGTGCGCGCGCCGATGTCGCGGCGCACGCCGACCGCGACGCTCGCCCATGCCTCGGCCAGCCATTCGGCGCCGTCGGCCCCGCCGCCCGCGGTGGCTCCCCGCATCGAATCCTCTGCTGCCCCGGTCATCCCGCCCGCACCGTCCCTCTGCCCTGCCGCATCGCGGCCACCGTTCCGCCGCGCCGGCGGTCTACCCCGCGGCGCTCGCCTCGTTGCTCTCGTTTTTGGCGGTCGCGATCGGCGGATCGCCGCTTGCGACAAGGCTGCTTAGGACGCTGGCGAACGCGCGGGCAAGGGCGCGCTATGCAAAAAAACTGAAATAAAGGGCATTGACGCGGGAGTCCCGCACATTCCACGCAGGCTATGATAAATACTTGTTATAGCAAACTTTTCACGACTGCGAAGCGTTCGTTAACGGCCCGAATCGCGGCCTTCCGCGAGTCACCGAGCAAGGCAACGCTGTCGTAACAAATGTTTCACACGCAGAACAAAACAAAACCGCCGGTGCAACGGCTGCACCGGCGGCTCGTGAAGCAGCCCGGGCCACGCCGGGCGATTCGGGATCGTCAGGCGAGCGTGCCCAGACGCTTGGTCAGGCGCGAATATTTACGCGCAGCGGTGTTCTTGTGCACGACGCCCTTGGCCACGCCGCGGGCGAGTTCGGGCTGCATCGCCGCCATCGCCGCAACCGCCGCATCCTTGTCCCCTGCGCTCATCGCATTCTCGACGCGCTTGACGAGCGTGCGGATGCGGCTGACGCGGTTCTTGTTGACGAGCGTGCGCGCCGCATTGCGGACGATGCGCTTGCGGGCCTGGGGCGTATTGGCCATGAAATCCTCTGGTCGATGCTGAATGAAAAGCGGGCCGGAAGGATTTTCCGACCCGTGCAGGAGCCGGCCCATAGCCATCGCATCGCCAAAGGTCAACGGATTGCGCGCTCCGCATGGCGCGACCGGCTATTTCTGGCAGCGCGCGCAATGGAAGGTCGAGCGCCCGCCCTGCACGATCCGCTCGATCGGCCGCGCGCAGGTGCGGCAGGGCGCACCTTCGCGCCCGTAGACGAGCCATTCGCGGGCGAAATAGCCGAGCTGCCCGTCGGGATGGACGAAATCGCGCAGCGAGGAGCCGCCGGCCGCGATCGCGCGCAGGAGCACGGTCTTCACCGCCTCCACCAGCCGCGCCAGCCGTTTCGCCGCGATCCGCCCGCCGGCGCGGGTGGGGGCGATGCCCGCCATGTGCAGCGCTTCGCATACATAGATGTTGCCGAGCCCCGCGACGATGCGCTGGTCGAGCAGCAACAGCTTGACCGCCGCGGCGCGGCCGGCGAGCGCGGCGGCGAGCATCGGCGCATCGAACGCGTCCGACAGCGGCTCCGGCCCCAGCGCGCGAAAGGGCGCGAACCCCTGTTCGGGATCGCCGTCGACCAGGTCGACCGAGCCGAAGCGGCGTGGATCGTTGAGCGCGACCTGTCGCCCCGTCGCCGTTTCGATACGCAGGTGATCGTGGATCTGCGGCTCGCCCGCATCGGTGCGCCAGCGGCCCGACATGCCAAGGTGGAAAATCATGACGCTGTCCCGGTCGGTCGCGATCAGACCGTATTTGGCGCGCCGCGCGATGCCGGTCACCGTGGCGCCGGTCAGGCGCTGCACCAGGTCGTCCGGGAATGGCCGGCGCAGGCCGGCGCGGGCAAGCGTCAGCCGCGCGATCCTCTCGCCCACCAATATGGGGCGCAGGCCGCGCACGGTCGTCTCGACTTCGGGAAGCTCGGGCATGGCCGCAGCGCTAGGCGCAACCGCGGCGGGAGACAAACATCGCGCGTGTGCGGGCTGGGGCTGGCGATGGCGCGCGCCCCCGCTATAGCGGGCGCGGCGCGGATGCTCGCGCCTTGCAAGAGGCGGCGGTGGCGTGAGCGGCGAGACGGTATCTTTCGGCAACGAGACGGTGACGCCGGAGGAAAAGACGCGCCGCGTGGGCGGGGTCTTTTCCAGCGTCGCGAGCCGCTACGACGTGATGAACGACGCCATGTCGGGCGGCATGCACCGGCTGTGGAAGGATCGCTTCGTTCGCCAGTTGCGACCGCGCGCGGGCGAACATATCCTCGACATGGCGGGCGGCACGGGCGACATCGCCTTTCGCATTGCCGCGCGCGGCGCGGCGGTGACGGTCGCTGACATCAACCCGGAGATGCTGCGCGTGGGAATGGATCGCGCCGCGAAACGGGCGGTAACCGGCCTCACCTTCATCGAGCAGAATGCCGAGGCGCTGTGCTTCGACGGCGAGGCGTTCGACGGCTACACCATCGCCTTCGGCATCCGTAACGTGACGCATATCGACGCCGCGCTCCGCGAGGCGCATCGCGTGCTGAAACCGGGCGGGCGCTTTTTCTGCCTCGAATTCTCGACCGTCGAATGGCCCGGCTTCAAGCAGGCCTACGACGCCTATTCGCACCATGTCGTCCCGCGCCTGGGCAAGGCGATCGCGGGCGATGAGGGCAGCTATCGCTATCTGGTGGAGTCAATCCGCCAGTTCCCGGCCATGCCCCGGTTCCGCGCGATGATCGAGGCGGCGGGTTTCCGCCATACGCGGGTCGAGCCGATCCTCGGCGGCCTGGTCGCCATCCATTCGGGATGGAAGATCGCTTGAGGCACCCCGCATGACTTCCGCCGTCACGCACGTCGTGCGCCTGCTGCGCTGGGGCCGCACCTTGGCGCGGCACGGCGCGCTGCGCGGCATCGAGGAGTCGCCGACGACGCCGGGGGCGGTGCGGCGACTTGCGCGCGTCGCACGCCTGGGCACCTTTCAACCCAAGCAGCCCGACTATGCCGCCGCCTTCCGCGCGATCGGCCCCGCGGCGATCAAGCTCGGGCAGACGCTGGCGACGCGGCCCGACCTGATCGGCGAGGTAGGCGCGCGCAATCTGCTGACCCTGCAGGACGCGTTGCCCCCGGTGCCGTTCGAGATGGTGCGTCCCGTCATCGAAAGCGCGCTCGGCAAGCCGGTGGAGGCGCTCTACGCCAGCTTCGACGAGGTGCCGATAGGTTCGGCCTCCGTGGCGCAGGTCTATCGCGCGACCACCGCCGACGGGCGTGCGGTGGCGGTGAAGGTATTGCGCCCCGGCGTGCGCGAAAAGTTCGCGGCGGACATCGACACCTATGAATGGGCCGCCGCGCATCTCGAAGCGCTGGGCGGCGAAGCGGGACGGCTGCGCCCGCGCCTGGTCATCGCGAATTTCCGGCGCTGGACGCTGCGCGAGCTCGACCTCAGGCGCGAGGCGGCCTCGGCATCGGAACTCGCCGAAAATGTCGCGGGCATCGAGGGCTATCGCATTCCGGCCATCGACTGGGATCGCACCGCCGGTACGGTGATGACGCTCGACTGGATCGACGGCATCAAGATCGCCGACCGGGCCGCGCTGGTTGCCGCGGGGCACGATCCCGCGCGTATCGCGACGACACTGGTCAACGCCTTTCTGCGGCAGGCGATCTCGGACGGCTTCTTCCATGCCGACATGCACCAGGGCAATCTGCTCGTCACTGCCGACGGCACCATCGTCGCCATCGATTTCGGCATCATGGGCCGCATCAACAGGAAGGCGCGCAGCTGGCTGGCGGAGATCCTCTACGGCCTGCTGACCGGCAACTACCGGCGCGTGGCGGAAATCCATTTCGAGGCGCAATATGTGCCCGCGCACCACAGCGTCGAGGAGTTCGCGACCGCCCTGCGCGCGGTGGGCGAGCCCATGCGCGGCAAGCCGGTGAAGGAGCTGTCGGTCGGGCAGATGCTCGACGGGCTGTTCGCGATCACCCGCGATTTCGACATGCAGACGCAGCCGCACCTCCTGCTGCTGCAAAAGACGATGGTGATGGTGGAAGGCGTGGCCACCGCGCTCGATCCCGATATCAACATGTGGGAGACCAGCGGCCCGTTCGTGCAGGAGTGGATCAGGAGCGAGCTGGGGCCGGAGGCGCGCGCCGCCGATGCGATCGTCGAGAACGTGCGCACGCTCGCCCGCCTGCCCGACCTCGTCCGGCGCATCGAGGATGCCTTTCCGGCGAAGGGCGCCGCGCCCCCCCCGCCGCCGCTGGGAGAGATTAAGCTGGTGTGGGGCGGGCCTTCGTTCGGTCTGTTGCGCTACGGCCTCGTCGCGGTGGCGGGGGCGGCTCTCGGCGCCGGCGCGATGTGGTTGGCAACGCAGGTCTAGCTTGCCGAGCGCTCAACCCTTGCCCATATCTAGCCCCGTTCCAGGCACCGCGAAGGGGAGGATAATGGCCGCGCGAACCGCTTCCGCCGCCACCGCATTCGCGTCGCTCGCTCCGGCCGACGCCGCGCGATGAGCGAGCCCCGCATCCTCCTCATCGTCTCTGGCGGGATCGCGGCGTACAAGTCGCTCGAGGTCGTGCGCATGCTGGGTCGCCAGGGCGTGGCGGTGCGCGCGGTGATGACGAAGAGCGCGGCGGAGTTCGTGACGCCGCTGTCGCTGGGCGTGATGACCGGCGACGATGTCTACGGCGCGCTGTTCGACCTGAAGGACGAGCGCGAGATCGGGCATATCCAGCTGTCGCGCCAGACCGACCTTGTCGTGGTGTGCCCGGCGAGCGCGAACATCCTGGCCAGGATGGCGGCGGGGATTGCCGACGATCTCGCGACCACGGTCCTGCTCGCCACCGACAAGCCGGTGCTCGTCGTGCCGGCGATGAACGTGCGCATGTGGAACCATCCGGCGACGCGGCGCAATCTCGCGCAGCTCGCGTCGGACGGGGTGACGGTCATGCCGCCCGACGAAGGCGGAATGGCTTGCGGCGAATGGGGGCCCGGCCGCCTGCCCGAACCGCCCGATATCGTCGCGCGCATCTGCGCGATGCTCCGCCACCCCTATGATCCCGCGCTGGCCGCGGGACGCGCGCCGCGCCCGCAACCGCTCGACGGCCAGCCTGATTTCGAGGCCGATGCCCATCGCCCGCTCCGTGGCACGCATCTGCTGGTCACCGCCGGTCCGACGCACGAGCCGATCGATCCCGTCCGCTACATCGCCAATCGTTCGAGCGGCAAACAGGGGTTCGCGATCGCCGCCGCCGCCGCGGAAGCGGGCGCGCGCGTGACGCTGGTCGCCGGACCCGTCGCCCTGCCTACCCCGGTCGGCGTGGTGCGCGTCGATGTCGAGACGGCGCGCGAGATGGCGGCGGCGGTCGAGGCCGCCCTGCCCGCGGACGCGGCGGTCATGGTCGCGGCGGTCGCCGACTGGCGTGCCGCGGAAGAGGCCAACACCAAGATCAAGAAGAGCGGCTCCGGCGCGGTCGCCCCGCTGGCGCTAGCCGAGAACCCGGACATATTGGCGGGCCTCGCGCGCTCTGCCCGCCGGCCACGGCTGCTCATCGGTTTCGCCGCCGAGACCAGCGATGTGGTGGCGCATGCGCAGGCGAAGCTCGCCCGCAAGCGGTGCGACTGGATCATCGCCAACGACGTCGCCGCCGATCCCATGGGCGGCGATGCCAACCGCATGCATCTGGTGACGCCGCAGGGGGTCGACAGCTGGGAGCGGATGACCAAGGATGCGGTCGCCCGCGCCATCGTTGAAAGGATCGCCGATGCCCTTGCCTGAGCCGTTGGTACCGATCCCGATCCGCGTCAAACGCCTGCCCAATTCGGGCGGCCTGCCGCTTCCCGCCTATGCCAGCGACGGCGCGGCCGGAATGGACGTCGTTGCCGCGGAATCGCTGACCCTGCGCCCGGGCCAGCGCGCGGCGGTGGCAACGGGCATGGCCTTCGCCATTCCTGCCGGCTGGGAGATGCAGGTGCGTCCGCGCTCCGGCCTCGCGCTCAAACATGGCGTCACCTGCCTCAACGCCCCGGGCACGATCGACAGCGACTATCGCGGCGAGCTGCGCGTCATCCTCGCCAATCTGGGTAACGAGCCGTTCGAGGTACGCCGCGGCGATCGCATCGCGCAGCTGGTGCCCGCGCAGGTGCAGGGCGTGCGGCTGGAGGAGGTCGACGAGCTCGACGGCACGGCGCGCGGCGCGGGCGGGTTCGGATCGACCGGGGCATAATTGCCGAAAGCCGCTTTCCCAATCCGTAGCCCTGAGCCTGTCGAAGGGCGCTTATCGGCAACGCGCCCTTCGACAGGCTCAGGGCTACGGCGTTTCATGCATATTGCATATCAATCATGCTGAGCGATACCGAACTCGAACGCTATGCCCGGCACATCGTCCTGCCGCACGTCGGCGCAGCGGGGCAGTTGCGTATTCGCGCAAGCAGGGTGCTGGTCATCGGCGCCGGCGGCATCGGCAGCGCGGCCATCCCCGCGCTCGCCGCCGCGGGTGTCGGACAGCTGCGCATCATCGATGCCGATACGGTTTCGCTGTCGAACCTGCAGCGCCAGACGCTGTTCGCCACCCCCGACATCGGCCGCGCCAAGGTCGAGGTCGCTGCGGCGCGCATCGCGGCGCTCAACCCGCACGTCGCGGTCGAGACGCTGATCGCCAGAGCCGATGCGACGAGCCTGCCCGCCATGCTGCACGGCATGAGCATCGTCCTCGACGGCAGCGACAATTTCGCGACGCGCCTCGCCGTATCCGACGCCGCGACGCGCGCGCGCGTCCCGCTGGTTTCCGCGGCGATCGCGCAGTTCCACGGCCAGGTCGGTACCTTTCGCGGCTGGGAAGCCGGCCTGCCCTGCTATCGCTGCTTCGTCGGCGACGCGCTCGATCCCGATGACTGCGACAATTGCGCCGAACAGGGCGTGCTGGGCGCGATGGTGGCGATGATCGGCGGTTTCGCGGCGATGGAATGTCTACGCACAATCGCGGGCTTCGGCGAAGCGGCGGCGGGCAAGCTGCACATCGTCGACGGCCTCGCGCCCGGCTGGCGCAGCTTGCGCCTGCCCAAGGATCCGGCCTGCGCCGCCTGCGGGGGTGACGCGGCGCCCTGACGGTGGCACGAAGGCGCCGGGAGGGACCTATTATGACATTGCCGATCACCGCGCTGACCGCCGCCATCTGCGCGATCATGCTGCTCATCACCGCCATCGACACCGTGCGCCATCGCATCGCGGGAAAGGTCGCGTTCGGCGACGGCGGCAACCCGCGCGTCGTCAGCGCCAGCCGCGCCCATGGCAATCTCGCCGAGCATGCGCCGCTCGCCGTCATCCTCATCGGGCTGCTCGAACAGTCCGGCGCGCATCACTGGACGCTGACCGGGATCGCGGTCCTGTTCCTGTTCGCGCGCGCGATGCACATCGTCGGCGTCCATGCGCCGATTAGAAACAAGCCGCCGCTGCCGCGCCAGATTGGCGTCATTGGCACCTGGATCGCCTATGCGCTGCTGATCGGATGGACGCTCTATCTGGTGATCACCGTCAACGGTTAGCGCGCCAGCAGCGTATCGACCCAGGCTGGCACCAGCTGGGTCGCGGGACCGTACCGCGCCTCGTCGAACCAGGCGCTGCCCTGGCTTGGCTCCAAGTTGAGTTCGAGCGTGCGCGCGCCCGCGGCCTTCGCCTGCCGGACCAGGCCGGCGGCGGGATAGACCGCACCAGAGGTGCCGATCGACACGAACAGGTCCGACGCCCGCACCGCGGCGGTGATTTGGTCCATCCGATAAGGCATCTCGCCGAACCATACGATGTCCGGGCGCAGCGCGCGTTCCCCGCACGCGGGACACGGCGGGCGGTCGATCAGCCGCTCGCGCCAGACATGGCGCCGGTCGCACGCCGTGCACCAGGCGCTAAGGTGCCGTCCGTGCATGTGGATCAGGCGCTGTTGCCCTGCTCCTCTCGCGCGAGGCGGCGATACGGTCCCCGCCCGCTCGTGCAAGTCGTCCACATTCTGGGTGACGATGGTCAGCGCATGCTCCGCATCATCGGGCCATTGGGCGTCCAGTCGCGCCAGCGCCATATGCGCCGCATTAGGTGCGACCTCCTGGATACGCTTGCGGCGCATGTCGTAGAAACGCAGCACGAGGTCGGGATCGCGCGCGAAGGCCTCCGGCGTCGCCACATCCTCGACCCGGTGCCGTTCCCACAATCCGCCGGCCGCGCGGAAGGTGTCGATCCCGCTTTCGGCGGAAACGCCGGCGCCGGTCAGCACGACGATGCGGCGCGGGCGCGTCATGACGGCACCATTCCTTCGATCACCCGCACGATGGTCGCATCGTCGAGCACGACCTGCCGGTCGAGCGCAAGCATGGCGAGGCCGTGGACCAGACCCCAGCAGCGCAGCGCGGTCGCCCGCCGCTCCGCGGCGCTCGCCCGGCGCGGCAGGATGGCATCGACGGACCCGCGCAGGCCGCGCATCGCGGGGTGCGCGGCCTCGATCGGGCCGCCCAGCACATCGCCGTCCGGAGCCGTCTGCCAGATGAGCCGGAAAGCATGCGGATGCGCGATCGCGAAGCGGACATAGGCCGCCCCGCGCGCGCAGAACGCCGCTTGCGCCCCCGCCGTCGGGCCGAGCGCCGCGACGGCGTCCGCCTGGCCCCGCGCCATCGCATCGAGCGCGCCCTGGCCGAGGGCGCCGAGCAACGCGGCCTTGTCGGGAAAATGCCGGTACACCGCCGTCGCGCTGACCCCGGCGTCGCGGGCGAGCGCGCGCAGCGACAGCGCATCCGCCGGCGCCGCGTCGAGCGCCGCCATCCCTGCGGCGATCAGCGCGCCGCGCAGGTCGCCATGGTGGTAGGTGGGCGGACGGGATGCGCCTTCGCCCGCGGCCGGAAGGATGTTGACACTGTTAGCATTGTCGGTCATGTTTGCGCTGTAAACATTATCGACTCGAGGAGCAACAACATGGCGACGACAGCACCGGATGCGGCATCGGGCAGGCTTGAGAAGGCCATCCGCTCCATCGTGGGATCCGGTCTCAACGCCATGGCCGGCTTCAACCGCAAGCGGCTGACCGCGCCCGATGCGCATCCCTACCTGACCGGCGTGCACCGGCCGATGACCGAGGAGCTGACGCTCGAAGACCTGCGGGTGACCGGCACGATCCCGCCGGAACTGACCGGCCGCTACCTGCGCAACGGGCCGAACCCGGCGACCCCGCCCGATCCCGCCAGCTATCACTGGTTCTCCGGCGCGGGCATGGTCCACGGCATCGCCATCGCCGGCGGCCGCGCCGTCTGGTACCGCAACCGCTGGGTGCGTGGGCGCGAGGCCTGCGCGGCACTGGGCGAGCCGCTGCCGCCCGGGCCCCGGCGCGACGGGTTCGATGCGCCCAATACCAATGTCGTCGGCATCGGCGGACGTACCTTTGCCATCGTCGAGGCGGGCGGCCTTCCCGTCGAACTCGACCACCGGCTCGAAACGCTCGCGCACAACCCGTTCGATGGGACGCTCGCGCACAGCTATAGTGCGCACCCGCACCTCGACCCGGCGACGGGCGAACGGCATGCGGTCTGTTACAAGGCGGATGTGCTGAACCGCGTGTGGCACACCGTGCTCGACGCGGGCGGCCAGGTGATCCGCGAGGAGCCGATCGCGGTGCAGCATGGCCCCAGCATCCACGACTGCGCGATCACGCCCGATCATGTGCTGGTCTTCGACCTGCCCGTCACCTTCAGCATGGGCAAGCTGATCGCGGGCTACCGCTTTCCCTATCAGTGGAACGCCGATCATCGCGCCCGCGTCGGCGTGCTGGGGCGCCATGCGCCGGGCAGCAGCATCGTCTGGTGCGATGTGGAGCCCTGCTACGTGTTCCATCCGGCGAACGCCTTCGTCGATGCCAGTGGCCGCATCGTGGTCGACGTCGTCGCGCACGACCGCATGTTCGCGCGCAGCAACTATGGCCCCGACAGCGAAACGAGCGGGTTCGAACGCTGGACCATCGATACCGAAGCGCGCCGCGTCGACCGGCGCCGCGTCCACCACCATCCGCAGGAATTCCCGCGCTACGACGAACGGCGGACGGGTCAGCCCTATCGCTACGCGCTGACCGTTGCGCTCGCGGGAGGGGATGACCAGCACATGACCGTCACCGACAGCCGCCTGTACCGGCACGACCTGGTGGAGGGTGGGACCCAGACGCATGATTTCGGGACCGGCCGCACGCCCGGCGAGTTCGTCTTCGTGCCCCGCGAAGGCGGCACCGCGGAAACCGACGGCTGGTACATCGGCCTCGTCATCGACATGGCCGCGCAAACGACCGATCTCGTCATCCTCGATGCCGCCGACTTTCTGGCCCCGCCCGTCGCCAGCGTCCATCTGCCGCACCGCATCCCGCCCGGTTTCCACGGCAACTGGGTGGCCGACCAGGTGGCCGCCCTTCCCCCGCTCGGTCTGCCCCGCTAAGCGGCATGCATGACGCGCATCGGTATCATCGGCAGCGCCGGCCGCATGGGCACGGCGCTGGCCGCGGCGATCGGGGAGGCGGGGGCGCAGCTTTCCGGCGGGATCGATCGCGGCGACGCGCCTGAAAGGCTCGCCGCCCTGGCGGCCGCATCGACCGTGTTGATCGATTTCTCCGCGCCCGACGCGCTGCAGGCCACGCTCGAGGCGGCAGCGGCGCACGGCGTTCCGGCGGTCGTCGGCACCACCGGCCTGGAGGAGGGCCACCATCGTTTGATCGACCGCGCGGCCGAGCGCATCGCGGTCCTGCAGACCGGCAATACCGCGCTCGGCGTGACCATGCTCGCCGCGTTGGTGCGCGATGCGGCGGCGCGGCTGGGGCCGGACTGGGACATCGAGATCGTCGAGATGCACCACCGGCAAAAGATCGACGCGCCGAGCGGCACCGCCTTGCTGCTGGGAGAGGCGGCCGCCGCCGGGCGTGGGTCGTCGCTGGCCGAGCTGGCGGTGCGCGCGCGAGACGGGGCGAGCGGCCCGCGTGACAGCGGCGCGATCGGCTTCGCCAGCCTGCGCGGGGGATCGGTGGTGGGCGAGCATCAGGTGATCCTGGCCGGCGATGGCGAACGTATCGGCTTGTCGCACCATGCCGAGGACCGCGCCATCTTCGCTCGCGGCGCGGTGCGTGCCGCGCTATGGATCAGCGGGCGATCGCCCGGGCGCTATGCGATGGAGGATGTCCTGGGCCTGCGGGCGCCATGAACGCTGCGCAGCGCTTCGAATTCTTCCGCAAGCTGGCCGAAGCGAACCCCAGCCCGGAGACCGAGCTCGAATTCGGCAATGTCTACCAATTGCTCGTGGCCGTCGTGCTGTCGGCGCAGGCGACCGACGCCGGCGTCAATAAGGCGACGCGCAGCCTGTTCGCGGCCGTGCACACCCCCGAAGCGATGCTCGCGCTGGGGGAGGAGGGGCTGAAGGCGCATATCCGCACGATCGGGCTGTTCAACACCAAGGCGAAGAACGTCATCGCGCTGTCCGAGGCGCTCGTCCGCGACCATGGCGGGGCGGTGCCGGCCGACCGCGACGCCTTGCAGCTGCTGCCCGGTGTGGGCCGCAAGACCGCCAATGTGGTGATGAACTGCGCCTTCGGAGCCGAAACCTTCGCGGTCGACACGCATGTCTTTCGTGTCGCCAACCGCACGCGCATCGCGCCGGGCAGGAATGTCGTCGCGGTCGAGGCGGGGCTGGAGAAACGGGTGCCTGCACCGTTCCGCCGCCATGCGCACCACTGGCTGATCCTGCTCGGCCGCTACATCTGCAAGGCGCGAACGCCCGAATGCTGGCATTGTCCGGTCGTGGCCGAATGCGCGTACAAGGCTAAAGTGCTGGAACCGCCCCGACGCCGCGCCGCCGCGCCGGCCTGATCGCTATTCGCTGCGCAGCGCCTCGATCGGCGACAGGCGTGACGCGCGTACGGCGGGATAGCCACCGAACAACAGTCCGATGACGCCGGAAAAGAGGATCGAGGCGACCGCCGTGCCGGCGCCGATCGGTGCCGGGAATTCCGCGAAATTCTCGAACGCGCGCGCCGCGGCGGCGGCAAGGGCGAGGCCGAGCGCGCCGCCGATCATGCACAGTACCGCCGCTTCGACCAGGAACTGGTTGCGGATATCCGCGCGACGCGCGCCGAGCGCCATCCTGAGGCCGATTTCGCGCGTCCGTTCCGTCACCGAGACGAGCATGATGTTCATGATGCCGATCCCGCCGACGAGCAGCGAGATGGAGGCGATGGCGACCAATATCCCCTGCACCACGCCGGTGATCTCGCCCGTCTCCTCGCTGAACTCCTCGGTCGTGCGGACGGTGAACGGGCTGTTCTCCCCATCCGGCACGCGGTAGCGATCGCGCAGCGCGCGGACGATCGCGCGCTTGCCGTCGCCGAGGTCGGTGCCTTCGGTAAAGCCGACGAACAGCAGGTGCAGATCGTCGGGACCGGGCAGCGTTATCCCCTCGAACCGCTGGCGCGCGGTGGTGATGGGCACGATGGCCACATCGTCATTGTCATTGCCGAAACTCGATCCCTTGCTTTCGAGGACGCCGATCACCGTGAAGGGCGCGCGGTTGACGCGCACCGACTGACCCACGGGATCGGACCCGCCGAACAGCTTGGCGGCGACCGTGGGGCCGAGCACGATCACACGGGCCCCGGTGCGCACGTCGGATTCGCTGACGAAGCGACCGGTTTCGGCGGACAGATTGGAAACGAGCGCATAGCCCGGATCGGCGCCGATCGCCCCGGTCGAGGCGTTGCGGCCCGCGGCGACCAGCTGGATTGTTCCGCGCAGCATCGGCGCCACCGCCACCACGTCAGGCACCTGGCGGGCGATGAGCCGCGCATCGCGTTCGGTCAGGCGACCGCGGTTACGACTGGGGGGACCGTCCTCGCCCGTATCGGGCTGCGGAAAGACAAGCGCCATGTTCGAGCCGAGCGAGGCGATCGAGTCCGCCACCGAGACCTTGGCGCCTTCCCCCACCGCCACCGCGAGGATGACGGCAAACACCCCTATCATGACGCCCAACGTCGTCAGGATGGAGCGCATCAGATTGGTGCGCAGCGCGACCAAGGCGGTCGCGATGTTGACGCCCCAATGGCCGGCGACGCGGGCGAGCAGGCGGGTCATGCGGGCAGGCGCATCATGCGGGCAGGGCCGGGGCCGGCGCGCGATGGCGGCTGGGCGTCGCGCGATCGTCGATCACCCGCCCGTCGCGAAACAGGATCTGGCGGGCGGCATAGTCGGCGATGTCATGTTCGTGGGTGACGAGGATGACGGTGATGCCGCTGTCGTTCAGCGACTGGAACACGCCCATGATGTCCTCGGACGTGCTCGTGTCGAGCGCGCCGGTCGGTTCGTCGGCGAGCAGCATCAGCGGCTGCGTGACGAGCGCGCGGGCGATGGCGACGCGCTGCTGCTGCCCGCCGGACAGTTTCGCCGGGCTATGGTCCAGGCGATTGCCGAGGCCCAGCCGTTCCAGCGTCGCGGCGGCGCGCGCCATCCGCTCGGCCCGGCCGATGCCGCCGTAGATCAGCGGAACCGCGACATTGTCGAGCGCGCTGGTACGCGGCAGCAGGTTGAACTGCTGAAAAACGAAGCCGATCTTGCGGTTGCGGATCGCCGCGAGCTCGTCAGACGTCATGCCCGCGATCGGGATGCCGTCGAGCAGCAGCTCGCCCGCGCTGGGCGTGTCCAGGCAGCCGACCATGTTCATGAAGGTGGATTTGCCCGATCCGCTCGCGCCCATGATCGCGACGAACTCGCCGCGCCGGATCGACAGGGACACGCCGGCGAGCGCGTGCACCGTTTCGCCGCCGACGACATAGTCCTTCACGACATCGCGGGTTTCGATCAGCGCCGCGGTGTCGCGCGCGGATGCGCCGTCACCCGCCATCGCCCGCCTCGTCCTCGGGCTCGGCATCGGGACGCGGCTCGAGCGAGCGGGTACGCACGAGCACCCGCTCGCCCGCGCGCACGCCGGACAGGATCTCGGTGAACTCCTCCCCCTGCAGACCCACGCGAACCTGGCGCAGCGCCGGGCGATAGGCATCGGCCGTCGCCACCCACAACGACGCCGGCGCGGGCGTGCGCGCGGCGCGCGGCGCCGGGGCGGCCGCGTCATTTTCCTCGGGCCGGTCGGCGGCGCGTGGCCGGAAGCGCAGCGCCTGCGTCGGCACGCGCAATGCATTGACGCGGGTGCCCGTCACGATCTGCACATTGGCGGTCATACCGGGAAGCAGGCGGCCGTCGGCATTGTCCACCTCCAGGATGGTAAGGTAGCTGACGACATTCTGGGTCTCGGTCGACCCCTTACGGATCTGGCTGACATTGGCGGGAAAGCGCTCTCCAGGATAGGCGTCCACGGTGAAGAACACGCGCTGCCCGTCGCGGACCAGCCCGATGTCGGCCTCGTCCACCGCCGCCTCCACCTGCATGCGGGTGGTGTCCGCCGCGATCTCGAACAGGTTGGGCGTCTGGAAGCTGGAGGCGACGGTGGTGCCGGGTTCGACCAGCCGGTTGATGACCACCCCGCTCGCCGGCGCGACGATCACCGTGCGGCGCAGGTCGAGCCGCGCGTTGGTAAGATCGGCACTGCTTTGCTGTATCTGCGCGCGCGCGGCCGCGATCTGCCCGGCCGCCGTTGCGACGCCAGCGCGCGCCGCGGCGAGCTGGTTCACCACGGCGTCGCGCGATGCCTCAGACACGAAGCCGCGACCGACGAGGTCGCGGCTGCGCGCGTCGTTGCGTTCCTGGATGGCGACCTCGGCGCGCGCGCGGGTCATGGCCGCATTGGCCTGCGCCAGCGCGGCCTGCGCCTGCGCAACGCCCGCCTGCGCCTGGTCGACACGCGCGCGAAAGCGGGTCGGATCGATCACCGCCAGCACCTGGCCCGCGCGTACCTCGCTGTTGAAGTCGACGTTGACGCGCGTGATCTGACCGGAGACCTCGCTACCTACCTTGATGGTGTTACGCGCGCGCAGTTTTCCGCTGGCGGTGACGTAGGAGGTCACCTCGCCCCGCGCGACCGGCTCCACGACATAAGCGTAGGTGGGTTTGGCGGGCACGAGGATCGAGTAGAGGATCAGCGCGGTCACGATCGCGATCAGTCCGGACCAGACCGGATGCCGCCGAACCCAGCCCCATAGCCGCTGCGCCCTGCCCATCCCGTCCTCGCTGGTGTGTGATTGCACTAAACCACCTGTGCGGGAACACGTCCCGCCGGTCAAGCGCCGCGGCTAGATATCCTGCGCGATGCGCCCGTAGAGTTCCGGGCGGCGGTCGCGGAAAAAGCCCATGCCCGCGCGGTTCCTGGCCGCGCGGTCGAGGTCGAGCGTGGCCACGATCACCCCCTCCTCGTCGTCGCCGAGTTCCGCGACGATGTCGCCCCATTCGTCGGCAATGAAGCTGGTGCCGTAGAATCGCTGCCCGTCCTCGACGCCGATGCGGTTGGCGGCGACGATCGGCATGATGTTCGACACGGCGTGGCCGATCATCGCGCGGCGCCACAGCCGGCGCGTGTCGAGATCGGGATCATGCGGTTCGGAACCGATCGCGGTCGGATAGAGGAGAATGTCGGCGCCCATCAGCGCCATTACCCGCGCGGCTTCGGGGTACCATTGGTCCCAGCAGACGCCGACGCCGATGCGCGCCTGTTCATGGTCCCAGACCCGCAGCCCGGTGTTGCCGGGGCGGAAATAATATTTCTCCTCATAGCCCGGGCCGTCGGGGATGTGACTCTTGCGATAGCTGCCCTGGATGCCGCCGTCGGGGCCGATCATCGCCAGCGTATTGTAGTGATGCTGGCCGTCGCGCTCGAAGAAGCTGGTCGGGATGGTGACGCCGAGCTCCGCCGCCAGCCTGCGCATCGCCACGACGCTGGGGTGGCTTGCCATGGGGCGCGCCCGCGCGAATTCCCGCTCCTCCTCGAGCTTGCAGAAATAGGGACCCTCGAACAATTCGGGCGGCAGGATGACGCGCGCGCCCCGGCCTGCGGCCTCGCGCACCAGCCGCGTCACCTCGGCGATGTTCGCCTCCTCCGTTCCGCCGAGGGCGAGCTGCAGCGCGGCGACGGTAATGGATCGGCTCATGGCCTGCCTTTGCGCACGGAAGGCGAAGAGTGGCGCACTCGACAGGATTCGAACCTGTGACCCCTGCCTTCGGAGGGCAGTACTCTATCCAGCTGAGCTACGAGTGCTTGGCGCCCGCCCTAGCAAAGCCCCCGGCCCCCGCAAAGAGGCAATCGGGTGCGGTCGCCGGGCGCTAGTCGGCGGTGACGCCGTCGGGCGTAAAGGTCAGCGGCGTCGTCAGAAGCGCGCGGAACATGTTGTAGCCGCCGGTTCCGGGGAAGAATGCATGGAAGAACAGCTGCGGTCGCCCGTCGAGCCCCGGCGCGACCGAGGCATGGCCCGGTGCCCACCATTCGGGCGTGGATTTGAGGAGCGGCGCCTCCTGCTTCACATAGGGGCCGAACGGATGGTCCGCGACAGCGACGCCGATGCCGTAGGCGGGCGTGCCGAAATCGTTGCCGGCGTAGAAGATCCAGTAGCGACCGGCCTGTTTGGTGACCCACGGCCCCTCGATCAGATGACCTTCCCAATCGAGGTCGTTGGCAAGCACCAGCCGGTCCTCGCCCACCAGCTCGCCCTCCGCCGACAGTCGCTGGGCATGGATGGGCGTGCTCATGGCATCGACGATCAGGCCGGCGTCGGGTTCGGCCGCGAGCAGCTGCCGCGTGCGTTCCCAGTTATTGAGCACCGTCTCGATCAGCGGCTGCATCCAGAAGAAGCGTTCCATCGGCCGGCGCGTGTTGGCCCATGGCTGGATGGCGGCGACGAAGGCGGCGGTGGTGCGGTCGACCTCGGTATCGAACAGGCGCTCGATCAGCTCGGGGCGACGGCGAAGGAGGCCGGCCAGCGGACGCGGCCAGATGCCGTTGGTGTCGCGTTTCCAGAACAGATACCGCTCGCCGTCGTCGTCGATGAAGATGTGCGAATCGATCACCCCGCCGCTGAGGTTTGGCATCGACGGATCGTCGGGCATGCCGGTGGTGTTGATCGCATAGCTGCTGATCAGCGGGTGACCGAGGTCGGTCCAGGGGCCCAGCGGCGACGGCGCCTTGGCGAGGCCGATGGCAAGCGCGTTCGAGCGCTGCCGCGCGGTGTAGACGACCCAATATTCGTCACCGACGCGCGCCATCTCCGGCGCCCAATAATCGCCGATCTTGCGCCCGTGCGCGGTCCAGTCCGGCGCCTGTCCTTCGGGGAAGACGAATCCCTCGTGCGTCCAGGTTTCGAGGTCGTGGCTGCGCAGGATGGGGAAGGCGTCGGGCGCATCGTTCGACGTCGCGACCAGGAAATAGCCCTCGTCGGTCCTGAGCACCGCGGGGTCGCCATAGCCCGCGGTCGTGCGCTCGTGCAGGTTGCCGACGATCAGCGGCTTCCATTTGGGAAGCGCGCCCTTGACCTCGGTCGGGCCTTCGTACCCCTTGGGCGTGCGCGTGCCGAAGTCGGCGGCGAGCGCGCCGAAGAAGCCCATATGGTCGTCATGTTCCGCGCCGGTGACGGTGTAGGTGCGGGTGACGTCGCCGCGCGCGACGGTGACACGGATGGTCGATCCGTCGTCGACCGGGGTGACGGTGAAGGGCAGGGTCGCATGCATGGCGCGCCCCATAGACAAGCTGCCGCGCGCATGAAAGATGGATATATCGGATTAGTCGGATAAATGGAGATCGCCATATGAGCGACCCCTATGCCCCCCTTTACGAACCCGCCGACCTGGTGCGCGGTCTGTACGGTGACGGCACGATCGCGCTCGCCGGGGCGTTCGAGCCGTCGTTCGCCGATCGCCTGCGCGAGGACATGGAAGCACTGCACGCGGAAGCGATGACGGTGCCGGGCGGCGCGCTGCCGCGCGGACCGCAGCGCTGGTATGTCGAGGTCCAGCCCGAGCGCATCCGCGGCTTCGTCGAGATCGTCACCCACCCCTGGTTCGTGGCGGTGTGCCAGGCGGTACTCGGGCCGGCATACCGCATCGTCGAGGTGGGTTTCGATACGCCCTTCCCCGGTGCGGCCGACCAGCCGTGGCACCGCGATTTCGCCATGCCCGCCGCGACGCGGGACGAGCGCCGGCTGACGAGCCTCGCGTTCAACTTGACGGGCGTCGACACCGCCCCCGACATGGGCCCGTTCGAGATCGCGCCTGGCACGCAGTGGGACCCGATCGACGATTGCCCGCGCGGCATGTTTCCGGGTGCAGCGCATTGGCCACGCTACGCCGCGCGTGCGCAGGCGAAGCTGCCGCAGCGCGGCGACATGACGGCCCGGTCGGCGCTGACCATCCATCGCGGCACCGCCAATCGTTCCAGCACCGCACGGCCCGTGCTGGTCATCGGTGTCGATGCGCCGGGTGCGGGCAATGCCGACCACCACGACCTGCAGATGACGCGCGCCTATGCCGCCGCGCTGCCCGCGGGCCTGGCCGAGCGGATCACGCACCGGCTGGTCGACCGGCTGGAACCCGTGATCCAGCACCATGTCATCGACGGGCTGATCACCCCCGCCTATTGAGCGCGTCGGCAAAGGCGCTTGCGTTCCTGCGCGAGGCGGCGCAGCTAATGATATGATAAATGCGATAACGAGATCGGCGGGGGAGGAAGAGTGACCAGACTGGTCCTCGATAAGGTCAGCAAATCCTTCGGCTCCACGCGCGTGCTCGACGCGGTGTCGCTCGAGGTCGACGAGCGCGAGTTCATCGCCTTCCTGGGCCCGTCGGGCAGCGGCAAATCCACGTTGCTGCGCATCATCGCGGGGCTGGAAACGGCGGACAGCGGCGAGGTCACGCTGGGCGGCCGCCGCATCGACACGCTGGCGCCCGGCGACCGCGGAGTCGCCATGGTGTTCCAGCATTATGCGCTCTACCCGCACATGACGGTTGCCGATAACATGGCGTTCGGTCTGCGGAACGCGCGCGTCGATCGCGCGACGATCGCCGCGCGTGTCGCCGATGCCGCGCGCATCCTCGAGATCGAGCCACTGCTGGATCGCAAGCCGGGCCAGATGTCGGGCGGACAGCGCCAACGCGTGGCGATCGGCCGCGCCATCGTCAAACAGCCGCAATTGTTCCTGCTCGACGAGCCGCTGTCGAACCTCGATGCCGCCTTGCGCAACCGTACGCGGCTGGAGATCGCGCAGCTGCGCACCCGCGTCGCGGCGAGCATCATCATGGTCACGCACGACCAGGCGGAGGCGATGACGCTGGCCGACCGCATGGTGGTGATGAACGATTGCCGCATCCAGCAGGTCGGCGCGCCGATGGACATCTATACGCGGCCCGCCAACCGTTGGGTCGCGCAGTTCGTGGGGTCGCCGGCGATGACCATCCTGCCCGCGACGATGGTAGCGGGCGAAGGCGGCCACGCGCGTGTGCGACTGGCCGGCGGCGGGGAAATCACGACGCGCGTGCCGGCCGCCGCCCTGCCCGTCGGCGCCATCGAGGTGGGCCTGCGCGCCGAAGCAGTGCGCGCGGCCGCGCCAGGCGGCGGCAGCGTCGATGCCGAAGTGATGCTGGTCGAACGGTTGGGCGACCGCACGCTCGTATTCGCGCGGCTTGGCGACGGGCAGGAAATCGTCGCCGAGGATGCGGGCACCAGCGCGGTGCGGATGGGGGACAGGATCGGCCTCGCCATCGACGGCGGCGCCGCGCACCTGTTCGACGCAGACGGCCGGGGCCATCATCCCGAGCCGGCCACATGAGCCGCGGGCCACAGGCACGTTTCGAGGGCTATGCGTTCATCGCGCCGTTCGTGCTTCTCTACCTCGCCATCCTCGTCCTGCCCCTGATCATGGGCATCGTCATCAGCTTCCACCGCGCCGACCTGTTCGGCGCGCGCCGCTTCGTCGGCCTCGAAAACTATGCGCGGCTGGTCGCCGACCCGGTGTTCCTCGATTCGCTGCTCAACACGTTCAAGCTGGCCGCGCTGATCGTGCCGACGCTGACACTGCTCGCGCTGCTGCTCGCGCTCGCGCTCAACCGGGCGACGCGCGGCGCGGCCATCTTTCGCGGCATATTCTTCTCCTCCTCGGTGCTGTCGGTGACCATCGTCACGCTGATCTGGCGTTTCATCCTGACTCCGGATGCCGGCCTTGTCGCCGAGCTGCGCCAGTTCCTGGGCTATGCGCCGGTGCCCTTCCTCAGCGATCCAGAGCTCGCGCTTCCCAGCCTCGCCATCGCCACCATCTGGTGGTCGCTGGGCTTTCCGATCATGCTGATCCTCGCCGGGCTGCAACAGGTTCCGGGCGACATCTACGAGGCGGCGGCGCTCGACGGGTCCAGCCGCTGGACGACGTTCCGGCGGATCACCCTGCCCTCGATCCGGCGCACGCTGATCCTGGTCGTCATGCTGCAGACCGCGGCGCAGCTCCAGATCTTCGGGCAGGCACAGCTGCTGACCGGGGGTGGCCCGGGCGGCGCGTCCCGCCCGGTCGTGCTCTATATCTTCGAGGTCGCGTTCGGGCGTTGGGAACTGGGCTATGCCGTAGCCATGGCGGAGATATTGTTCCTGCTGGTGCTGATCGTGACCGCCACCCAATATTGGCTGGTCTCGCGCAAGGAGGAGGGCGCATGAGCGCCGGCGTCGCCGCGGCGCGCGAGCGGATGCCTATGCCCGTCCTGCTGCTGCTGCTGGCCGGTGCCGCGATCATGGTCGCGCCGCTGGTCTGGACGCTGCTGCTCAGCCTGAAGAGCAATGCCGATCTGATGCGCGACGCGGGCACCGCGTTCGGCGGGCCGTATACGCTGGAAAACTACCGCGCGATCCTCTCCGGCCAGTCGACGACCGGCTGGCTGCTCAACAGTCTGATCGTATCCATCGGCACGACCGTCGGCGTGCTCATCCTGTGCAGCCTGGCAGGCTATGCCTTCGCGCGGCTCGAGTTTCCCTGGCGGCGCACGATCTTCGCGCTGGTGCTCGTCGGGCTCGCGATCCCCGAGCAGGCGGTGATCCTGCCGCGCCATCAGCTGTTCGCGACGCTGGGCCTGCACAACAGCTATCCCGGCCTGATCCTGCCGGGCCTGGTCGGGCCGTTCGGCGTATTCTTCATGACCCAATATTTCCGTGCGATCCCGCGCGACCTCGACGAGGCGGCGGCGCTCGACGGCGCGAGCCGCCTGCGTATCTTCTGGAGCGTGCTGCTGCCGCTCACCGTCCCCGCGCAGGCGACGCTGGGCGTCTTCACCTTCCTCGGTTCGTGGAACGATTACTGGTGGCCGCTGATCTCCGCGACGCGCAGCGACATGTTCACGCTGACCGTGGGGCTGGCATCGGCGCAGGCGAACTATGCGCAGACCAGCGGGCTCGGTTTCCTGATGGCGCAGGCGGTGTTCGCGTCCGTCCCGATCCTGATCGTCTATATCCTGTTCCAGAAACAGATCGTGCGGGCGATGGCCGGGGCGGCGGTACGATGAGGCGCGTCGCCCTCGCCATCGCCGCGTTGCTGGCGCTGGGCGGCTGCGAGCGCGCCGGCAGCGCGGACGAGATCGTCGTCCAGCGCTTCTTCGGCGAATGCGGCGCGGTGTACGGCCGAAGCACCGATGTCGCCGCCGCGGACACCGAATGCGGCATCCTCACCACGCTCCTCAACAAGTTCGAGGCCGAGAATCCCGACGTCCGGGTCAAGATCAACATCGTCGCCTGGCCCGGCTACCCGCAGCTCGCCGCGCAGATCGCGGCGGGCGATCCGCCCGACCTCGTCACCATGCACCAGTCGGTCATCTCCGACTATCAGGGCCGCGGCCTGCTCGAGCCCATCGACGGGATGCTGCGCGAGGCGGGCCTGCCGCCCGCGGCCTTCACCCCCGCCAGCGAAAGCGGGGTGGTCAAGGCCGGACGCTGGTACGGTATGCCGTGGGATACCATCGGACGCCTGTGGCACATCAACACGCGGCTGATGCGCACCGCCGGATTGATGGACGGGGAACGCCCCATATTGCCCCGTTCGCCGGCTGAGCTGATCGCGCATGCACGTCGGTTCAAGGCCGCGACGGGCAAACCCTATCTGATCCAGGCGCAGGTTTCCGCGCCCGATTTCCATGTCGCCAACCTGTACACCTATCTGCTGGCCCAGGGTCAGCTGCTGTTCCCGGACGACCGCCACATCCGGCTGGCCACGCCGCAGGCCGCCGCCATCGTCAATCTCTACAGGCAATTGAACGCCGAGGGGCTGACCACCCGCGACCAGGATTTTCCCGCTGCCACCGCGGCGTTCATCCGCGGCGAAGGCGGCGTCTTTCCGACCGGCACCTGGATGATCGGCCCCTATGACAAGGAAGCGACGACGCCCGGGCAACCGCTGTACCGCGCCTATGCGGTCGCTCCGTTCCCGCAGCTGTGGGGCAGCAATGTCTCGTTCGTCGACGGCCATGCCTGGGTCGTGCCGCGCGCGCGCCGCTCGCCGCGCGAGCGTGACGGCATCGTGCGGCTGATGCGCTTCCTGGCCCGGCACAATTACGACTGGGCGCGTACGGGACAACTGCCAGCGACGGTGGCGGCGCTCGACGATCCCCGGTTCGCGACCCTGCCGCACCGCGCCGACATCGCCGCCATGGCCCGAACCGGGCGGCAGATGCCCGACATGGTCGAACGCCAGGGCGCGATCCAGGGGTTGATCGGCGAGGAGCTGGAAGCCGCGATCGCGGGGAACAAGCCCGTCGATGCCGCGCTGCGCGATGCCGAGCGGCGGGTCAACGAACTGCTGGCGCAGATGCTCTGAAGGATCGTTTTGCGACGGGCCGAGGAGGCGGGTGCAATAAAAGATTCACATTCTGTAAAGTTAATGCAAGTTATCCATCTCCGATCGACCGAAACAGGCCGACGGTGGTTCACAGGAGCGGGGGCTTCACATGACACGATTGGTACGGGATTATATCGATATCAGCGACGCCGGCACGCTCGGCTCGCTCATCGCGCAGCTGACCGCGCTGCGCGAGCGGTTGCCGGAGAATGCCGAGGTACAGCTGCGCGGCAACGACCACGTCGGCCGCCGCATCAGCGTGGCGCACATGCGTCCGCTGACGGCCGAGGAAAGCGCGTGCGAGGCGCGCTACGCGGACGCAGCAACGCAAAGCTGGGCGCGCGCCGCCTGACGGCGGCCGCGGTCAATCAAGCACGACGAAGGGGCGGAGGCGGCGTGCCGCCTCCTCCTGCCGCTCGCGCACATAGGCGCGCTCATAGTCCTGTGGGGGCACCACCGGCACGACCAGGCAATGACTGGACGCGGGCAGTACTTCGCGCCAGTCGGAGATCAGTTTCTTGTAGGCCAGGCCCACGGGCCGGATGTTGCGATCCAGGTCGTAGAGCCCGACCGGGTGCACGCGGTTGTTCTTCTCTCGCAGCGCGGTGTCCCAGTCCATCTGGTCGGTCAGCGAATACCAGGTGAAGCCGACGGTCGGGATGCCGACGTTGCGAATCCTGAGCACATTGGCCCATTCCTTCCACAGCCATTGCACCGCCTCGTCGCCCT
>CBDUBN010000005.1:0-37847 GCA_965365395.1 uncultured Sphingomonas sp.
GCCGCTGCTTTCGGCGGGAAAGAATTTGAATTCGCTGAGGCCCATGTCGAGCCCGCGCATGATGTCGCCAGCGTTGGCGACGCCGGGCAGGAAGGGCACGCCGCTCGCGATCGCGGCGCGGCCCAGCGCCTCCGTCAGGCCCGGCGCGACGATGAACTCGGCTCCCGCCCCGCGCGCCGCCTCCAGGTCCGCCGCGTTCAACACCGTGCCCGCGCCCACGACAGCCCCGGGCACGCGGCGCATCGCCGTGATGACGTCGAGCGCGGCAGGCGTGCGCAACGTGACCTCGAGCACGCGCAGCCCGCCGGCGACCAGCGCACGCGCGATCGCTTCCGCCCGGCCAGCGTCCTCGATGACCAGCACGGGGATGACCGGCGACAGGCGCATGATGTCGGCGATGGGGGTCATGCGGCGTGGCTCCTGGCAAAGGCAGCCGCGGCGCCCAGCAATCCCGGCTGCGGATGCGTGATGAGCTTCACCGGCAGCGACGCCATCAGCTCCTCGAACCGCCCTTTCGCGCGGAAACGGGTGGCGAAACCCGACCGCGGGAGCGCGTCCTTGATCCTGAGGCCGAGGCCACCGGCGATAACCACTGCGCCCGCGCCCTGCACCAGCGCGATGTCGCCCGCGACGCTGCCCAGCGCCAGGCAGAAACGATCGACCGCGGCCGCCGCCAGACTGTCCGTGCCGGCAAGCCCGAGCGCCCATAGCGCCTTGTCATCGATCGCATGGATCGCGCGCCCCTCGATGCTCGCGAGCACGGCGTGGATATCGACCAGGCCCGGCCCCGACACGATCCGTTCGATCGACACGCGGCGGTAGCGTTTGCGCAGCGCCGCCAGGATCGCATCCTCGATCGCATCGAGCGGCGCATAGTCGATGTGCCCGCCCTCGGTTGGCTGGACGTGGCTCAGCGCCCCATCGCGGATCAGCTGCGCGACCCCCAGGCCGGTGCCCGGCCCGACGATGCTGATCGTGCCGCGTGCCGGCAACGGCTCGTCCGGTCCGGTCAGATGCTCGAAATGCTCGGGCCCCGCCGCGGCGACCGCATGGCCGACGGCCTCGAAATCATTGACCAGCACGTGGCGTTCGACGTCCAGCTTTTCCCGGATCAGCGCGGGCCGGATGATCCAGGGATTGTTGGTCAGCTTGATCGCCTCGCCGCGGACCGGCGCGGCGATGGCGATCGCGGCGGCGCGGGGCAGGGGGATGCCGACATGGGCGGCGAACGCCTCCCATGCGGTCTGCAGGCTGGCGTGCTCGGCGGTCTTCATGGTCACGGGTTCGCCCAGTGTGACCGCCCCTTGGGTGTCGATGCGCGCGATGGCGAAACGCGCGTGCGTGCCGCCGATGTCGACCGCGACGACCTCATTCATGCCAGCTGACCCCGGCCCGTTCGGTCAGCGCGACCGCCGCGCTCGGCCCCCAGCTCCCCGCGGTATAGGCACGCGGGGCCGCGGCCTCCGCCGCCCAGCCGGCGCGGATGGCATCGATCCAGCGCCAGCTCGCCTCCACCTCGTCGCGCCGCACGAACAGCGTCTGGTCGCCTTCGATCAGGTCGAGCAGCAGCCGCTCGTAGGCGATGCGGCGCTTGGGACCCGCGAACGCGTCGGGGATGGCGATGTCGAGCGGCACCTCGTGCAGGCGGATGCCGCCGCGGTCGAGCCCCGGCAGCTTGGCCATGACCGACAGGGTGATATTCTCCTGCGGCTGGATGCCGATGATCAGGCGGTTCGCGATGGTCGCGGCGCCGGGGCCGTCGAACATGCTGTGCGGCACGGGACGGAACTGGATCACGATCTCCGTCCGCCGCGCCGGCAGCCGCTTGCCCGTGCGCAGGAAGAAGGGGACGCCCTTCCACCGCCAGTTGTCGACATGCGCGCGGATGGCGACGAAGGTTTCGGTACCGCTGGCCGCGCCCAGTTCCTCGGCGTAACCCGGCACCGCCCCGCCGTCGATCGCGCCCGCGCGATACTGGCCGGTCACGCTGTCGCCCGCCTCCAGCGCGCGCAGCGAGCGTAGCACCTTCACCTTCTCGTCGCGGATGGCGGCGGCATCGAACCGTGCCGGCGGCTCCATCGCCACCAGCGCGAGCAGCTGCAGCATATGGTTCTGCACCATGTCCCTGAGCGCGCCCGCGCCATCGTAGAAACCGACGCGCCCCTCCAGCCCCACCGTCTCGCTGACGGTGATCTGGACATGGTCGATGTGCTGGCTGTTCCACAGCGGCTCGAACAGGATATTGGCGAACCGCAGCGCAAGGAGGTTCTGCACCGTCTCCTTGCCCAGATAGTGATCGATGCGGAAGATCCGCTCCTCGGGAAAGGCCGCGGCGACGGCATCGTTGATGCGGTTCGATGTCGCAAGGTCGCTGCCAAGCGGTTTTTCGAGGCCGATGCGCGTGCTCTGCCCCGCCAGCCCCGCGGCGGACAGGCCGGCGATGGTGGTTTCGAACAGCGACGGGGCGGTGGACAGGAAGATCGACAATCCCTCGCCCGCGCCGCCCACCTTGTCCGCCAGCGCCGCGAAGCCTTCCGGCCGCGCCGCGTCGAGCGGCTGGTAGCGCAGACGGGCGAGGAAGCCGTCGATCGCATCCGCGTCCAGCCTGCCGGCGGGCAGGAACTCCTCCAGCGCCGCGCGCGCGAAGGCGCGGTAACTCTCGTCATCATGCTCGGACCTCGCGGTCCCGACGATGGCAAGGTCGTCGGCCACCAGCCCGTCGGCATGCAGCGCGGCGAGGCTCGGCAACAGCATGCGGCGCGCGAGGTCGCCGGTGGCGCCGAACAGGAGGAGCCGGTTGGAGGGGGTTGGCATGATCCGGTCCCGTCAGCCGCGCACGCGCGCGGCATATAGGCCAAAGCCCGCGATCATGACGTAGCACAGCGCCGGGATGACGAGCGCGAGCGCGAGGCTGCCCGTCATGTCGGCGAGTTGCCCGGTCAGCGGGGGCACGACCGCGCCGCCGACGATGGCGACGTTGATGATCCCCGATCCGTCCGCCGCGCGCGTGCCCAGGCCTTCGCACGCCAGCGTGAAGATGGTCGGAAACATGATCGAGTTCATCAGGCCGATGGCGAGCAGGCTGTAGCCCGATACGCTGCCGCTCGTGTTGGCCGACAGGAGCAGCAGCGCGATCACCGCCGCCGCGTTGAACGCGAGCACCCGCCCGGGGCTGACGACGCGCAGGACGGCGGAACCGATGAAGCGGCCGACCATCGCGCCGCCCCAGTAATAGACGATCATTTCACCGGCGGATTGCTGGTCGAGACCCATCACGCTCGCCTGCATCAGATAATTGACGATGATCGATCCGATCGCGACCTCCGCGCCGACGTAGAGGAAAATGCACAGCGCGCCGAAGGAGAAGCGCGGGCGGCGCAGCAGCGTGAAGCCCTCGGCAATCGAGCCCGCCTCGTGCCGCTCGTCCTTCAGCGCATTGCGGAACAGCCACACGACGCCCGCCACCACCGCCAGCGCGGCGGCGAGGCCCAGGTAGGTGCGCACGATCGTCTGCGTCTCCGCGGTGCGATAGGCGTCGAGCGCGGCCCCGCTCAGGTCGGCGGCGTTTATCCCGGCGAGGCTGCCGAGGATCAGCGCGGTGCCGACCACCGGAAAGATGGTGGTGCCCAGCGAATTGAACGCCTGCGCGAAGGTCAGCCGGCTCGAGGCGGTGCGCGCCGGGCCGAGCAGGCTGATGAGCGGGTTGGACACCACCTGCACCACCACCACCCCGCTCGCCAGCACGAACAGCGCGAACAGGAACAGGCTGTATGTCGCGGTCTGCGATGCCGGGATGAACAACAGGCACCCCGCCATCATCGTCAGCAGCCCGGCCACGGCGGAACGCATGTAGCCCAGCCGCTTTACCAGCGCCGCGCCGGGCAGGCCGATGACGAAATAGGCCGCGAAGAATGCCGACTGTACCAGCATCGCCTGGAAATAGCTGAGCGTGAACAGCTCCTTCAGCTTGGGAATGATCACGTCGTTGAGGCTGGTGATGCCGCCGAAGATGAAGAATAGCGCGAAGACGAACAGCTGCAGCCCCGGCGCTCGGACGCCGTCTTCGCTCGTTCCTGCTGCTACGCCTGCCGATGCGGCCATCTGTCCCATCCCCTGAATGTCACGCCGCGAGCGCCGCGACGGCGCTCGCATGGTCGGCGAAATTACGGCTGCACCGTTCCACGAAATCGTCGATCCGCGCCATGTCGGCGATGCCGAGACCCGGTTCGGGCGGACGCAGTTTGGCCGCGCCCGGATAGACGCCATATCCGCCCAGCAGGCAATGCCACGACAGCGGCGCGTAATAGCCGGCGATGCCCCGTCGTTCTATCACCGCGCCGAGATCGTCCGCGGTGAACCAGGCGGTCATCACTGCCTTCAGATGGTCCGAAAGGTCGGTCATCGCGGCGGCGTCCCGCCAGTAATCGCCTCGCGCGGTCCGCCGGTTCACGCGGTAATGACACACGATATAGTCGCGGATGCCCTCGTAGCGCGCGGCGATCGCGGCGTTGAACGCGGTCAGCGCCTCGGGCGTGCCGGCATCCCGCGCGGCGATATAGCCTTCGACCGTCGCCTGGACGATATGCAGCGCGGTGGCTTCCAGCGGCTCGATGAACCCTTGCGCCAGGCCGATCGCCAGGCAATTGCCGACCAGGCTGTTGGCGACGCGCCCGACCTTCATCGTCAGGTGCCGCGCCTCCGCACCGTCTTCGGCGCCGATATGCGCGCGCAGCTCCGCCTCGGCCGCCTCCGGCGCCAGATAGCGCGACGCATAGACATAGCCGTTGCCGTAGCGGTTGGTCAGCGGGATGCGCCACGCCCAGCCGGCGGTGAGGGCGGTCGCCTCGGTCTCGCACGACAGGCTCGCCTCCTCGCGCGGTGTCGGCATCGCCACCGCGCGGTCGTTGAACAGGTTGCTGGCAAAGGAAAGGAACGGCTCGCCCATAGCCTCCTGGATCAGCAGCCCGCGAAAGCCGCTGGCATCGACGAACAGGTCGGCCGCGATCCGCTCCCCGTCCGCAAGAACGATCGCGGCGATCCGCCGATCGTCGGCTACCTCGACGCTCTCGACCGTCGCCTGCCGATGCACGACCCCGAGCTTGCCGACAGCGTGCTCGCGCAGGAACCGGCCGACCAGCACCGCGTCGAAATGATAGCCGTAGCCGAGCGCGAAGGGGAAATTCCCGGCCGGTTTGGGCGCGCGCCGTTCGGCGGCGACGCGCTGGCTGACGAAGAAACGGTCGGGGTGGGCGGCCACGTCGCGCCCGGCGCGGCGGACCCGCGTATGCTGCTGGAACGGCCCTTGCGTATGTACGTCGAGCTCGCCCGCAAAGGGGTGGAAATAGCTTTCGAACCCCGGCTCGTCCGACCAGCCGGTGAAGCGGATGCCGGCCTTGTAGGTGGCGTTGCACGCGGGCATCCACTCCGCCTCGGCGATTCCCAGCTTCTCGAAGAAGGCGACGAGTTGCGGCGTCGATCCCTCGCCCACGCCGATGATCCCGATGTCCGGGCTCTCGACGACCGTCACCTGCGCGGCCGTACCCCAATGATGCGCCATCAGGCACGCCGCCATCCAGCCCGCGGTGCCCCCGCCGACGATCAGGATGCGTTGCGCCGGGTTCACCGTCGCGGCGCCCGTCCAGTCGGCGTCAGCCGGATCGCCGCTCCGCCGCCCGGCGCCATGCGCAAGGCCATGGTATCGCGCGCGGTGACGGTGCGCGATTCGATGATGATCTCGGACCGCGTGTCTCGCTGGTAATCGGCATTGTCGCCGTCGCGGTAGATGGTCGCGGTGTAGCGGCGGCGCGGGTCGAGGAAGTCGAACGCAATCGTCAGATCGCGCGCGTCGCCATCGGTGATGCCGCCGACATACCAGTCCTGGCTGGCTGCGTCCTTCCGGGCGAACAGCGCATAGTCGCCGACGCGTCCGTCGATCAGCCGGCTGTCGCTCCAGTCGGTCGGCACCGCGGCCAGAAAGGCCATCTCGCGGGGGAAGCGCTCCAGATTCTCGATGCGGTCGGCGATCATCTGGATCGGCGAATAAAGCGCGAGATAAAGGCCTAGCTGGCGCGCGAGCGTCGAGGCGATCGGGCGGCCACCGCGTCCCTCGAGGCTGAGCACGCCGGGCGTATAGTCGAACGGCCCGGCGAGCATCCGCGTGTAGACCAGCGTCGCCTCATGCTCGGGCGCGTTGCCGGGCTCGCCCCAGGCATTGTATTCCATGCCCCGCGCGCCCTCGCGGCTCACCCAGTTGGGATAGGTGCGCCTCAGGCCCGTATCCTTGATCGGCTCGTGCGGGTTGACCATCACCCGGTGCCGCGCCGCGGCCTCGACCACGCGCAGATGATGGCGCGCCTGCCACTGGCCGTCGTGCCACTCCATCGCCAGCGCGCCAGCGCCGTCGCGCGCGATGATGCCGCCCGCATCCGCGACATAGCCGGTCTTGACGCTGTCGACGCCCAGCCGTCCGTAAAGCGCCATCGCCGCTTCGAGCTGGTCATCGTAGCGCGCGCTGTTGCCGCCGGTTTCGTGATGCCCGATCAGCCTGACGCCGCGCGACCGGGCATAGCCTGCGAGCCCTTCGAGGTCGAAATCGGGCGTCGCCTGGGTGAAGCTGAATTCGTCGCCATGTCCGAACCAGTTGCCGTCCCAGCCCAGGTTCCAGCCCTCGACCAGCACGCCGCGGATGCCGTGCCGCGCGGCGAAATCGATGTAGCGGCGCGTATTCGCCGTGGTCGCGCCATGCCGCGGCCCCGTCGCCCAGGTCGCAAGGTCGAGGTGCATGTCCCACCAGATGCCGATATATCTGTACGGCACCACCCAGGATACGTCGCCCAGGCGATTGGGCTCGTTGAGGTTGAGCTCGAGATCGCTTTCGACCAGCCCTGCCGCGTCGCCCGCGATGCGCACCGTGCGCCACGGCGTCGTGAACGGCGCCGTGCGCACGACCCGCGCGGACGTGGCGCCGGGCGACAGGAAGGCCTTGAACCGGCGGCCCTCGACGCGCTTGAACCACATGCCCGAATAATCGACCAGCGCGGCCTCGTGGAAGGCGAGGTGGGTGCCGTCATCCAATCGCATCGTGATCGGCGTGTGCGCGGTCGCGACCGCGTCGATCGGCGTCTGCTGATAGGTCTGCTCGTAGCGGTTCCAGTCGCCGCCGGTCGTCCACCAGGCGGTGCCGGGGTCGGCCACGGTGAACTCGGTCAGCTCGTCCTGGATGCGCGTCTCGCCCCAGCCGGCGCCGAATTCGTAGCGGAAACCGATGCCGTCGTCGAACACGCGGTAGCGCACGATCAGCGAGCGGTTGCCGTCCTCGCGCTGGCGATAGGTGACCGCGAGCTCGTTATGCCGGTCGCGAATCGCGTGCCGTTCGCCCCAGGGCAGCTGCCAGCGCGTGTCGGCGGAGTCGCGGGCATGACGCACGACCGCGATATTGCGGTCGAAGGGGAGCGCGTTGGTGAACAGGAAGCCGAGCCGGCTCTCCGCGATCACCGGCTTTCCGCGCCGGCTGACGCTGTATACCATGCGTCCCTCGCCCGTCACGTCGGTGGTCAGCACGATGCTGCCGTTGGGGGAGGATACGCGCAGCGGCTCCGCGTCTGCGGGAACGGACAGCGCGCCGATCAGCACCGCGAGCAGGGGAATGAGGCGCTTCATGCACGTTTCTCCGCAATGATGCCGCTATAGGCCGGCAGCTGGCCGAGGCCGCCGCCACCCGTGCTTTCCACGAGCGTCCACACTCCCGGCGGCGGCGTCCAGGTCAATGGCGTGCCGCCCAGATTGAAGGCGCAGACCAGCGTCTGCGACGCGTGATCGCGCACGAAGACCAGCAGATCGCCGTCCGCGACAAGGATGTGCAATGCGCCCCAGGACAGCGCCGCCGATCCCTTGCGCAACGCGAGCAGCCGTCGCGTCGTCTCCAGCATCGATGCCGGGTCGCCGTCCTGCCGCGCGACCGCCAGTCGCGCATGATCCTCGCCAATCGGCAGCCACGGCTGGCCATGGCTGAACCCGGCGTTGGGCGCGTTGTCGCTCCATACCATCGGTGTGCGCGTACCGTCGCGCGACAGCGTCAGCGGCCAGTTGGCGATCGCTTCGGGGTCCTGCAGCTTTTCGAACGGAATCTCTACCTGGGTCAGTCCCAGCTCCTCGCCCTGCCACAGGATGATCGTGCCGCGCAGCGCCACGAACAGCAGCATGACCATCCGCGCATAGCCGTCCTCCTGTCCGGCCGGCGCCCAGCGGCTGATCCAGCGCGGCGCGTCATGGTTGGAAAAGGCCCAGCTCGGCCAGCCCGTTCCTGGCGCGTCGGGCCATTGCGCGCACGCCGCGGCCACCAGCGCGGGCGTCAGCGCCTCGGCATAGAGGAAGTCGAAGCCATAGGCGCTGTTGAAATGATCTTCTCCGGCGGTAAAGGCGCGCATCTCGCGCATCGCATCGTCGCCGCCCACCTCCGCGACCGTGAACACCGCGCCATAACGGTCCATCTCGGCGCGCAGCCGCGCGACGAAGGCGGGGATCGCCTCATGGCTCTGGTTGTAGCGCTTGACCTGGAAATCGAACGGCCGGGTGCGCGGCTTGCCGTTCGCGGGCGCGGGCGGATTGTCGCGCAGCAGGGGATCGTGCATCGCGAAATTGATCGCATCGACGCGAAACCCGTCCACGCCGCGTTCCAGCCAGAACCGGGCGACGCCGACCAGCGCGTCCTGCACCTCCGGATTGTGCCCGTTGAGCTGCGGCTGCTCCTTCAGGAAATTATGCATGTAATATTGGCCGCGCCGCGCGTCCCAGGTCCAGGCCGGGCCGCCGAACACCGACTGCCAGTTGCTGGGTGGCGACCCGTCGGGCTTGGCATCGGCCCAGACATACCAGTCGGCCTTGTCGCCCGTCCGGCTCGCCCGGCTGCTCAGGAACCAGGGATGCAGGTCGGACGTGTGGGCATAGACCTGGTCGATCAGCACCTTCAGCCCCAGTCCGTGCGCGCGCGCAACCAGCGCGTCGAAATCGGCGAGCGTGCCGAACAGCGGATCGACCCCGCAGTAATCGGCGACATCATAGCCGAAATCGCGCATCGGGCTGGTGAAGAAGGGCGACAGCCACACTGCGTCCACACCCAGCGACGCGACATAGTCGAGCCGGGCGGTGATGCCGGGCAGGTCGCCGACGCCGTCGTCGTTGGAATCGGCGAAACTGCGCGGATAGATCTGATAGATCACCGCGCCGCGCCACCATGGCTCGGCGGCGTGGACGCGCTGTCGTTCGGCAAGCGCGGGCTGCGTCATCGTCACTCCGTCGTCACTCCGGCATCACTGGGCAGCGCAGATCATGTAGCCAAAGGCGGGCAGCGAGACCGCCAGACTGCCGGGCACGCGGGGTCCGGCGGGGCAGGGGCCGGCGAGCGCGGTGAACGCCGCCGAGCCGCGCTCGATGATCGCATTGCCGGTGACAGGCGCGGCCGACGTATTGAACACCGCGACGATTTCGCCGCCCGTGGCGGGATCGAAGCGCGAGATCGCGACCAGCCCTGGTCCTTGCGCATAGTTGCGCAGGACCTGCCGGCCGCGTGTCAGCGCCGGATGTGCGCGGCGTATGCCTGATAGGCGCTCAATCGCCCTATAAAGCGGATGGTCGACCCGGTAATTGTCGGTGGCGGTCGTGGCGTCGGTGCCGATCAACCGATTGTCGTTGTAGCTCGCGACCCGGCTGGCGAACAACGTCTCGCGTGCGTCCTGGTCATTGCCATCGCCGGTGAAGCCCTGCTCGTCGCCATAATAGATCGTCGGCACGCCGCGCATCGTCAGCATCATCGCGTGGGCGAGTTCGGCGCGCGCGAGCAGTTCGGCAGCGCTCGCCTGCGGATTGCCGCGCATCAGGAAATGGCCGAACCGGCCGAGGTCGTGGTTGCCGAGGAAGGTCGGTAGCCGCCGCGCAGTCGCCTCGCCGCCCGCATAGACGGGGTCGCCACCAAACAGCCGATCGAACACTTCCGCGCTCTCGTTGTTGGCGACGCCTGCGCGCATCGCGGACTGAAAGGCGAAGTCGAGCACGGCGGGAAAGCCGTCGACGTGCGTGAAACGTGCGAGATAGCCCGGATTCACCTCTTCGCTGAACACTTCGCCGAAGATGTGAAAATTGGGGATGCCCCTTGCGCGGGCGCGCTCCAGCATCGCGGGCACGAACGCCTGCCAGAATTCAGGGTTCACATGCTTGGCGGTATCGACGCGAAAGCCGTCGACGCCGAACCGGTCGATCCATCCGCCAAACACGTCGATCATTCCGGCGACTACGCGCGGGTCTTCGGTCGCGAGGTCGTCGAGTCCGACAAAGTCGCCGAACACCGAGCTCTCGCCGCGGAAATTGGTATTGCCGCGATTGTGGTAGACTGACGGATCGTTGAGCCACGCGGGCCGCTTCACGTCGCGTTCGCCTGCCGGCACGACCGGCGTATAGGCCGTGTCGGGAAAGTCGGCCCGGCTGCGATAGGGAAAGCCGGCGTCGGCGCCCTCGCTATATCGGATGACGTCGGCCGTATGGTTGGTGATGATGTCCATATAGACTTTCATCCCTCGCGCGTGCGCCGCGTCGACGAAGGCCCGGAATTCGGCCTCGGTGCCGAAATGCGGATCGACGGTGGTGAAATCGGTCACCCAATAGCCGTGATAGCCCGCGCTTTCCTGACCCGGTCCGCCCTGCACCGGTTTGTTGCGAAATATCGGCGCGAACCAGATCGCGGTGACGCCCAGCCCCTGGATATAGTCGAGCCGCCGCGTGAGGCCCGCGAGGTCGCCCCCATGATAAAAGCCCTTGTGCGCAGGGTCGAAGCCGTGATCGAGCCGTCCGCCGCGCATGCCGCCGCGATCGTTCGCCGTCGATCCGTTGGCGAACCGGTCGGGCAGAACGAAATAGATGATCTCATCCTCCGGCAGCCTGGCGCGAACCTCCGCCAGCGGCACCGCAATGGCCGGCGTGGGCGTCGCCACCTGCGCGCTCGCGCGAGGGGTGAAGGCGAGCGAGACGGTCGCCAATAGCAGGGCGAAGCGGGTCATGCGGCAACTCCGATATGTTTCGCGGTCATGGCGCAGCGCGCCGCGATATGGCTGGCATGGCTCGGCAGGCGCGCGGCCGAAGCTGCCACTGCCGAACGTGTCGTGTCGATGAAGGCCGCCAGATCGGCCCGGGACAGCTGGCCGGTCAGCGGATGCACGCCATTCGGCACCACGCCCTGGCCGATCAGCACCTGCTGCCACGCCGCCTCGGTGAACAGCTCGCCGCCTTCCTGCACGATCCGCCCGCGCTCGCGCCACAATGCGATGCGCTCGGCAAGGCTGTCGGGCAGCGTGGTTTCGCGCCGCTCCCGCCAGAAAGGCTCGTCGCGGCCGTTGGCCCAGTAATGGAGAATGATGAAATCGCGGATCAGCTCGATTTCGCGCGCGGCATCGGCATTGAATGCGCGGCGTTCGCGCTCCTGCGGCCCGTCGCCCGGCAGGCGTTGGAGCAGCCGCTCGATGCCGGTCTGGATCATGTGGATGCTGGTCGATTCGAGCGGCTCGAGGAACCCCGAGGCAAGGCCGATGGCGACGACATTGTGCGCCCACACGCTGCGCCGCCGCCCCGCGGTGAAGCGCAAGGGGCGCGGCTCGGCCAGTGCTTGGCCCGGCAGGTTGGCGAGCAGCGTCGCCGCGGCCTCTTCCTCCGACAGGTGGCGCGAGCTGTAGACATAGCCGTTGCCGACCCGGTGCTGCAGCGGGATCTGCCACTGCCATCCCGCCGCGCGCGCGATGGACCGGGTATAGGGCAGCGGATCGCCCTGGTTGGCCGAAGGCACCGCCAGCGCGCGGTCGCATGGCAGCCACTCCGCCCAGCTTTCGTAGCCCGCGCCCAGTTCACGCTCGATCAGGAGGCCGGCGAAACCCGAGCAGTCGATGAACAGATCGCCGTCGACGCGTCGATCGCCTTCCAGCCGCACCGCGGCGATATCGCCGCTTGTCCCATCGCGCTCGACTCCGACGATGCGTCCCTCGATCCGTTCGACCCCGGCCCCTTGCGCCAGTTGCCGCAGCAGCGCGGCATAGAGCGCGGCGTCGAAATGAAAGGCATGCGCATGGCCCCCCGCCGGCGCGGGCCGCGCCGGGTCGGCCGGGGCGAACCGTCCTGCATAGCCCGCCTGCGCCGCGACGCTGTACGCATCGAGGCTGTCTTCGTCGGTGAGGCCGGCGGCCCTGGCTGCGAGCCAATAATGATAGAAGCGCAGCAGCCCGAGGTCGCGCCCCACGCTGCCGAACGCATGGGCGTATCGATGCCCGGCATCCCGCCAGCCTTCGAACGCGATCCCCAGTTTGAACGTGCCGCCGGTCCTCGCCAGCAGCGCCGCTTCGTCGAGGCCGATCGCGCGGTTGAAATGGTGGATCTGCGGGATCGTCGCCTCGCCCACGCCGACCGTGCCGATGGCGTCGGATTCGATCAGCCGGATGCTGGTCCCGCGCCGCAGGAACCGGCCAAGCGCCGCTGCGGTCATCCAGCCCGCGGTGCCGCCGCCGACGATGGTGATGGTGCGTGGTTCGGGCTGCATCGTCGTCCGACCCTAAACCGCAGCCCTGAGCCTGTCGAAGGGCGTCTTGCAGTATCGCGGAGCGCCCTTCGACAGGCTCAGGGCCGCGGCATGGTCATGGCCGGTCCTCCCGGCAGGCGCACGGCCCGCCGGGAAACCGACAATCAGAAGCGGTAGGTGAAGCCCGCCTGGAAGCGCCGTCCGTAGATCTGATAATCCAGCACCTGCAGCGGCGTGTCCGTATTGACCACCGAGGCGAAGCGCTCGTCGGTCAGGTTCGATCCCGAGATGTACAGCGACAGGCCCTGCAACGCGCTGCCTTCCTGGAAGTCATAGCCGATCTGCGCGTCGACGATGGTCTCCGGCAAGGCCTGGCGCCGCGTCGGCGACCCGCCGAATCCGGTGAAATCGCCGAGGAAGGTCGAGCGGTGCCGCACGCTGGCGCGGGCGTTGAAACCCCACTTCTCGAAATAGGCGGTGCCGTTGGCGACCCATTTCGAATAGCCGGGGATCTGACCCGGATTGCCGTTCTGGTCGATCACCTCGGTCTCGGTCACGCTGACGCCGCCGGTGATGCCGAACCCGTCGAGCGCCTGCACCAGATTGTTGAGCGGCAGGGTGAAGGCGAGTTCGGCGCCATACAGCTCGCCGTCGTCGGTGTTGATCGGCGCATCGACCGTGCCGATGGTCGGCAGGTTGGGGAAGCCGGCCGCACCGGTCGGCGGCGGCAGCTGCGAGAAGTCGAACAGGAACCGGCCCGGGAAGACGTAGCTCTTGATGTCCTTGTAGAACAGCTGGAGCGCGATCACCCCGCCGCGGCCAAAATATTGCTCGACGTTGAAGTCGACCGCATTGGCGCGATAGGGCCGCAGGAACGGGTTGCCGCCGCCGCCGCGGATGATGCCGCCGGGCACCGATGCGTCGATGCCGTAGCCCAGTGACAGGCGGGTGTCATCGAGCCGCTGGCGCATGATCTCGCGCGCCGCGGCGAAGCGGATCACGGTATCGCTTTCCAGGCGCAGCGACAGGTTGAGGCTGGGCAGAACGTCCCAGTAATTGTCGCCAAAGCTGCGCAGCGCGGGGCCCGTCGGCGTGTTGACGAAGCCGGTGGTCTCCTGCTCCGCATTGATCGCCTGCACACCGATGTTGCCGGTCAGCGTGCCGAACCCGAGCTCGGTTTCGAGATTGGCCTGGAGATAGGCGGTCAGCAGGTCTTCCGCGACCGTATAGCCCTTGCTCAGCACGTCAAACGCGGCGCCGGGCCCGGTGGTCAGGCGCGGCTCGAGCACCAGCGTGCCGTTGGCGATCAGGTCGCGCGCGTCATAGCTGACGATCGGACCCAGGCCCAGATAGGCAAGGTTGGTCGATTCCAGCAGGAACTGCGACGGGATGGCCGCGGTCGTCGCAGTGCCGGGCAGCCGGATGAACGCCTCGTCCGGCGTCAGCCCCTTCTCGCGGCTGGTGTAGTTGAAACCCAGCTGGACCGAACGCAGGAAGCCGCCCTCGAACTCGCGCTCCACCTCGGTGCGGAACTGCCACAGCTCGTCCTCGATGATGCGGTTGTTGTAGTAGCCCGCCTGCGGCACCGTGCCGCCGCCCCAGCCGAGCGGATCGGTGAGGAAGATGCGCGCGGGGTCGGAATAGTCGAGGCTCGGCGAGAAGACCGTGCCCGAGCGGGTGGAGGTGAAGCCAATGGTCGCGGCCGCGCCGTTGCCGGTGTCGTCACCGTTGAACCCGGTGCCCGAATAGCTTTCCAGGCTCAGCTCGTTGCGGTCGGTGCGCGAATAGCCGATGTCGCCGAACCAGTTCCAGCCGCTGTCGCCTTCATAGGCGACGTTGAGGCCGAAGCTGTAGAGATCGGCCTCGCGCTGGAAGATGTCGTTGCGGATGACGCCGCGCACATTGTTGAACGTGCCCTGCACCACCTGCCCGTCCTCGACCACCTGGCCGGCGGGATTGATGGTCGTGCCGAAGGCGGTGAAGCCGAGCGGCAGTTCGATGCCGCGCTTGGACTGATCGTCGTCGAAATTGGAGTAGAAGGCGTCGAGCGTGACCATCACCTCCGACGCCGGCTGCCACTGCAGCGTGCCGTTGACGCCGAGGCGCTTCAATTGGGTCGAGGTGACGAAGCTCTTCGACCCGCCGATGATGGCATTGCCGTTGACGCCGCCATAGCCCCAGGCGTTGAACTCCTGCACCTGATAGGGCTCGTCGACATAGGAGGCGGCGAGCGCCAGGCCGATGGTGTCGTCGGCGAACTGGTCGACGAAGGTCGCGTTGACACGGTAGCCCATGTCGTTCGAGCCAGCGTTCAGCGCGCCGAGATCGGCATAGCTGCCGCGCGCGCCGAGGGCGATGATGCGGTCGTTGACCTCCAGCGGGCGGATCGTGCGGATGTCGATCGTGCCCACCAGGCCCTGGCCGACGAGCGCGGCCGTCGGCGATTTGAATACGTCCACGCGGCTGACGATTTCGCTCGGATACTGGTCGAGCTCGACCGAGCGGTTGTCGCTGGTGGTGGTCTGCTCGCGCCCGTTGAGCAGCGTCTGCGAGAAATCGGGGCCGAACCCGCGGATGGCGATCACGTTGGCGCGGCCGTTCAGCCGCTGCGAAGTCAGGCCCGGCAGGCGCGCGATCGCCTCGCCGATCGACGCGTCGGGCAGGCGGCCGATATCCTCGGCGCTGACCGATTCCACGATCTGGTCGGCCGAGCGCTTCACCCCGACCGCGGTCGCCAGGCTCGCCGCGAATCCGGTAACGACGATATCCTCGCAGATCGTCGCCTCGTCATTGTCGTCGCACGCGTCCGCAGATACGGGCAGACCGTCCTGCGCCATGGCCGGCGCGGACAGGATCATTGCGGTGCCGAGCGCGATCATGCTGGCGGTGCGCGACAGCGTGGCGGTGGAACGCGAAATCTTCATGATGTCTCCCCTTCGCCCCATCCGCCGCTTATGCGCGTGATCGTCGCCGGAGCGACAGGGCCTGATGCTGGGACATTGCGGCGCTTGCCCCCGATTGGGAAGATTGGCACATACGTATTCAAGCAGGGCACCGGCCGCCCCGCATCGGGTGGGCACGCGTGACAACGAAGGCCACTTCCTTCGACATCGCTCAGTTGGCGGGGGTATCGCAGCCCACGGTCTCGCGCGCGCTGCGCGGCAGCCCGACCGTCAGCGAGGCCACGCGCCTGCGTGTGGTCGAGATCGCGCGCCAGCTCAACTACAGCGTGGACAAGAACGCTTCGAGCCTGCGCAGCCGGCACAGCAACACGCTGGCGCTCCTGCTGTTCGAGGATCCCAATCCCGACGCCAGCATGATCAACCCGTTCTTCCTTTCCATGCTGGGGTCGATCACGCGCAGCTGCGCCGTTCGCGGTTTCGACCTGCTGGTCTCCTTTCAACAGCTGTCGGCCGACTGGCACCATGACTATGCCGACAGCCGCAAGGCCGACGGCATCATCCTGCTCGGCTATGGCGACTATCGCGACTATGCGCCGCGGCTCGCACAGCTTGCGAGCCAGGGGACGCATTTCGTGCGCTGGGGTGCGGTGCAGGCTGGCCAGCGGGAGACGGTTGTCGGCTGCGACAATGTCGAGGGCGGACGCATCGTCACCCGTCACCTCGTCGAGCGCGGTCGGCGGCACATCGCCTTCATCGGCAAGGCAGGGGTGGGCAGCCCGGAATTCCTCGATCGCTATCGCGGGCACCGCGCGGCCTTGCGCGACGCCGGCCTCTCGGTGGCCACCACGCTCCACGTCGACGCGATCAGCAGCGAGGAGTCAGGCTATGCCGCCGCCATCCGGCTGATGCGGCGCGATATCGCCTTCGACGCCATCGTCTGCGCCAGCGACCTCATCGCCATCGGCGCTATGCGCGCGCTCGTCGAGGCGGGCCGGCGCGTGCCGCAGGATGTGGCGGTCACCGGCTTCGACGACATATTGGCCGCGCGCTTCGTCAACCCACCGCTGACGACGGTGGTGCAGGACGCGGTCGCGGCGGGCGAGCAGCTGGTCGAGACGCTGCTGGCGCTCGTCCGCGGCGAGCCCGCGAGGAGCGGCATCCTGCCCGCGACGCTCGTCGTGCGCGCCTCCAGCGGCTGAGCCTCTCACCCCGCCGGATGGGCGGCTGACGACTGCTCCCCCACGAGCACCCGGTGGCTCCACGCCGGGATGGTCATCCGCGTACCGGCATCGACGGCGACCGCCTCGCCGCCGCGATAGTCGCGATAGCGGCCGGCGAACGGCCCGTCGGTGAACGCGACCTCCCGCGCCTCGCCAGACATGTTGAAAACGCCGAAGATCTTGTTGCCGTCCTTCTCCCGGACGAAGCTGAACACATGCGGGTGCGCGCTGTTGACCACCGGCACCATCTCCGCCCCCCATTTGCCGTTGTGCAGCGCTGGGTTCGCGTCGCGGAAGGCGATCAGGCGGCGGTATTCGGCGGCGTTGGGATGTTCGGTCGCCGGCCAGACGATCGGGTCGCGCTCGAAAAACTCGAGCCGCCGCGCGTTGCCCGCTTCCTGCCCATTGTAGATCAGCGGTATGCCGTCGGTGACGAAGCTCAATACGGTGACGTTGGCGAGCGCGGGTCCGAACAGCTCATATTCGGTGCCCTCCCAGCTGTTCTTGTCATGGTTCGACGTGAACAGCATGCGCATCGCGCCGTGCGGCCACGCCGCATCGTCGCTGCTGTAGTAACCGAACAGGCCGCCCACGTCGCCGCGGCCGGTGCCGATGGCGTGCATCGCATTGTGCCAGTCCCAGGCATAGCTCGCATCGAAGGCGCGGCGATGCAGTTCGGGATACTGCCATTCCGCCAGCAGGAAGACGGGCTTGATCGCGTCGAGCTCGGCGCGCGCATTGTCCCAGAAATCGGTCGGCACCATGCCGGCGACGTCGGCGCGATAGCCATCGACGCCGAACTCGCGCACCCAATAGGTCAGCGCGGAGGTCATATATTGGCGCAGGCCCGCCTGCTCGTAATCGAGATCGATGATGTCCGACCAGTCGAGCCACAGCGTGGGGCGAAAACCGCCGTTCCACGTCCGCACGTACCACTCGGGATGCGCCTCGCGCAGCGGATTGTCCCAGGCGGTGTGGTTGGCCACCCAGTCGAGGATGACGTGCATGCCCTGCGCATGCGCCGCGTCGACGAACGCCTTGAAGTCCTCCTTCGTGCCGAACTCCGGGTTCACGTCGAAATAGTCGCGCACCGAATAGGGGCTGCCGAGCGTGCCCTTGCGGTTCTCGACGCCGATCGGGTGAATGGGCATCAGCCACAGGATATCGACGCCCAGCGCCCTTAGCCGCGGCAACTCGGCCTGCGCCGCGCGGAACGTGCCCGCGGGCGTGAATTGGCGGGTGTTGATCTGGTAGATGACCGCATCGCGCGACCATTCGGGATTATGCAGTTCGATATAGGGGCGCGGCTGGTAACGCGCCGGCACCGGCTCGGTCGGCTGGGCGAGCGCGGGTGCGGCGACGAGCGCCAGCAGCGCGGCGATCAGGAACCTCATCTCTCGTCTCCCACAGATTCTGTTTTGCCGCCAAGGCTGCCGCTGGGAGGGGCACGGCGCAAGCCTGCGACCCGTGTATTCGTATGTAGCCGATTGCCCAGCCGGATGCGCTCTGCCAGCACTGTGCCTGGGCAGACGCGCAAAAAAGCGTCGCCATCGGGAGGAGAGGGATATGGACGCCGCCGTCAGCAGCGCGCCGGGCCGCATGGAAAAGCCGCGCCAGGGCTGGGCGGGCCTCGTCGCCATCAGTCTGGGCTTCTTCGGCATCCAGATCGGCTTCGCACTGCAAAATGCGAACATGAGCCGCATCTTCCAGACATTGGGCGCCGAGGTCGAGCAGCTGCCCTTCCTGTGGGTCGCCGCGCCGCTGACCGGCCTGCTCGTCCAGCCGATCATCGGCCATTATTCGGATCGCACCTGGACCCGCCTGGGTCGCCGCCGTCCCTATTTCCTCGCCGGCGCGGTGCTCGCCGCGGCCGCGCTCTTCTACATGCCGCTGGCGCCCATCCTCCTATCGGCCGCGCTGACATTGTGGGTGCTCGACGCCAGCATCAACGTGTCGATGGAGCCGTTCCGCGCCTTCGTCGGCGACATGCTGCGCACCGACCAGCATACCGCCGGCTATGCGGTGCAGACCGCCTTCATCGGCGCGGGCGCGGTGGTCGGCTCCGCCTTCCCCTATCTGCTCGAGAACCTCGGCGTATCGAACGTCGCGGCAGAGGGGGTCGTGCCCGATACGGTGCGCTACAGTTTCTGGTTCGGCGGCGTCGCGCTGCTGCTTGCCGTGCTCGGCACGGTGCTGACAACGCGCGAATACAGCCCGGAACAGATGCGCGCCTTCAACGGCGAGCCAGAGGGAGCCGACGACGTCACCATCCGCGCGCTGGCCGCGCGCGGGCTGGGCTCCAGTCTCGCCTGGATCGCGGCGGGCGGCGTTCTCGCCCTCGTGGTCGCACCGCTCGGTGCGCGGCAGGAAGTCTATCTGCTCGCCGCCCTCCTCGCCGCCTACGGCCTCGCCAGCATCCTCGCCATCCGCCTTGCGCGCGCCGGACGCGGCGCCAGCCTGCTCGGCTCGGTCGTCGGCGACTTTTCCGGCATGCCCGACGTCATGAAACGGCTCGCGCTCGCGCAATTCTTCTGCTGGTCCGCGCTGTTCATCATGTGGACGAATACGACACCGGTGGTCGCGCAATATATGTTCGGCACCACCGACGCCGCCTCCGCGACCTTCAACGAAGCGGGCAATTGGGTGGGCATATTGTTCGCGGTGCAGAACGCCGTCGCTGCGGCTGCCGCGCTGCTGCTCCTCCCCGCCATGGCGCGGCGGCTGGGCAAGGCGCGCACGCACATGGTCTGCCTGCTCGCCGGGTCGGCGGGCTTCGTCGGTTTCCTCCTGATCCGCGATCCCCAATGGCTGATCGCGGCGGAAATCGGCCTCGGCATCGCCTGGGCCTCGATCCTCGCCATGCCCTATGCCATCCTCGCCGGCGCGCTGCCGCAGCGAAAGCTCGGCATCTACATGGGCCTGTTCAACGTCTTCATCGTCCTGCCGCAGCTCATCGTCGCCACGGTGATGGGATCGATCATGCAGGCTTTCTTTCCCGGCGATCCGATCTGGACGATGGCCTTCGCCGCCGCCGTCATGGCGCTCGCGGCGCTCGCCATGACCCGCGTGCGCGAGGTCGCGGCGGATTAGCCCGCCAGGCTCTTGCTCGCCTGCTCGGCGGTGTCGCGCGACAGGCCGGGTGTCGCCAGGATGCGCTCCAGGCATTCGCGCATCAGCGCGGCGCGCCCCACGTCGAACCGGCGCCAGCGGCCCAGCGGCGGGATCATCCGCGCGGCGGTCTGCGGGTTCTTGGGGTCGAGCGCGATGATGAGGTCGGTCAGCAGCGTGTAGCCCGCCCCGTCCGCGCGATGGAAACTTCCCTGATTGCCCGCGAACGCGCCATACAGCGCACGCACGCGGTTGGGATTGGCCAGCGTGAAATCGGGATGCCGCGCCAGCGCCGCCACGCGATCGACCGTATCGCCGCGCAGCGAGAAGGCCTGCGTCGAGAACCACTTGTCGAGCACCAGCGCGTCGTCGGCATAGCGCGCGTGGAAATCGGCCAGCGCCTCCTCGCGCTCCGCTGCGTCGCTATGGGCCAGTACGCCGAGCGCGCCCTGCCGGTCGGTCATCCCCCCGGCGGCGCGATATTGCCGCAGGGCCAGCGCCGGCACGTCGGCCGCGTCGCTCGCCCACAGCAGCATCAGCGCCAGGCCGCGCAGCTTGCGCAGGCCCTTGGCGGCGGGCGACAGGTCGGCGGCATCGGTCGCGCTCGCCGCATAGATCGCGCGCAGCTCGCCCTCATGCGCCTGGCCCAGTGCCCGCTGCAGCGCGCGGCGCTCACGCCGGATGGCGTCGGGATCGACGACCAGCATCTGGTCGCCGACGAACGCCTCGCTCGGCAGGACGCAGGCCTCGGCAACGAAGGCCGGGTCGTCGCGCCAACCCGCCAGCGTTGCGCCCACCGCCGCGATCACCCCGGCGGCATCGCTCGCGCCGCCCGAAACGCGCGCCACCAGCGTCTCGAGCATCAGCGCCTGCAGCGCCTCGTAGCGCGCGAACGGATCGCTGTCGTGCGCGGACAGCCAGGCAAGCTCGCCCGCCCCGCGGGCCACATCGGCGACGATCGGCGCGGAAAAGCCGCGGTTGAACGAGAGGATGGGCGGCTTTTCGAACCGCCCCAGCCGCACCGTCGCCTCGTCCGCCTCCAGCATTACCAGCCGTTCCTCGCCCAGCGCATTGGCGGCTGGATCGTGCGCGGCGATGCGCAACGGTATCGGCATCGGCTGCTTTACCGGCTGGCCCGGCGTCGGCGGCACGCTTTGCGCAAGGTGCAGCACCGCTTCGCCGCTCTCGGCATCATGCGCGACCCGCGCCGTCACCCGCGGCGTCCCCGCCTGGCTGTACCACAGGCGGAAGCGCGCCAGATCGACGCCCGCGCCGTCCTCGATCGCGCGCACGAAATCCTCGCACGTCGCGGCCTCGCCGTCGTGCCGCTCGAAATACAGGTCGGTGCCGGCGCGGAACCGGTCGGGGCCCACCATCGTCGCCATCATGCGGATGATCTCCGCACCCTTGTTATAGACGGTGGCGGTATAGAAGTTCGAGATTTCCTGGTAGCTGTCCGGGCGGATCGGATGCGCCAGCGGCCCGGCATCCTCGGGGAACTGCGCCGCGCGCAGCATCCGCACATCCTCGATCCGCTTGACCGCCGCCGATCCCATGCTGGCGGAAAATTCCTGGTCGCGGTAGACGGTGAATCCTTCCTTCAGCGACAGCTGGAACCAGTCGCGACAGGTGACGCGGTTGCCCGACCAGTTATGGAAATATTCGTGCGCCACCACGCCCTCGACACCGTCGAAATCGGCGTCGGTCGCCGTCTCGGCGTCGGCCAGAATGTAGCGGGTGTTGAAGATGTTGAGCCCCTTGTTCTCCATCGCGCCCATGTTGAAATCGGACACCGCGACGATGTTGAACACCGGCAGGTCGTACGCGCGGCCATAGACCCGCTCGTCCCAGGCCATGCTGTTCTTCAGCGCGGCCATCGCGTGCCCCGTGCGCCCTTCGTCGCCCGCGCGGACGTAGATGGCGAGGTCGACGGTGTGCCCGTTCATCGTCGTGAAACGGTCGCGGTTGGCGACCAGATCGCCCGCGACCAGCGCGAACAGATAGGAGGGCTTGGGCCAGGGGTCGCGCCATTCGGCATAGTGGCGGCCGTCCGGCAGGTCGCCTTCGCCGGTCAGTTCGCCGTTCGCCAGCAGCACGGGAAAGGCGGATCGGTCGGCCTCCAGGCGCACCGTATAGATGCTCATATTGTCGGGGCGATCGACAAAGGGGATGATCCGCCGGAACCCCTCGGCCTCGCACTGGGTGCACAGCATGCCGTTCGACGCGAACAGGCCCATCAGCTGGCTGTTGGCCGACGGATCGATCTCCGTCGTGAAGGCGACGCTCGCCGTGTCGCCGGCGATCGGCACCGCGATGCGCCGCTGCGCCCGCGTCCATTGGGTCTCGTGGCCGTCGACGGTCAGCCCGTGCGGCAGCGCGCCATCCTCGTCGAGCAGCAGCGGCCGGTCATGCGCACCGTTGCGCCGGACCCCCAGCCTCGCCGCCACGCGGGTCGCAGCCAGCGACAGGTCGAAGACCAGATCGACCGTCTCCACCAGCCAGTCGGGCGGGCGATAGTCGCCGCGGTGGACGGTGGTGACGGCGATGGGCGCGGGGGAGTCTGCCATGGTCCAGGGGTAGGGGAGGGGGGCTGGCGGCGCAATCGAGGAGTCGCGATAAGCGTCGGGTGTCGTCCATGCTCATCTTCGGCCTCGGCTACTCCGCTACCCGTCTCGCCCGTCGGCTGGAGGCACGCGGCTGGACGGTGGTCGGCACATCCCGTTCCGGCGACGGCGCCACGGTGCGGTTCGACGACAGACGTGCAGTGATCGAAGCGCTCTCCGGCGCCACGCACATTCTCTCCTCGGTGCCGCCGGACGATGGCGGCGACCCCGTGCTCGCCGCTTATGGCGACGCCATCGCCCTCGCGCCCGCACGCTGGGTCGGCTATCTCTCTTCGACTGGCGTCTATGGCGACATCGGCGGCGCCTGGGTCGACGAAAGCGGGCCGCTGACCGGTCGACGCGCGCCGCGTATCCGTGCCGACCGCGCCTGGGCGGCGTTGCGTGGCGGTGTGCGCATCTTCCGCCTGCCCGGCATCTATGGCCCTGGCCGCAGCGCGCTCGAGCGCGTGGCGCAAGGCCGCGCGCACCGCGTCGACCTGCCCGACCAGGTCTTCAGCCGCGTCCATGTCGACGACATCGCTTCCGCGATCATCGCCTCCTTCGCCAGCGACGCCGTCGGCGCGTTCAACATCGCCGACGATGCGCCATGCAGCCAGAACCGCGTGATCGAGGCCGCCGCAGCGATGCTCGGGATGACGCCACCCCCGCTCATCGCATTCGACGATCCCGCGCTGGGGCCGATGGCCCGCGCTTTCTACGCGGAGAATCGTCGCGTCGCCAACGGCCGTGCCAAACGGGCGCTGGGTTGGCGCCTGCGCTACCCCGACTATCGCAGCGGGCTCGCGGATTGCCTTTCGACCATGCAGCAAACAGCGCAGCCCTGAACTGGTCGAAGGGCGTCTTCCCGGCAGGCGGAACGCCCTGCTACAGGCTGAGGGCCGCCGATCGTTCTACGGCTACAACGCCGTCTCGACGCCGTGGATCATCAGGCCGACGAGCCCGCCGACCAATGTCCCGTTGATGCGGATATATTGCAGGTCGCGGCCCACCGCGCTTTCCAGCCGGTCGGTCACCGTCGCCGCATCCCAGCCGCGCACGGTGTCGCTGATCAGCCGTACCGCCGCGTCACCGTAGCTGTCGGTCGCACCGACGATCGCGCGCCGCGCGAAGCGGTTGATCGTGCGCTTCATGCGCGCATCCTCGGCCAGCATCTGCCCCAACTGCCTGAGCGCGTCGCCCAAGCGCCCGGCGAGCGCGGTGTCGGGATCGCGCGCCGCGCGCAGCAGCGCGCCGCGCCCCTGTTCCCACAATCCGTCGAGCCAGCGTTTGACCGCGACATTCTCCAGCAGTTCGTCGCGCACATTGGCCACGCGCGCCTGCATCACCGGGTCGGTCTGCAACCGTTCGGCCAGATCCTCCAGCCCCTCCTCGACGCGCAGCCGCATGGGGTGGTCGTCATCGCCCGCCATCTCGGCGAGCAGCTTGTGCAGCCCGTTGATGATCGCATTGGCGACCCGCTCGTCGAGGCCGGTGATGCGCAGGATGGCATTTGCCCGCTCGTGCACCGTCTCGCGGATCAGATGGTCGTTGTCCTCGAGCGCGCGCGCGGCCCACGCGACGAACCCGTCGAGCAGCGGCTGGTGCCGCCCATCGGCCATCGCCGCGGTCAGCGCCTGGCCCAGCAGCGGCGCGATGTCGAGCTTGCGGATCTGCTCGGCCAGCGCGGACTTGACCATGCCGCCCAGCCGATCCTGATCAAGACTGCCGACCATGTCGGCGATCAGCCGCGACGCGCCCGCGCGCATCCGCCCTGGCGACACGCTGGGATCGGTCAGGAATCGTCCGGCGACGCCGGCGATGTCCAGCGTTCGCAGCCGTCGCGCGATGATCCCGGGCACCAGGAAATTCTGGCGGATGAACAGCGCCAGCGTGTCGCCGATGCGGTCCTTGTTGCGCGGCACGATCGCGGTGTGCGGGATGGGCAGGCCGAGCGGATGGCGGAACAATGCGGTTACCGCGAACCAGTCGGCGAGGCCGCCGACCATCGCCGCTTCTGCGAAGGCGCGGACGTAACCCAGCCAGCCCGCCGCATCGGGCCAGCGCGTCGCGGCCATGTGCGTACCGACGAAAATCGCCGCCATGACAACCAGCAGGCCGGTCGCGATGACACGGATGTCGCGCCCGCCGTGGCTCAGCCCGACCCCTCCATGGTCGATGACGATCGGGGCGGGCCCTCGGTTCACCCGGCTTCAATCGCCCGGAGCGGCGTCGGTTGCAACCGGCTCACTCCGCTGGCTGGAATCCGCGCGGCCCGCCCCGGTCGGCGCCCCGTCCGGTGTCGCTGTCGCTGTCGCCCGGCTTGTAGGTCAGCAGCCGCTTGCGCAGCCAGGGCCCCATCCGTGCCTCCGCGCCGACGGCCAGGCTGAAACTCGCCGGCACGATCAGCAGCGTCAACACGGTCGACACGATCAGCCCGCCGATCACCGTCACCCCCATCGGCGCGCGGAAGCTGCCGTCGCTGCCCAGGCTCAGCGCCACGGGGATCATGCCCGCGACCATCGCCACCGTGGTCATGACGATCGGCTGCGCGCGCTTGTGTCCGGCGTCGAGAATGGCCGCGAACTTGTCGACGCCCTTGTCCATCTCCTCGAGCGCGAAATCGACGAGCAGGATCGAATTCTTGGCGACGATGCCGAGCAGCAGCAGGATGCCGATGAATACCGGCATCGACACCGGCATGCCCGTGATGCGCAGCGCCAGCGCCGCGCCGAGCGGTGCCAGCAGCAGCGAGCCCATGTTCACCAGCGGCGGCAGCAGCCGTTTGTAGAGCAGCACGAGCGTCGCGAACACCAGCAGCACGCCGGTAATCAGCGCGATGATGAAGCTCATCAGCATTTCCGCCTGCCACTTGCTGTCGCCCAGCGTCAGCCGCGTGACGCCTTCGGGCAGGTTCTTCATGGTCGGCAGGTTGTCGATCAGCCGCGTGACGTCCCCGCTCACCAGGCCCGGCGCCAGGTCCGCGCCCAGGCTGACGCGGCGCGTCTGGTTGGTGCGCTGGATCGCGACGGGCCCGGAACCGAAACTGATGTCGGCGACCAGTTTCAGCGGCACCGATCCGCCGCTGGTGGTCGGCACCGGGAGGTTCTCGATCGTCGCCAGATCGCGCCGCGACTCCTCGCCCAGCACGACGCGGATGGGAATCTGCCGGTCGTTGAGCGAATATTTCGCGCTGTTCTGGTCGATTTCGCCCAGCGTGGCGATGCGGATGGCCTGGCTCAGCGCCGCGGTCGATACGCCGAGCTCGGCGGCGAGCTGCGTTCGCGGCCGGACGATGATCTCCGGACGCTGCATGTCGGCGTTGGTGCGCGGCGCCACGAGCTGCGGCAGCCCCTTCATCTCTTCGACGATCCGCGCGGCCGTAGCGGTCAACAGTTCGCTGTCGTCGCCGCCCAGCGTGATCGTGATGTCGCGTCCGCTCGATCCCGGCCCGCCGCCCGATTGCGACTGGAATCCGGCGCGCATGTCGGGCATCGCCGCGAGCTCGTCGGACAGGCTGCGCTCGAACTCGACGCTCTTCATCGAGCGGTCTTTTTTCAGTGTGATGAAAATGTTGGCGCTGCCCACGTCGATGTCGGCGAAGGCCGCGGCGACGTCGGGCTGGCGTACCAGCACATCGTACACGCGGTCCGTCGCCGCCTCGGTCTGCTCCAGCGTCGAACCGGGCGTCAGGTTGACGTACACCTGGCTGAAATCATTGTCCTGCACCGGCATGAACGTCAGCGGGATGCCCCAGAAAGCACCGATGGTCGCGACGAAGGAGAGCGCGCCCAGCCCCATCGTCTTCCAGCGATGGCGCAGCGTCCATTCCAGCAGGCGCATGTACCAGTCCATCGCGCGGCCCTCGCCATGGCTGGCGGTGCCCGACGATTTCAGGAAATAGGCAGCGGCCATCGGCGTGATGAGGCGCGCCACGGCAAGGCTGACAAGGACCGCCGCGACCACCGTCAGCCCGAAATTCTTGAAAAACTGCCCCGACACGCCGGGCATCAGGCCGACGGGCAGGAACACCGCGACGATGGACATGGTCGTCGCGAGCACGGCGAGCCCGATCTCGTCGGCGGCATCGATCGCGGCCTGGTAGGCGGTCTTGCCCATGCGCATGTGCCGGACGATGTTCTCGATCTCGACGATGGCGTCGTCCACCAGCACGCCCGCCACCAGGCTCAGCGCGAGCAGCGACAGGAAGTTCAGCGAAAAGCCGAGCAGGTCCATGAACCAGAAGGCGGGAATGGCCGACAGCGGGATCGCGATCGCGCTGATCAGTGTCGCGCGCCAGTCGCGCAGGAACAGGAACACGACGAGCACCGCCAGCACGGCGCCCTCCCACATCGCGTCGATCGCGCTGTGATACTGTCCCAGCGTGTAGTTCACGCTCGTGAACAGCTCGGTGTAATCGACGTCGGGGTTGCGGGTCCGTAGCGCGTCGAGCTCGGCCTGCACCGCGTCGTACACCTCGACGTCCGACGCACCCTTGGCCCGCGTGATGCCGAAACTCAGCACCTGACGCCCGTTCATCTTGGAGATGGACCGCTGCTCGGCGACGCTGTCGCGCACCGTCGCTATGTCGGCGAGCTTGATCGTGCGCCCGCCCGTGCCGACGATGTTGGTCTGCGACAGCGCGTAGGCGTCGGCCGCATTGCCCAGCACGCGCACCGATTGCTCGGCGCCGGCTATCTCCGCGCGGCCGCCGGCGGCGTTGAGGTTCTGGCTGCGCAGCTGCTGGTTGACCTGGCTCGCGGTCAGCCCGAACGCCTGCATGCGTGCGGGATCCAGCACGACGCGGATCTCGCGGTCGACGCCGCCGCCCCGCGACACCGCGGCGACGCCGGGTATCGCGCGCAGCCGCTTGGCCACCGTATTGTCGACATACCAGCTCAGCTCCTCGAGCGTCATGTCGGTCGCTTCGGCCGAATAATAAGCGAGCGCGCCGCCGGTCACGTCGACGCGGCTGATCTGCGGTTCGAGGATGCCGTCGGGCAGGTCGCTGCGGATGTTGGCGACCGCATCGCGGATGTCGTTGACCGCGCGGTCGATCGGTGTGCCGATCGCGAACTGGACGAAGGTGCTGCTCGATCCTTCCCGGACCGAGGAATTGACCTCGTCGATGCCGTTGACCCCGCGCACCGCCGCCTCGACGAGCAGGGTGACCTGTGTCTCCATCTCGCTCGGCGCCGCGCCGGGCTGCGATATGGTCACTTGCGCCGCCGGAAAGTCGACGTCCGGGTTGTCGTTGACGTCCATCCGCATGAACGACAGCACCCCCGCCAGCATCAGCGCCACGAACAGCACGATCGGCGGAACCGGATTGCGGATCGACCAGGCCGATATGTTGCGAAAATCCATGGCTGCGGGCCTTCGTTAGCGTGCTGGGGCAGGCGCGGCGCGCGGCGTCGCGGCCGTTGCCGCGGAAGCTGGACTTGCCCGCCGCGCAACCACCGGCCGCACCTCCTGGCCGGGATCGAGGAAGGCGCCAGCGCTGACGACGACCCGTTCCTGTCCCGTCAGACCGGCGATGATCGGCACGCCCTCGTTGTTCACCGCGCCCGCGGTCACCGCGCGGCGTTGCGCCTTGTTCTGGCCGTCGACCACATAGACATAGCTGCCGTCCTCGTCGTTCAGCACCGCGGATTCCGGCAGCAACGGTGCGCGCTGCGCCCCCGCGACGATGCGCGCCTCGGCGAAACCGCCGGGACGCAGGCCGGGCGAATAGGCCAGCGCGATGCGCGCTGTGCCCTGGCGCGACTGCGCGTCGACGACGGGCGACACCTGCCAGATCTGACCCGAGAAACTGCGCGACGCGCCGACTGGGGTCACGCTCGCGCGCGTGCCCACGGAAAGCAGCGCCAGATCGGCCTCGCCGACCTGCGCCAGCAGCTCCATCTCCCCGCCGCGCGCGATGCGGAACAACACCCCGGATCCGGCGCCCACCACCTGGCCGGGTTCGACGGTGCGGGTCAGCACCAGCCCGGCCGCGGGACTGCGGATATCGAGCCGTCCGGTGCGTGCGCGGTTTTCGGCAAGCTGCGCCTGCGCCACGCGTACCCTCGCCGCTGCCGCATCGCGCTGCGCCGTGCGACGCTCGATGTCGGCGCGGCTGATGAAACCACGATCGACCAGCGCCTCGGCCCGCGTCAGCTCCGCCTGCGTCAGCCGCGCGTCGGCTTCCGCCACCCGCACCGCCGCCGCCAGCTGCGCGTTCTGCTGCGTCTGGACGGCGCGATCGACGGTGGCCAGTACCTGGCCCGCGCCCACCCATTGGCCAGGCTCGACCAGGACGCGCACCACCTGGCCGCCCTCGCCGACGACGCCGACCGGCATCTCGCGCCGCGCCGCCAGGGTGCCCGTGGAGGAGATCACCCGTTCGACCAGGCTGCTGCCTGGCGTCATGACCGTGACCGAAGGCGCGCTGCCCTTGCTCGCGGCCTGCGCCCCGCTGGCCTCCCCGGCGGCAGCCGCCTTCGTCGCCGCAGCATCGCCGCCGCCGCTCGAAAAGGCCCACCATCCGGCGATCAGCGTGCCGACGACCAGCAGGATCGCGCCGATCATCAGCAGGCGCCGCCGCCGCGCATCGGCCTCGGCCTGCTCGGACCACAGCGGACGTCCGGCGTCGCCGGTTTCGGCATGGAGGGAACGCGATTCGAAATTCATGCCGAAGTCCTGTCAGCCTCGCCGTCGTCCGAGGACGGCCCGTGCAGCTGTATTATCTGAATAATGCACCGGCCGCAAGGCTTACCGACGGCGGCGCGCGCGTCCTAGCATAAGGCCGCGCCGGCGCTAACGATTATCGCGCGCGCGGACGGAAGGCGGCCCAGGCCTGCTCCCGTGCCGCCCTTCCACTCGGAATGTGGCCGCCGCCGCGGCTGGCGGATCCGTCCCAGCGCCACCAAAGCATTCGTGCCGTACCGGCGCAAGCGCGGGCGATTCTGCCGCCGCACGAAAAAGGGGCGATCGCTCGCGCGATCGCCCCCCGTATCGGCTACTCTGATGCGGGCTGTACGATCAGCGCACGCGGCCGCGGCGTACCAGATTCACGATGGCCAGCAGAACGATCGCGCCGACCAGCGACACAAGGAAGCTCGAGATCGACAGTTCGCCGTCGTTGATCGTACCGCCGTTGAACACCAGACCGGCCAGGAATGCGCCGACGATGCCGACGATGATGTTCAGGAAGATGCCCTGCTGGCCATCGGTGCGCATGATGATGCTGGCGAGCCAGCCGCAGATGCCGCCGACGATCAGCCAGATGATGATACCCATGAAATTGTCCTCCACCTTGTCCGCCCGTCCGAAGGTGGCGCGGGCTGCACCGCCCTGTGCGGTCATGGGCGAAGAACACTTCGTCGCGCGGCGGGTTCCGTCCGCCGTACGATTGTTACGGTATCAGAACCGCTGCTGGCGGTCGTAAAGGTCCCGATACTGGCGGATTCGCGTTACTCTGAGGCCCGGCATCCCGGCCCGGTCGATCGCCCGCTGCCAGCCGGCGAATTCCTCCAGCGTCAGCGAATAGCGGGCGCAGGCCTCGTCTACGGTCAACAGGCCGCCGCTCACCGCGGCGACGACCTCGGCCTTGCGGCGCACCACCCAACGCGTCGTCGACGGCGGCGGCAGGCTGTCGAGCGTCAGCGATTCTCCCAGCGGGCCGATGACGCGGTCGGGGCGGATGGTCTGGTTCTCTTTCATGCGGCCCTCGATACGGGAGAGGTGGCGGGCATATTGCCTCGCGATGGCCGGACCCTAGGGTGCAGCGGCTGAAGATAGGCTGAAACCCGCTGGTAAACGCGCGCTTCACACATGGCGTTCGCCGTCCTGCAAGACCGCATCGCCCGGTTTGCGAGGGTGAAACGCGCCGGACTGGGACGGGCATTGGTCACCGGTCGCGCGGCCGGACAACAGCGCCATGGACGTTTCAGCCGCCACCCCGCCGCCGCGCAGGCGCGCAGCGCTCAGCGCGCGGACGGTGGGGCTCGCGCCCTGCCGTGCTTCCAGAAGCGCGCGCAGCAGATCGAAGCTCAGCCGGTCGAGCGGTTGCGCCTCTACCTCATCGCCGGACTTGAAGCTTTCCATGTTCATGCCCGCGGCATAGGCCGGCGCTGGCTAAGGCCGGGTAAAACCCGCCTTCACCGCCTGTTAGGAGTGCGGCGCAGGCGGCGCTTGCTCCCGCATGTGCTGGGATTCGATGCCGCCATGCGCTATGGTGAACGTCCATGCCTGTCGATTTTCAGCTTCCCCGGCCGCTCGCCGTCCGCCGCATCGTGGTCGCCATGTCGGGGGGTGTCGACTCCAGCGTGGTCGCCGCGCTAGCGCACGCCAGCGGCGCGGAAACGATCGGCGTCACGCTGCGCCTGTACGACAGCGGCGCAGGCCCCCGCCGCGCCGGTGCCTGCTGCGCCGGGCAGGATATCCGCGACGCCGCCGCGGTCGCCGACCGGCTCGGCTTCCAGCACCATGTCGTCGACCATGCGAGCGCGTTCCGCCAATCCGTGGTGGAAACCTTCGCCGACGAATATCTCGCCGGGCGCACCCCCATCCCCTGCGTCCGCTGCAACATGGGGCCCAAATTCACCGACCTGTTCGCCATCGCGCGCGATCTCGGCGCCGACGCGCTCGCCACCGGCCATTATGTCCGCCGGGTGGTAGGCGCCGCCGGCCCCGAACTGCACCGCGCGCACGATCCCGCCCGCGACCAGAGCTATTTCCTCTTCGCCACCACCCCGGCGCAGCTCGACTATCTGCGCTTTCCGCTCGGCAGCCTGCCCAAGAGCGAGGTGCGCCGCATCGCCGGCGGGATGGGGCTTGGCGTCGCGGCGAAGCCCGACAGCCAGGACATCTGCTTCGTCCCCGACGGCGACTATGCGCGCGTGGTCGCCAGCGTTCGTCCAGGTGCCGCTCGCGAGGGCGCGATCGTCGACCAGGAGGGGCGGGTGCTGGGGCGCCACCGCGGCATCATCCACTATACGGTCGGCCAGAGACGCGGCCTCGACATCGGCGGCATGGCGCAGCCGCTCTATGTCGTACGCATCGATGCCGCGGACAACCGGATCGTCGTCGGCCCCCGCGCGGCGCTCGCCGTGCGCGCCGCGCGGCTCGACGAATGCAACTGGCTCGCCGATCCGCGCGGGCTGGACGGTCTGACGGTGAAGGTCCGCTCGATGGCGCGCCCCGCGCCGGCGCACATCAGTGGAGATCATCTGGTTTTCGATACGCCGGAATTCGGCGTCAGCCCCGGTCAGGCCGCGGTGCTCTACAGCGGGGATCGCGTCATCGGCGGCGGCTGGATCGCGCAGACGCAGGGCGCCGACCCCGTGCCGGCCTAATCCTCCAGCAGGCAGCCGCTCGGCCCCGCGAACCGCGCGGTCCGGCTGGCCAGCAGCGGGACGCTCGCCCGTACACCGCGTTCCTCGGGCAGATCGGTAAGGCTGACGATCTCCATGCCCGGCTCGAAATCGGTCGCGCAGGACGCGATGTCGCGTCCCTGGACATAGCGGCACGAGCAACCGACCCGCGCGCCATAGGCGGCGCCCGTCTCCGCCTGCGCCTGCCACGTCGGAAACTGCCAGACGACCACCGCGGCGACCAGTATCGCCACGCCCGCCAGCACGAGCTTCCATCGCGCGATCCGGCCCGCGGGCGCGCGGCGGCGCATGGTTGAGTTGGGGGCGGGCGCTGGGGTAGGCATCGGGCCATGAACCGTAAAACCGCCCGCCTGGCAAGTCTCGCCGCCCCGCTCGCGCTGCTCGGCTGCGCCGCCGAACCCGCACCCGTCCAGCCGCCGCGCATCCTGGCCGGCGCTGCGCTCAGCGGCGCGCCCGCCGCCGATCTCGCGCGATTGTTCGATGATCGCGCGGCGATGGGCGAGACCCGCGCGCTGCTCGTCCTGCGCGACGGCGTGCCGGTCTATGAGGCCTATGCGCCCGGCTACGGCCCCGACAGCAAGCTGATCAGCTGGTCGATGGCCAAATCGATCACCGCGGTGCTCATCGGTTTCATGGTCGCCGACGGCCGGCTGGTGCTCGACGATCCCGCGCCCGTCCCCGCCTGGCAGCGTCCGGGTGATCCGCGCGGCAGCATCACGCTGCGCCAGCTGCTCCACATGTCCTCGGGCCTTGAACATAGCGAGGCGAGCAGCAGCGTGCCGTGGGAAACAGACACGGTGCGGATGCTGTTCGGCGACGGGCAGGCCGACATGGCGGGCTATGCGGAGGCGAAGCCGCCCGTCGCCGCGCCGGGCACCGTGTACAATTACAGCAGCGCCACCAGCGTCATCCTCGCCGACATACTCGCGCGCGCGCTTACCGACAGCGCCTCTCCCGCCGTGCGCCGCGACGCGGTTCGGGGGCTGGTCGCCGGCCGGCTCGCAGCCCCGCTCGGCATGACCAGCCTGACGCCCGAATTCGACGCGGCGGGAACGATGATCGGCGGATCGATCATGCACGCCACCGCGCGCGATTACGCCAAATTCGGGGAATTCCTGCGCATGCGCGGAGAAACGCCCAGCGGCACGCGACTGATCCCCGAAGGCTGGATCGATTTCATGCTGCGGCCGTCAGGGACCGATCGCGGCTATGGCGGCCATATCTGGCTCAACCATCCGCGTCCCGCGGATGCGGGCGTCGCGCTGTGGCCCGCCGACGGCCCCGGCGATCTGTTCGCCTGCATCGGCCACCAGGGGCAGTATATCATCGTCAGCCCGCGCCAGAACCTCACCGTCGTCCGCCTCGGTATCTCCACCGACGACCAGATCCCCAATGTGCGCGATGCGCTCAAGCGCGTGATGGCCGGGCTGTGACGGCTCAGCGCATCTCGCTCGGCCGATAGCCCACATCCTCCAGCACGTCGTCGCTGGGCTCGGCGTGGATCATGACCTCGACGCCGGGGTAGAGCGCGGCGATGCGCGCCTCCATGCGGTTCATCACCGCGTGCGCGGCCGCGATGCTCGTCGTCGGCGCGAACCACAGGTGGAACTGCACGAACTCCTGCGCACCGCTGGTCCGCGTCTTGAGCAGATGGATCGTCGCGGCTTCGGGGAAGTCGGCGAGCGCGTCGAGCAATGCGCGCTTGCGCATCGTCGGCCATTCGCGGTCGAGCAGCTGGTCGAGCACGCCCGCCGCCGCGCGCCACGCCCCCCATAGCAGCCAGGCGGCGATGGCGATGCCGAATGCGGGGTCCGCGCCGCGTACGCCCAGCACCGCGTCGAGCAGCAGCGCCGCGATCACCGCGGCGTTGAGCGCGAGATCGGACTGGTAATGAAGATTGTCGGTGGCGATGGCGACCGATCCCGTGCGCCGGATGACGGTGCGTTGATAGGCGAGCAGGGCGAGCGTCACGACGATCGCGGCCACCGATACGCCGATGCCCAGCTCCGCCCGCTCCGGTGCCGCGCCCTCCCACCATCGCACGACCGAGCGATAGGCGATCCACAGCGCCGACGCACCGACCAGCAGCAGCTGCACCATCGCCACGATCGCCTCGGCCTTGCCATGCCCGAACCGGTGCGCGTCGTCGGCAGGCTTGGCGGCGACGTGCACACCGAACAGCGTGATCGCGCTCGCCAGGAAATCGAGCGCGGTATCGGCGAGGCTGCCGAGCAGCGCCGTCGACCCGGTCGCCCATGCCGCCCATCCTTTCAATCCGGCCAGCAGCAGCGCCACGCCCACGCTGGCGACCGCCGCGCGCCGGGTCAGCGCGCCCCGGTCCGCACCGTGCAGGTGGCCGTGCGTGCCATGGCCATGCGCGCCCGTCCCATGATGCGCATGCAGCCCGCTCATGGATAGAGCAGCGTTTCGGCCCAGCCGTTGCCGTTCGCGACGAACAGCCGCCGTTCGTGCAGCCGCGCCTCCCGGTCCTGCCACAGCTCGATCCGCTCGGGCGTCACGCGGAAGCCCGACCAGTGCGCCGGGCGGGGGACGTTCTCCCCGGGATAGGCCGCATCGGCCTCTGTCACGCGCGCGAGAAAGGTCTCGCGCGAATCGAGCGGGCGCGACTGGTCGGATGCAACCGCGCCCAGCCGGCTCGCTCGGCTGCGGCTGGCGAAATAGGCGTCGGCCTCGGCATCGCTGACCGCCCGCACCGGCCCCTCGACCCGCACCTGCCGACGCAGGGATTTCCAGTGAAACAGCAGCGCGGCGCGCGGATTGGCCGCCAGCGCCGCCCCTTTGCGGCTCTCGAGGTTGGTGTAGAAGACGAAGCCGCGCGCATCATGCCCCTTCAGCAGCACCATGCGCACCGACGGTCGGCCGTCCGCATCGACCGTTGCCAGCGCCATGGCATTGGGGTCGTTGGGTTCGCTCGCCCGCGCCTCTGCGAACCAGCTGTCGAACATCGCGATGGGATCGTGGGCCATGGCGCTGCTGCCTAGGCCCATCGCAGCATCCGTCAACCGCATGCCGGCGCCACTGCTTGCCGCCGCGCGCTGTCTTGCCTAGCTAGGGCAGATGGCAACGGACCCCTATGCATTGCTCGGCGTGCCGCGCGCCGCGAGCGACGACGACATCAAGAAAGCCTATCGAAAGCTCGCGAAGGAGCTGCACCCCGACCGCAACCAGGGCAATCCGAAGGCGTCGGAGCGTTTCTCCGCGGTCACCAACGCCTACGACCTCCTCTCGGACAAGGACAAGCGCGCGCGCTTCGACCGCGGCGAGATCGACGGCGAGGGCAATCCCGCCAACCCGTTCGCGCACGCGGGCTTCAACGGCTATGGCGGCGATCCGCGCCGCTCGCCGCCGCCGGGCACCGGCCCCTGGGGCGCGCAGCGCCCGGATTTCGGCGGCGCGCAGGAATCGGATTTCGGCAGCATCTTCGACGATCTGTTCGGCGGGCGCACACGCCGCGCCGCGCCGCCCAGGGGCGCGAACGTAGCCTACCGGCTGGCGGTGGGCTTCACCGATGCGGCAACCCGCCAAACGCAGCGCATCACGCTGCGCGATGGCGCGACGATCGATCTAAAACTTCCCGCCGGCGTCGAGACCGGCACGCAGATGCGCCTCGCGGGCAAGGGCGAGCGCGGACCGGGCGGCACAGGCGACGCGACGGTGACGATCGAGGTCAAGGGCCACGCACATTTCCGCCGCGACGGCAGCGACATCCGCCTCGATCTGCCGGTTACGCTGGACGAGGCGGTCAACGGCGGGAAAGTGCGCGTGCCCACGGTCGACGGTCCGGTCATGCTGGGCATCCCTGCCGGCTCCTCCTCGGGCAAGGTACTGCGGCTGAAAGGCAGGGGCTGGAGCCGCAAGGACGGAACCCGCGGCGACCAGCTCGTCACGCTGATGGTGGATGTGCCGGCGCAGGACGCCGCTCTCAACGATTTCGTCGCAAACTGGCAGGACGCGCGCAACGTTCGCGCCGGGCTCGGCGTTTAGCGTGGCGTGACCCACGCCGCGGCCAATCCGACCCGACCATCGGCAGCCAGCATCGCGGCACCGGACACACAGGCTATCGAGGCGCAGGAAATCGAGTCGCAGGTCGCGGCGGAATTCCAGGCGATCGGCCGCAGCCCGCATTCGCCCGAAGCGCGCGCCGAACGCGCACGCCGCGTCAAACGGCTCGCGCGTGCGCGCGGCCTGGTCGACAAGCAGCTCAAGCGCGTCGGCCCCGGCACGCGCATCTACCGCATTGCGCGCCGCGTCGCGGTCGGCACCTATTTCGACGGCTTCATCCACGCCGGCAATCTCGCCTATCTCGCGCTGATCGCGCTGTTCCCCTTCTTCATCACCGCCACCGCCGTGATGAGCGCTTTCGGCCGCACCGACGAGGGGCTGCACGCGCTCAACGTCGTGCTCTCGGTCATGCCGCCGTCCGTGGCGGACACCCTCGTAGGCCCCGTCACCGGCGTGCTCCAGGCGCGCAGCGGGCTGTTCCTGTGGCTCGGCGCGGCTGTAGGTCTATGGACCGTCGGCAGCCTGATCGAGACCGTGCGCGACATATTGCGCCGCGCCTACGGCACGCAGGCGCGACTGAGCTTTTGGAAGTACCGCGTCTATTCGATCGGCATCATCGTCGGCGCGGTGCTTCTTCTGCTCGTCAGCTTCAGCCTCGCGGTCATCACCACCGGAATCGAGCAGTTCATCACCCGGCTGCTTCCCGAAGGCTATGGTGCGCTGGGTACGGTCACCCTGTCGCGCCTCATCTCCGCGGGCGGCCTGTTCCTGTCGATGTACATGCTGTTCTACACACTGACCCCGCACGCCTATCGCGGGCGCGCGCATCCCAAATGGCCCGGCGCGCTCGCTACTACCCTCTGGTGGATCCTCGTCACCGTCTCGCTGCCGCCGCTCCTCGCCGGCATGCTCAGCTACGACGCGACCTATGGCAGCCTCGCCGGTGTGATGGTCGTCCTGTTTTTCTTCTACCTCATCGGGCTCGGCGTCGTTATCGGGGCGGAATTGAACGCCGGCCTCGCGGAAAGCCCGGAAGAAGCGGAAAACCGTATCGGCCAGGCGGACGATCGCGAGCGGACGAAGGGGAGCATGGCATGACCGGATTGATGGCGGGAAAGCGCGGGCTGATCATGGGTCTCGCCAACGACAAGAGCCTCGCCTGGGGTATCGCCAAGGCGCTGCAAAGCGCCGGTGCCGAGCTCGCCATCAGCTATCAGGGCGATGTCATGCTCAAGCGGGTGAAGCCGCTGGCGGAAAGCATCGGCTGCGATTTCCTGATCGACTGCGACGTGTCCGACATGGCCAATCTCGACGCCGCGTTCGCGACGTTGGCGGATCGTTGGCCGACCATCGATTTCGTCGTCCACGCCATCGGCTTCACCAACAAGGAGGCGCTGCGCGGCCGGTATTTCGACGTGACCCTCGACGATTTCCTGATGACGATGAACATCAGCGTGTACAGCTTCACCGCGGTGGCGAAGCGCGCGGCGGCGATGATGGCCCCCTATGATCCGGAAAGCGGCGCGGGCGGTGGCAGCCTGCTGACGCTGACCTATTATGGCGCGGAAAAGGTGATGCCGCACTACAACGTGATGGGCGTCGCCAAGGCCGCGCTGGAAACGAGCGTCCAATATCTCGCCAACGACGTCGGCCCCGCGGGCGTGCGCGTGAACGCGATCAGCGCCGGCCCGATCAAGACGCTGGCCGCAAGCGGCATCGGCGACTTCCGCTACATATTGAAATGGAACGAATATAACGCCCCGCTCCGCCGCAACGTGACAATTGATGATGTCGGCGGCGGCGCGCTCTACCTCCTGTCCGACCTCTCGCGCGGCGTCACCGGCGAAACCCACCATATCGACGCGGGCTATCATACGGTCGGAATGAAGCAGGAAGACGCACCGGATATCGCGCTGGCCTAGGTTCCTGAATGCCGGGCGGGGAAAGCGCGCGCGCCTGTGGCGCAACCAACCCATCATAGCCGCGTTGCCGCCCTATGGGGACTATAGCTTGAAATCGCGCTGGCCTAGCGTGCTGTGGGTCGTGCGCCACGGGCAGAGCGCAGG
>CBDUBN010000006.1:0-37102 GCA_965365395.1 uncultured Sphingomonas sp.
CTGATCGGCAGTTGGTGCGTTTGCGCGGCAAGGCCGGGCCGCCGCAACCATCGTTCGACCGTTTACCACGGTCACATAGTCCACCCTTGTCATCCTGAACTCGTTTCAGGATTTGGAGCGCCGCATCAGGGATGCCGAAACAAGTTCGGCACGACGAGTCCGATCAGACCCGCCCCGCCTCCATCCCCATCATCGCGGGGAAGAAGCTTTCATGCGCCACGCGGAGGTCGGCAAGCGTAGCTCTGAAGCTTCTGCCATCGATTTCATCGCCACTGGAATGTGCGATCCAACGCGTTTCAATGCCATTCCCTGAAGCAATTTCATCGATGGCGCCCCAATCCAGTCCTGGTGTCAGGGCTACCAGATAAAGTCCTTGTGTTTCGCAGAACCAGAATGCCGCTTCGTCATTTTCCCAATTGATCGTTGCGCCGCAATTTCCTGCTAGGCACATTTCTGCAAGCGCAACTAGGGTCCCGCCGTCGCTCACGTCATGAACAGCGGCAGCCAAGCCGTCGGCCACCAGCATCCTGACGAACTCGGCGTGCTTCCGCTCGACATCGAGCAGCACTTTAGGCGGCTGGCCCGCCTCGATACCATGCACTTCTCGGAGCCACGTCGACTGGCCGATGTCAAAAACGGGCGCCTCTGGAATGCCTACTGAAATGATATCGCAGCCGGTGGGCAGCGCAATCCCCACTGCCTTGCGCCAATCCTGGATCAGCCCCACCGCCCCGATCGCCGGCGTCGGCAGGATCGCGCTGCCGCCGCCCGTCGCCTTGCTCTCGTTATACAGCGACACGTTTCCGCTCACGATCGGAAAGTCGAGCGCGCGGCAGGCGTCGGCCATGCCTTCGAGACAGCCGGTGATCTGCGCCATGATCTCGGGGCGCTGCGGGTTCGCGAAATTGAGGCAGTTGGTCACCGCCAGCGGGGTCGCGCCGGTTGCGCTGATGTTGCGATAGGCCTCGGCGATCGCCTGCTTGCCGCCTTCATAGGGGTCGGCATAGCAGTAGCGCGGGTTGCAGTCGGTGGTGATCGCCAGCGCCTTGTCCGTCCCATGCACGCGCACCAGCGCTGCGTCGCCGCCCGGCGGCATGACCGTGTCGCCGCCGACCTTCTGGTCGTACTGCTCCCAGATCCAGCGGCGGCTGGCTATGTCGGGGCTTGCCATCAGCTGGAGCAGGTCGGCCGCGATGTCGGTGCTTTCCGGCACTTCGCCCAGCGGCTTTACCTGCGCCCAGGCCTTATACTCTTCCTTCGTCGCGGACGGCCGATCGTAGAGCGGCGCATCGTCGGCGAGCGGGGCGAGCGGGATATCGCAGACCACCTCGCCGTGATGCTCGAGCACCATTCGCCCGGTATCGGTGACCTGGCCGATTACCGCGAAGTCGAGTTCCCATTTGCGGAAGATGCTTTCCGCAAAATCCTCGCGGCCGGGTTTGAGCACCATGAGCATGCGCTCCTGGCTTTCCGACAGCATCATCTCATAGGCGGTCATGCCGCTCTCGCGCTGTGGCACGTCGTTCATCCTGAGGTGGATGCCGACGCCGCCCTTCGACGCCATCTCGACGCTCGACGAGGTCAGGCCAGCCGCGCCCATGTCCTGGATGGCGACGATCGCGTCGGACGCCATCAGTTCCAGGCACGCCTCGATCAGCAGCTTCTCGGTAAACGGATCGCCGACCTGCACCGTGGGGCGCTTGTCGTCGTCGCCCTCCTCGAAATCCGCGCTGGCCATCGTCGCGCCGTGGATGCCGTCGCGACCCGTCTTCGACCCGACATAGACAATGGGATTTCCTACCCCGGACGCAGCGGAGTAGAAGATCTTGTCGGTGTCGGCGACGCCTACCGTCATCGCGTTGACAAGGATATTGCCGTTGTAGGCGGGGTGGAAACCAGTCTCGCCGCCGACCGTGGGAACGCCCACGCAATTGCCGTAGCCGCCGATGCCGGCGACCACGCCCGCGATGAGATGTTGCATCCGCGGATGATGCGGATCGCCGAAGCGCAGCGCGTTCATGTTCGCGACGGGGCGCGCGCCCATGGTGAACACATCGCGCAATATGCCGCCGACCCCGGTCGCCGCGCCTTGATAGGGCTCGATGTACGACGGGTGGTTGTGACTCTCCATCTTGAAGATCGCGGCCTGCCCGTCGCCGATATCAATGACGCCCGCGTTCTCGCCCGGCCCGCAGATCACCCAAGGGGCCTCGGTCGGAAGTTTCTTGAGGTGGATGCGGCTCGATTTGTAGCTGCAATGCTCCGACCACATGACCGAGAAGATGCCGAGTTCGACGAGATTGGGTTCGCGCCCCAACGCGGCGAGCACGCGGGCATATTCGTCGTTGGAAAGGCCATGGTCGGCAACGATCTGGGGGGTGATCTGATCCATGCCTGCGCGCCTTAGCGGCAGGCCCGTGCCCCGCCTAGTCCCGCTCGCTGCGCATGGCCCCGACTGGCCGCCGGGTGCTTCCGAGCCAGGCCGCCAGCAATGCCATGAACAGATAGGTCCCAAGCACGACCATGGCGGCGACGACGGTGGGCTCCCCGGGAGGCGGTGCGAACCAGTTGATCATTTGTACGGTCAGCAGAACGATCGCCATGAGTCCGAGCGCCAGGCGCGCGGTTCCGGCGGTCGCGCGGGTGCGCAGCGTGTAAAGGAGCAGCGCGCCGAAAGTGAGCCCGAGTTCGAGCGGCATGGCGATTTCCGGGTGGTTCCATAGGCCGAGCCCGAGCTTTGTCGGCCCGCCCCATAGGGTCAGGTCGGGAACGTGGACCAACAGGTCGAGGAACCAGTGCGACAGGACAACCGCCCCGCCGATCAGCGCCGTTGTCCGGTTTTTTGTCACGGCGAGCAGAAGTCCCGAGAATGCTGCGGCCCACAGCGCGCATCCAAGCAAGCTGTGCGTGTAGGGCATATGGTAGAGATCCATCGGGTTCATGGCGGAAATCCCCGGCGCCAGACGCATCTTTTCGACGCCGAGCATCATGAGCGTGAAGAAGCCAAGATCGACGAGCTGCGCGGCGACGAACAGGGTTCCCAGCCTGGGCGCCCTCGGGTGCGTCGCGGCAATCATCGCGGGTGCCCAGTGACCAATGAACATCGCTCGATCCCCCCGATAAGCGCGCCTGCGCCAATGTGTAGCGGCGCCGGACCGCCGCGCAACCGCTTGACCCCTGTTGCCGCCGCCGTCACAACCGCGCGCATGAACCTTCCGACGAGCGGCAGCGCGGCGCCCAGCATTTCCGACCTAAGTTTCGAAGCCGCGCTGGAGCAGCTGGGCGGTATCGTGCGCCAGCTCGAGGCGGGACAGGTTCCGCTGGACGATGCCATCGCGCTGTACGAGCGCGCGACCGCGCTCAGGGCGCATTGCGACGCGCGGCTGAAGGCCGCCGAGGCACGGATCGAGCGCATCCGTCTTGGCGCGGACGGATCGCCCGCGGGCATTGCCCCGTTCGATGGCGAGGGATCGTGAACCTGATGCGCGCCGTACCAGGGCTGAGCGACAGCGCAACGGCGCAGATTTCCGAACGCATCGATGCGCTGTTCGACGCGCTGTTGACCGTGCCCGACGATCCGCGCGCGCCGCTGTATCGGGCGATGCGCCATGCCGCGATCGGCGGGGGCAAGCGGTTGCGTCCGCTGCTGGTGCACGCGGCCTCTCGCTTGTTCGCGGTCGATGCGGTCTGCGCCCTTCGTGCCGGCGCTGCGGTGGAGGCGATCCACGTCTACAGCCTGGTCCACGACGATCTGCCGGCGATGGATGATGACGACCTGCGCCGTGGCAAGCCGACGGTGCACAAGGCGTTCGACGAAGCGACGGCGATCCTTGCGGGCGATGCGCTGCACGCGATGGCGTTCGAGATCCTTGCCGATCCCGCGACGCACGCCGATCCGTTCGTCCGCGCCGAGCTGATCTCGGAACTCGCGCGGGCGGCCGGGCCGTCGGGTATGGCGGGCGGGCAGATGATGGATCTGGCGGCGGAAGGGGCGGCGTTCGACCTGCATACGGTCACACGGCTCCAGCAGATGAAGACTGGCGCGTTGATCTGCTGGTGCGTGGAGGCCGGCGCGATCCTTGGCCGCGTGCCGCACGACGGGCGTGCGTCGTTGCGCGCCTATGCCCGTGACATCGGCCTCGCTTTCCAGATCGTCGACGACCTGATCGACGTCGAGGGCGACGCGGCGGTGGCGGGCAAGGCGGTGGGCAAGGACGCTGGCGCAGGCAAGGAAACCTTCGTTTCGTTGATGGGAGTTGCACGCGCGCGAGAGCAGGCGCGCGCGCTGGTCGACCAGGCGGTCGGTCATCTTGGCCATTATGGCGAGGAGGCCGACCTTTTGCGCGCCATCGCCCGCTACATCCTCGAACGCGATCATTGACGGGGGCCGCATGAGCGCGCGCATCGGCATCTATCCCGGCACGTTCGACCCTGTCACGCTGGGCCATATGGACATCATCCGCCGCGGCGCGAAGCTGGTTGACCGGCTGGTCATCGGGGTATCCACCAACCCGTCGAAAACGCCGATGTTCGCGCTCGACGAGCGGATGGAGATGGTGCGGCGCGAGGTTGCCGACATCGCGGGCGTGATAGAGGTTACGAGCTTCGATTCGCTGCTGATGACCTTCGCCGGCCGGCAAGGCGCCAGCATCATTGTACGAGGGCTGCGCGCGGTCGCCGATTTCGAATATGAGTATCAGATGGCCGGTATGAACCAGCAGCTGAACGACCATATCGAGACCGTTTTCCTGATGGCCGACGTGTGCCTGCAGCCGATCGCGTCGCGCCTCGTCAAGGAGATCGCGCTATTTGGCGGCGATATCGGCAAATTCGTCTCCCCCGCCGTGGCGGCGGACGTGCTGGCGCGGGTGGAATCCATTGGACGCAAGGGGTCATGAGCGGTTAATCCGCCGCCGCCTAGCGCGACCGCGACACCTTTGAGGACCCCCGGACCCATGACCTTGTTCCGTCTGTCGACCGCCATATTGACGCTGGCGTTCGCGGCGCCGGCATTGGCGCAGAGCGTGCCGACCTCGCCGCCGGCCACCGCCGAGGCCGCCGCACCGCAGAGTGCGGCGACGCTGTCCGATCCTGCCGCCATGGCGCGGTTCAACCCGCCCGCCATCGCGCCGGCGGGCATATTGAACAATCCCGAACATATGCTGGCACTCGACCTGTCGACCGGTGGGCGCGTGGTGGTGCAGCTGCGTCCCGATGTGGCGCCCAATCATGTCGAGCGCATCAAGGCGCTGGCACGGCAGGGCTTCTACAACGGGCTTACCTTCCACCGGGTGATCGACGGGTTCATGGCGCAGGGCGGCGACCCGCAGGGCAATGGCACGGGCGGCAGCGCGCTGCCCAACCTTGCCGCCGAATTCAACGGTCTGCCGCATGTGCGCGGGGCCCTGTCCATGGCGCGGCCCGAGGATCGCAACGGCGCCAACAGCCAGTTCTTCATCCTGATGCTTCCGCGGCTCAGCCTCGACCGCAACTATACCGTGTTCGGACGGGTGGTGAGCGGCATGGAGTTCGTCGACCGCATCCAGCGGGGAGAGCCGCCCTCCAACCCGTCGCGGATCGTGCAGGCATCGGTGATGGCCGACAATCTGCCGATGCCGCCGGCGAGCGCGCTGACCGAGGCCGCGCCCGCGCAGCCTGTGCCGGTCACCGCCGACCAGCTGAACGCGCCGCTGGGCGGCTGAGCCGGGGCCCCGCCGTGCGGGTCGACCTGTTCGATTTCGAACTGCCGCCCGAGCGGATTGCGCTCCGGCCGGCGGTGCCGCGCGACGCGGCGCGCATGCTCGTCATCGAAGGTCATAGCGCCTCATGCGTTGACTCATCGGTGCTGGACCTGCCGGCCTGGCTGACGCCCCTCGACTGCCTGGTCTTCAACGACACGAGGGTTATCCCCGCGCAGTTGGAGGGGCGGCGCGGGGAGGCACGGATCGGGATCACGCTGCACAAGCGTATCGACCTGCGCCGGTGGCAGGCGTTCGCGCGCAACGCGCGGCGGTTGCGCATAGGCGACATTGTCGAGTTTCCGGCCGGGGTCGCCGCGCGCATCGAGGCCAGGCACGAGGACGGTAGCGTCACCCTCATCTTCCTGGGCGAGGAGCCAGTGGAACTGCTGCTGAGTCGCGCCGGCACCATGCCGCTGCCGCCCTATATCGCGAGCAAACGCGGCGTCGATGCGCGCGACGAGGCCGATTACCAGACCATCTTCGCGGCGCGCGACGGGGCGGTCGCTGCGCCCACGGCTTCGCTGCATTTCACACCGCGATTGCTGGACGCACTCGATGCCGCGGGTGTGCAGCGTGAGACGCTGACCCTGCATGTCGGTGCTGGAACCTTCCTGCCGGTGAAGGCCAAGGATACGAAAGACCACAACATGCACGCCGAATGGGGCGAAATCAGCGCAGGAACCGCCATGCGGCTCAATGCTGTGAAGGCGGCGGGCGGACGCATAATCGCCGTCGGCACGACCGTCCTGCGCCTCCTCGAAAGCGCGGCGCGCGAGGACGGCACCATCGCTCCCTTCGCGGATGAAACCCGCATCTTCATCACGCCGGGCTATCGGTTTCGCTGCGTCGACGGGCTCATGACCAATTTCCACCTGCCCAAATCGACGCTGTTCATGCTGGTGTCGGCGCTGATGGGACGCGAGACGATGCTGCGGGCCTATGGCCATGCCATCGCCGCGGAATATCGGTTCTACAGCTATGGCGACAGCTCGCTGCTGCTACCCTGAACACGGCCGTTCCGGCGCTGTGAAGCTGGACTTTGCGCGGCGAAAACATATATAGAACGCATGGCCCAGCTGTCGACCGCGCAGAAGTTAGAGATCCTTGCGGACGCGGCGAAATATGATGCTTCCTGCGCGTCGTCGGGCGGCGCGAAGCGCAGTTCGCGCGATGGGAAGGGCATCGGGTCGACGACCGGTTCGGGTATCTGCCACGCCTATGCGCCCGACGGCCGCTGCATCTCGCTGTTGAAGCTCCTGTTGACGAACAGCTGCATCTTCGACTGCCACTATTGCATCAACAGGAAGAGCAGCAACGTGCGCCGGGCGCGTTTCACGGTGGAGGAGGTCGTGGCGCTGACGCTCGACTTCTACCGCCGCAATTATATCGAGGGGCTGTTCCTTTCGTCGGGCATCATCCGGTCGAGCGATTATACGATGGAACAGCTGGTCCGCGTCGCGCGAACGCTGCGTGTCGAGCATGGCTTCAGGGGGTACATCCATCTCAAGACCATTCCCGACGCCGATCCCGAACTGATTCACCAGGCGGGGCTGGTCGCCGATCGCGTGTCCATCAATGTCGAACTGCCGACCGTCGCGGGGCTGACCCGGCTTGCCCCCGACAAGTCGGCGGCACGCATCGACGGCGCGATGGCCGGGATGCGCGAATCGATCGTCGATACGCTGGATGCCCGGCGCAAATATCGCAGCGCGCCGCGTTTTGCGCCCGCCGGTCAATCGACGCAGATGATCGTCGGCGCGGACGCGGCGACCGACACCGACATCATCGGCACCGCAAGCGGCCTCTATGGCCGGCACGATTTGCGGCGCGTCTATTACAGCGCCTTTTCCCCCATTCCCGATGCGAGCGCTGTGCTGCCGTTGAAGGCGCCGCCGTTGATCCGCGAACATCGTCTGTACCAGTCGGACTGGATGATGCGCTTCTACGGCTATCAGCCGGGGGAGATCGCTACCGCCGCCAATGCCGACGGCATGTTGCCGCTCGACATCGATCCTAAACTCGCCTGGGCGCTCGCGCATCGCGCCCAATTCCCCGTCGACGTCAACCGCGCGCCCAAGGAGATGCTGCTGCGCGTGCCGGGCCTCGGCGTGAAGGCGGTGGGGGCGATCATGAAGGCGCGGCGACACCGCACGCTCGACCTTGCCGACGTCGGCCGCATATCGCGCAGCGTGCGCAAGCTCCGTCCGTTTCTTGTCACCAGCGATTGGCGACCGACGCTGTTGAGCGACCGGGCGGACATTGATGCATTCGTTCGCCCGCAAACGGAACAACTCGACCTGTTCGCGGCTTGAGCGGCGATGATCGCGGTCACGCTCGAAGCGCCCGATGATTTCGAGGGCTGGCGCGATGCCGTCCGCCGCCTGATCGCGGCGGGCGTCGATCCGGCGGGTGTCAGCTGGCGCCTGGCGGGCGGCGACGGCGAACTGTTCGGCGCCGCGACCCCTCCGCCGGGCGAGTCGGCACAATTCGGGGTTCCCAAGGCGTTCATTCCGCTTGCCCGCGCGAGCATCCTGCATTCCGATCCCGAACGTTTCGCTCTGCTGCACGGGCTGCTCGCCGGTCTGGTCGCGCGCACCCGGCGTATGGACGATGCCGCCGATCCCTTGATCGTACGGCTCGAGGCCATGGCCAAGGCGGTGCGCCGCGATATCCACAAGATGCGCGCCTTCGTCCGGTTCCGAAAAGTGGAGGAGGGCGATCGCTATGTCGCCTGGTTCGAGCCCGAACACCATATCGTTCGCGCCAACGCACCCTTCTTCATCGACCGGTTCGCGTCGATGCACTGGTCGATCTTGACGCCGGCGATCTCGATCCACTGGGATGGAACGCTGCTGACCGAAGGGCCCGGCGCGGTTCGCGGCGACGCGCCCGACGGCGATCCGGTGGAAGACAGCTGGAAACGCTATTATGCCAGCATCTTCAACCCGTCGCGGCTGAAGGTCGGCGCGATGCTGAAGGAAATGCCGAAGAAATACTGGCACAACATGCCCGAGACCGCGCTGGTCGGCGGGTTGATCGCCGGCGCGCAGGCGCGCAGCGCCGCGATGATCGCCGCGGCGCCGCGCGCGCCGGCCGCTCCCGTCCCCGCGCCCGCCCGGTCGATGTCGCGCGACGAGCGGATGAACGCGAGCGCACGCGGGGGCATCATCCTCGCTCCCAAGACCGCGGTGCTGTCGGGCAGCACGAACGGCGTGGGAGACAATGCGACGCACAGCTGGACGATGCTGCGCGACGAGGCCGCGCGCTGCAAACGCTGCCCGCTCTATGCCCCCGCCACGCAGACGGTGTTCGGTGAAGGCCCGCTCGACGCGGCGCTCATGCTGGTCGGCGAACAGCCCGGCGACAGCGAGGATTTGGCGGGCCGCGCATTCGTCGGACCCGCGGGTCAGCTGCTCGACGCCGCGCTCGAGGAAGCGGGCATCGACCGCGCACAGCTTTATGTCACCAACGCGGTCAAGCATTTCAAGTTCGAGCAGCGCGGCAAGCGCCGTATCCATTCGTCCCCCAATGCCAGCGAGATCGAGGCCTGCCGATGGTGGGTGGACCGCGAGCGCGAGCTGATCAAGCCGCGTGTGACGCTGGCGCTGGGCGCGACCGCGGCGCGCTCGCTGTTCGGCAAGGTAATGCCGGTCGGCAAGTCGCGCGGACAGGCGCTGACCCTCGCCGACGGCGCAGCGGCACGCATCACGATGCATCCAAGCTATCTGCTGCGCCTGCCCGACCGTGAGCTCGCGGAGCGCGAGCGCGCAGGCTTCGTCGCCGATCTCGCCGCCGCGTACGAACAGGCGACGGGGGGCTAAATCTGAATATCGGTTCAGACTGTGTTGCGCTGATACAACAGTCGCCACTAATGCGCCCAATTGCAGCCATTGTTCAGGAACAGTGCGGGGTCGCCCCGGTTAAGGGGGCCTATCGCGCGGGGCCAAACTCCCGGAACGTTCACGAGCCCGCGCGTGTAAAAGCAGAAGGAAAGACCTCATGAAGAAGATCGCATTCCTCGCCGCGTCCGCCGCCGCCGCGCTTTCGTTCGCCTCCGGCGCCGCCGCGCAGGACGTCGCGCCGACCGCGCAGCCCTACATCGGCCTGTCGGGCGGTTATCACAGCCTCGGCGTGTCGGGCGTGTCGGACGACGATGGCGCCATTTACGGTGTCGTCGGCGGCGTCGACTTTCCCGTCGGCGAAACGCTGAGCCTGGGCGTCGAGGGCAACTACCACCTTGGCACCAACGCCATCGACAGCGAATATGGCGTCGCTGCGAAGCTCGGCTTCCCGGTCGGTGACGGCGGCAGCCAGCTCTTCGTCAAGGGCGGCTATCAGTGGGTCGACCTTGACCTTGGCAACTTCGGCGGCGCCGGGCTCGGCCTTGACGACACCGATGGTGATTACATCGTCGGTGCCGGCGGCGAGTTCGGCGTCGGTCAGAGCGGCGCGCGCCTGCGCGTCGGCGTCGATACGATCTCGTTCGACACCGTGCGCGCGACCGCCGGTTTGATCTTCAAGTTCTGATCGACCCGTCGATCGAACGGCAGGAGGGGCGGCGCGCAAGCGTCGCCCCTTTTGCTTTGCGGGCACTCTCGCTACCGCGCCACGCGATGACGGACCGTTTCTCTTTCAGCATTCACGGCACGGACGGCGCCGCGCGTGCGGGCACGATCCGGATGCGGCGCGGCGAGATCCGCACGCCCGCCTTCATGCCGGTCGGCACCGCCGCGACGGTCAAGGCCATGCGCCCCGCCGAGGTGCGTGCGAGTGGCGCGGATATCATCCTCGGCAACACCTATCATCTGATGCTGCGCCCCGGCGCCGAGCGTATGGCGCGGCTCGGCGGCCTGCATCGATTCATGGGTTGGGACCGACCGATACTCACCGATAGCGGCGGCTATCAGGTCATGAGCCTGTCGGCCCTGACCCGGCAAAGCGAGGACGGCGTCGCCTTCAGATCGCATCTCGACGGGTCGCGGCACATGCTGACCGCCGAACGATCGATGGAGATCCAGCGCCTGCTCGGTTCCGACATCGTGATGGCGTTCGACGAATGCCCGCCCAGTGGCGTGGATGAGGGCCGTGCGCGCGCCAGCATGGAGCGGTCGATGCGCTGGGCCCGGCGATCGCGCGATGCGTTCGACGCCGGCGGCGAGCATGCGCAAGGCGCGGCGCTGTTCGGCATCCAGCAGGGCAGCCTGGACAAGAGCCTGCGCGCGGTGTCGGCGGATATGCTGCAGGAAATCGGCTTCGACGGCTATGCCATCGGCGGCCTGGCGGTGGGGGAGGGCCAGGCGGCGATGTTCGGAGTTCTGGATTATGCGCCTGCCCAGCTGCCGCAGGATCGCCCGCGCTACCTGATGGGCGTGGGCAAGCCCGACGACCTTGTCGGCGCGGTGGAACGCGGCGTCGACATGTTCGATTGCGTGCTGCCGACCCGTTCGGGACGCAACGGTCAGGCGTTCACCTGGGACGGTCCGCTCAACATTCGCAACGCGCGCTTCGCGGAGGACGAAAGCGCGCTCGACCCGTGTTGCGGCTGCCCTGTCTGCACCGGCTGGGGCCGCGCCTATCTACACCATCTCGTTCGCTCGGGCGAGATGCTGGGTGCCATGCTGATGACGCAGCATAACCTGCATTTCTATCAGGCGCTGATGGCGGCGATGCGCGATGCGATAATGCGCGGGCGGCTGACCGCCTTTGCCGAAGCGTTCAGGCGCCGCTACCACCCGGCGCGGGCGTAGCAAGACCGAGTACGGGCACGTCGATCGAATAGACGCCGTTCGCCGCGTCGTCGCGGAGCGGCTGGCGGAGCTGGCGCGAAAGGCCGGTCAGCACGCGTTCGTAGCTGGCGAAACGCGAGCCCGCACGCTCGGCGCAGCCAGTCAGGCCGATACTGCGCACCGACAATGTCGCCATGTTGCCGGGCTTGCGCACCAGCTGGATGGCGATGCCCGTGCGCGGATCGCACAGGCTCGAAAGCTCCACTAGTTCGGTCACGAAGAAGGCGACGGGCAGGGCGATATCCTGACTGACCTGCGCCGGGTCGGCCGCAACCGTCACGTCGACGGGCCCATAGTCGGCGGCGATGCTGTGGCGCAGGCCGACCGACAGTTCGCCCAGCATCGTGCCGACGGCGATGCCGCTGGCATGTTCGTTGTCGGCGTGCAGATGGCGGTGAACGACGGCGAGCGCATCGACCCGGCGCTGTATGCCGCGATAGGCCGCGATCTCGCCTGCGCCCTTCGCATCGCGGCTATGCAGGCTGATCAGGCTGGCGATGATCTGCAGGTTGTTCTTGACGCGGTGGTGCACCTCGCGCGTGAGCGCGCGCTGCGCCTCCAGCCCCTGCGCCAGCGCGGCCTTGTCGCTTGCGACCGCCTCGGTCAGCTGTTCAATGGTGCCCTGCAAGGTATCGACCTCGTGCGCCGCGAACAGGATCGACGTCGGCATCTTGAGCGTATCGCCAGGCCGGTAGCGCGCCATGCTTCGCTCAAGCCGCTGGATGGGGGAGAGCAGGATGCGGTCGATGACCAGCCAGCTCAGCAGCGCGGCCAGCAGCCACATGCCAAGCGGGGTGAGCAGGCCGATCAGCTCCGGCCCGTTGAGCCAGCTGCGCGATGCGCTGATGACCAGATCCATTCCCGACTGGCCGACGGCGGCGCGATATTCCAGCTGCAACAGCCCTGGCACCGTGCCGATCGCATCGCTTATCGCATGTTCCTCGGCGCCTACGGTGATAGCCATGCGGTGTGCCGGTAATCGGGCGTCGACGCTGACGACGCGGTCGATCATGCCGAACGGGTAGGTCAGCACCACCACCCCACGCGATCCGACGTTCGCCAGTGAATAAACGAGTAGCCCGGAACGGTTGTCGATAAGGACGCGCCCCAGCGGCAGCCGCGCCGCGCCGCTCATCGCAGGGACGCCCGACACGCACACGTCGGCACCGGTCGTGCGGTCGATCACCTGTGCCGCCGCCCGATCGCCGCCGCCGGGAAAGGCACGCGCGACCGCATCGCACGCCGCGCTGAATTCGCGCGTGGGCGCCGGGTTCGGCGCTTCGCCGGGCTGCGGCTGGGCAGCAAGCGGGCTGGGCTCGGGCGGCGTCGTCGCGCTTGCCGTCTTGCCGGACAGCGCGAGTGTCTGCGCCAGGCGCGCGGCGTCGGCATCCAGTAGGCCGGCCAGCCGATCCGCTTTTTCGGCGGCGGCGACCTGCAGCAGGAGCTCGCGTTCGGTATCGCTCGTCAGGATGGTACGCGCCGTTGCACCGAAGGCGATGGCGCCGACCGGCGCGAGCGCGACCGTGAGCACCAGGAAAAGCATGTTGCCGGTCGATAGCCGCCGCCGGGGGGAACGGCGGCGTTCCGCGCGCACAGCAGATTCGCCGGCGGCGGCGGGGTGCAGGCTCTGGCCGCCAGGAAGCGACGGATCAGTTATGACGGCGACCTTTCGGAGCGACGCGATCAGGCGAGCTTGCGGACCTCTTCGAGCAGCCGTTCCGGCACAGGTTCGTCGAGCGCTTCCTGGTAGACGCGATCGATCTGCTGGAGCAGCGCCAGGAGGTCGTCGGGAACCGGCACGTCGAGCGCATCCTGGTAGATGCCGCGCAGGGAAGCGGACAGCGAATCAAGCGGCGTTGCGATCCGCGGGCGCGCACCATCGCCTGTACCCTCATTATCCTGTTGATCCGACGGAGTGGCATCTGTGTCGTTGTTCATGCCTGCCAACTGCGCCATCCTCGCTTGCCGCCGTATGAACTGACGGCTGGACCGGGTGATATAGAGTATCGACAGTTTGGAAAAGACCATGACAGCGCATTGCAAGGGGGTGGCTGTCCCGGGTTCCTGTGCTATCTGATGGATCCGAACCGGCGAGGAACGCTTTGGTTCCGGAGCGGACAGCATAAAGACGCCGGGCGAAACAGTCGCCGACGGGTCGAAATGATTGCGATGTTGGAACCATCGACGCCAGCAATGGTTCCAAGGCCCATCGGACGGCGCCGCGCCGAAGCCGTGTAACAGGATGTGACAATGACGCTCGGACAAACGCTTGCCCCGCATCTTCCGTTTCTTCGTCGATATGCCAGAGCGTTAACCGGGTCCCAGTCGAGCGGCGATGCCTATGTCCGGGCGACGCTGCAGTCGATCGTCGATGCGCCTGACCAGTTTCCCGCGGGCGACGCCCGCTGTGGCCTGTACCGGCAATTTCACGGCATCTGGAACAGTTCGCAGGATTTGAGCGGCGGCGACGACGTCCTGCCGATGACCGACGGGGAGCCCGACGATCCCGAAACCATCGCACGGGCGCGCCTCGCGGCCGTTACGCCGTTGTCACGCCAGGCGCTGCTGCTCAACGCGCTTGAAGGATTCTCGAACGCGGATATCGCGACCATCATCGATGTCGACGCTGGCGAAGTGGACGGCTTGGTTGCTTCCGCGCTCGCCGAGATCGACCGCCAGACCCGCTGTCGCGTGCTGATAATCGAGGATGAGCCGATCATCGCGATGGACATCGAATCGATCGTCCGCGACCTGGGGCATGAGGTCGTCGGAATCGCCGTCACCCGCGACGAGGCGGTGGCGATGGCGCGCGAGACCAATCCCGGCCTGGTACTGGCCGACATCCAGCTCGCCGATGACAGTTCGGGTATCGACGCGGTGGCCGACATCCTGACGGTCGGCAATGTGCCGGTTATCTTCATCACCGCCTTTCCGGAGCGTCTGCTTACCGGCCAGCGGCCGGAACCGACCTTCCTCATCACCAAGCCGTTCCAGCAGGCGACGCTCAAGGCGACGGTCGCCCAGGCGCTGTTCTTCGACGCGACCACGGTTCCGGCGGCGGCGTAAGGGCGGGCGTGGCGGATATTCAACCCATCGACGACGAGGACGACGACGGGGGCGAAAGCCCGCCGCCGGTCCCGCACGAATCGCTCAGCGACGAGGATTTCCGCACCGAGCTGGCGGGCGTGATACCGCATCTTCGGGCCTTCGGCCGGTCTCTGTCGGGATCACGCGAGCTGGCCGACGATCTGGTGCAGGAGGCGCTGCTCAAGGCCTGGAATGCGCGCAAGCGGTTCCAGGCGGGCACCAACATGCGCGCCTGGACATTCATCATCCTGCGCAACGTCTTCCTGTCGCAGATGCGCCGCAACCGCTTCCGCGGCGAGTGGGACGATCTCGTCGCCGATCGCGTGCTGGCGGCGCCACCGTCGCAGGACCGCAATGTCGAACTGGGCGATCTGCACCGCGCGATGCAGATGCTGCCCACCGCGCAGCGCGAGGCGCTGATCCTGATCGGTGCGGGTGGTTTCGCCTACGAGGAAGCCGCTGAAATCTGCGGCGTCGCGGTCGGCACGATCAAGAGCCGGGTCGCCCGCGGCCGCGTGGCGCTTGAGGAGCTCATCGGCGGCGGCGCGTTGCCCAGGCGCGAGTCGGCCGACCTCGGCGGCAGTTCGGCGATGGCCGAGATACTGAGCGAGGTCGACACCATCAGCGGCGGTCGCTGAGACTTGGTGACGCCGCCGCTCGGGCAGGGGGGCGGCACGTGACCGTCCCCAACGGTAGCACAGGTCCCGACCGCCACGCCGCGATCGAGCGCGCAACGGTGCACGCGCAGTTCCTTGCGGGCCTCGCCGCGGCGCGCGCACCCCTCGTCGACGCCTACCGGACAGGCGGGTTCGATGCGGCAATTGCCCTCGTGTCCGACCCTGGCGACGGCGGCGATGCCGCATCCGCGCTGCGCCGCCGCCGCAACGATCTGGCGCTGCTCATCGCTCTCGCCGATCTTGCCGGTGAGCGCACGTTCGAGGCGACGACGCGCGCGCTCAGCGATTTCGCCGACGATGCCTGCGGGCGTGCGCTGGCTGCGGCCTTCTCCGACCGCGCTCCCGGTGAGGCGGTTCGCGGATTCGCGGTCATCGCTCTCGGAAAGCAGGGCAGCCGAGAACTCAACTACAGCTCGGATATCGACCCCGTCCTAATCTTCAATCCCGAAACGCTGCCGCGCCGATCCCGCGAGGATCCCGGCGAGGCGGCGGTGCGGCTGGCGCGGCGCTGGGTCGACATTCTCTCGACGAGGACCGCGGATGGCTATGTTTTGCGGGTCGACCTGCGCCTGCGCCCGTCGCCCGAGGCGACGCCGATCGCGCTGCCCGTCGACGCGGCGATCGGCTATTATGAGTCGCAGGCGCTCGCCTGGGAGCAGGCGGCCTTCATTCGCGCGCGCACGGTTGCCGGCGACGAGGCACTGGGCGCGCGTTTCCTCGATGCGATCCAGCCGTTCATCTGGCGGCGCAGCATGGATTTCGGCCAATTGCGACGCATCGGCGACATCAGCGCGCGCATCCGCAGCCACTATGCCGACGGACAGGCGTTCGGCCCCGGTTTCGATCTGAAGCGGGGCCGTGGCGGCATCCGCGAGGTCGAGTTCTTCGCGCAGGTGCAGCAGCTCATCCACGGCGGCCGTGACCCTGCGTTGCGCAAGCCGGCGACGCTGGATGCGCTGGCCGCGCTCGCCGACGCAGGCTTGGTCGAGCCTGCGGTCGCGCAGAGCATGCGGCGTCATTACCGCACGCTGCGCACCATCGAGCACCGACTGCAGATGGTCGACGACCGTCAGACGCACGCCCTGCCGGAAAACGCGGCTGCACTGGACGGCGTCGCGCGCCTGCATGGTCTTGCGGGCGGGGACGCGCTGCTGGCATCGCTCGCGCCGGTCGTGGCGGACGTTGCGCAGCGCTACGGGGCCCTGCTGGGCGTCGATGCCGCGCGCACCGCCCGCCATTGGCCGCTGCGCGCGGAGGCCATCGCGGAATGCGCGCGCGGCGCAGGCTTCGCCGACCCGGTCGCGGTCGTCCGCCGCGTCGGCGAATGGCGCAGCGGGAGCGTGCGCGTCCTGCGCAGCGCTGCCGCCCGGGAGGCGCTGGAAGAGGTATTGCCCGATCTCATGCGCGCGATCGGCGCGACCGCCCGTCCCGATGCGACGCTGGCGCGCTTCGATACGCTGATCTGCGGACTGCCGAGCGCCATCAACCTGTTCAACCTGCTGGGCGCGCGATCGCAACTGCTGGCCACGCTGCTCGCCGTACTGGATTGCGCTCCGGCGCTCGCGGCTGATCTGGCTGCCCGGCCCGGGCTGATCGAGGGACTGATCGACGCATCGGTGTTCGGCGACCATGCGGATCGAGGGCAGCTTGCGGCGCGGATGAGGACGCCGCGCGGCGGCTACGAGGCGCAGCTCGACCATGTGCGCCGCGTCGTCGGCGAGCATCGTTTCGCGCTGGGGGTGCAACTCGTCGAGGGCGCGCGCGACGCGCTGGCGGTTTCGCGGGGTTATGCCGACATCGCCGATGCAGCCATCGGGGCGCTGGGCGCGGCCACGGTCGCCGAGTTCGAGGCGGCGCACGGCCGCGTACCGGGCGGCGAGCTCCTCGTCCTGGCGCTCGGCCGGCTGGGGGGCAGGGCGATGACCCATGCCAGCGACCTCGACCTCATCCTGCTGTTCACCGGCGACATCCACGCCGAGTCGGACGGCGGCCGCCCGCTCGGCGCGACGAGCTATTTCAACCGGCTGGGGCAGCGGGTGATCGCCGCACTGTCGGTGCCGACAGCGGCAGGCGGGCTGTACGAGGTCGACGTCCGGCTCCGCCCCCAGGGCGCCCAGGGTCCGCTCGTCGCCAGCCTCGACGCCTTCCTGCGCTACCAGCGCGAGGATGCCTGGACGTGGGAGCATATGGCGCTGACGCGGGCGCGGCCGGTTTTCGGCTCCGCCGCCGCCCGCTCGGCATTGACGGCGGGTATCGACGAGGTGCTGCGGCGACCGCGCGACCGGGCGGCGACGATTGCCGACATCGCCAGGATGCGCGGCGACATGCAGGCGCACAAGCCGCCGGCCGGCCCGCTGGACGTCAAGCTGATCGACGGCGGGCTCGTCGACCTCGAATTCGCGCTGCACGCCACCCAGCTGCTGCACGCCAGCGGCCTCGATCCGCGTCTCAACGTCGCGCTGCGCAACCTCAACGCCGCCGGCCTGGCGCCCGATGACGTGCGGCCGGCGATGGACCTGATGGGGCGCATGCTTGTCGCGCTGCGGCTGATGGCCCCCGACGGCGAACCGGCGAACGAGGAAACGCGCGCGCGCATCGCGCACGTCTGCGGCTTTGCCGACGGCGGCTGGCCCGCACTGCTTGCAGCCTATGACGCGGCACGGCAAAGCGTGCGCAGCTGGTGGCAGCGCGTCTCGCAGAGGGCAGTGATATGAACGAAGGCGACCCCATCCCACCAAGCCGGCTGACCTTGTCGGACGGTACGCCGCTCGATCTGGCCGCGATGATCGGCCATCCGCTGGTGGTCTATTTCTACCCCAAGGCGGATACGCCCGGCTGCACCAGCGAAGCGCAGGAATTCACGGCGATCATCGGCGGGTTCGATGCGCTGGGCGCGAGGGTCGTCGGCGTTTCGCGAGACGCGCCGGCGAAGCTTGCGCGTTTTGCCGACAAATATGGCCTCGGCGTCCTTCTCGCCGCGGACGAGGACGGGTCGGTGACCGAAGCCTGGGGTGTCTGGGTGGAGAAACAGATGTACGGCCGCCAGTATATGGGGGTCGAGCGCGCGACCTTCCTGTTCGATGCCGGCGGGCGGCTTGCGCGGACGTGGCGCAACGTGCGCGTGAAGGGTCACGCCGCCGAAGTGCTGGCCGCCGCGCGAGCGCTGTGAAGCGCATGGCGCGCGCCCTTCCACCATGGCTTCCGTAAGCCGCGCCATCGCCGACACGCTCGGCATCGCCGAGCCACGCGCGCATGCTATGGCGACGCGCGCGCTGGTCCGCAGCTGGCGCTCGGGCGCGCTTGCCTGGCGTTTCGACCGTGCGATGCCGGACGCGCCGGCGCGTCCGGCCGAACCGGAACTGAGGGCACCACGCGACATGCCCAAGCGGGGCAGGGGCGGTTCGCTGCGGGGCCGGATCGCGCACCTGCATGCACTTGCGCACGTCGAATATGTGGCGATTGCGCTGGCGCTCGATATGGCGGGCCGTTTCGGCGCGGGCTTTCCGCGGGCGTTCGTCGACGACTGGCTGCGCGTGGCGGCGGACGAGGCGATGCACTTCGCGCTGCTCGACCGCCGGTTGCACAGCCTGGGCAGCCGCTACGGCGCGCTGCCCGCGCACGATGGGCTGTGGATGTCGGCACGAGCGACCGCGCATGATCCGCTCAGCCGCCTTGCGGTCGTGCCGATGGTGCTGGAAGCGCGCGGCCTCGACGTCACCCCGGCCACCATCGCGCGCTTCGACGCCGCCGGCGATGGCGCCAGCGCGACGATCTTGCGCCGCATCTACCGAGACGAGATCCGCCATGTGGCTACGGGCACGCGCTGGTTCGAATGGGCTTGCACACGTGCCGGCATCGACTCGCATGCAACGTGGAAAAAACTGATCGAACAGGGATTTCGCGGTGCCCTGCAGCCGCCGTTCAACGACTCGGCGCGCGAGTCAGCCGGTCTGACGCAGTTATATTATGCCGCGGTTGTGTGATTAACCTTTGCGATGCACGAAGGTTCCCGAGCGGGGACCGGAAAAATTCGGCCCATGGAAGAGACATTTAGCGTGGCCGTGCCGGGGTGTCCCGGCGAGCCGCGCAACCATTCGGGGTCGCATGTTCCACACCGCATTCCGCCGCGCCACGCGCAGCCTGATCGTCATCGCCGCCGCCGCCGGGCTTAGCGCCGTCAGCGCCAACACCGCGCCGGTCGATCTCGACAGCCCCGATACCGTTCTCGACAGCCAGGAAGCCGAAGCCGCGATCGCCGCCGCCGATGCGACGGCCGCCGCGATGGTCAGCGCGACGCCGACGCTGGCCGCGCGGGTGAACGGCGCGCCCGCGGGCGATACGCAGTTCCGCTCGCTGTTCTCGGCCTGGCGCCAGATGGACGGGCCCGCCGCCCAGGCGATCGCCATTCCGTCACGTCGCCCGGTCGACGCGATGAGCCTGACCTCGCAGTTCGGCCACCGCAGCGATCCATTCACCGGCCGTCGTGCGCGCCACAACGGCATCGACATCCCCGGGCCGACCGGCACGCCCATCTATGCCACCGCCGACGGCACCATCGGCCGCGCGCAGTGGGTCAGCGGCTATGGCAAATATGTCGAGATCGAGCATGGCCATGCGATGCAGACCCGTTACGGCCACATGAGCGAGATCCTGGTGCAGCCCGGCCAGCGCGTGCGCCGCGGCGACATGATCGGCCTCGTGGGCTCGACCGGCCGCTCCACCGGCCCGCATCTTCATTACGAGGTCCGCATCGCGGGCGCTCCGGTCAATCCCATCCCCTTCATCGCCGACGACGGCGTAATGGTCGCCGCCGCCGGTCACGGCAATGTGGCGCTCGGCGGTCCGCGCGAGTAGCTCTTCGTTCGCGAGCGAGTTGCCGCATCGCGTGTCCGCACCTATCTCGGACGCATGAGCGAAAATGTTACCGCCGACCGGGTCGTGCTGACCCCGTCCGCCGCCGCGCGGGTCCGGGCCATCGCGACCCGACAAGGGGCCCCCGCCAGGCTGCGCCTGTCGGTCGAAGGCGGCGGATGCTCCGGATTCACCTACAAGTTCGGCATGGCGGACAGCGTCGAGACCGATGACAGCGTCAGCGCGACCGACGGCGTCGAACTGGTGGTCGACAGCATCAGCCTCGATCTCCTGCGCGGGTCCGCGGTCGATTTCGTCGAATCGCTGGGCGGCGCCAGCTTTCAGGTGACCAACCCGAATGCCGCCGCCGGCTGCGGCTGCGGGTCGAGCTTCGCGATCTAGCGGACGCTGGCAGGGCCGCGCGACTGTGCTAGCAGCGCTGCCATGAAAATCGCGACCTACAACGTCAACGGGATCAAGGCGCGGCTGCCCCGCCTGATCGAATGGCTGAGCGAGACGCAGCCAGACATCGTCTGCCTGCAGGAGCTTAAATCCTCCGACGAAACGCTGCCGATCGCGGAGGTCGAGGCCACCGGGTATCGCGGGGTGTGGCATGGGCAGAAGGGGTTCAACGGCGTCGCCATCCTCGCGCGCGGCGAACCCCCGGTCGAGGTCGGTCGCGTCCTCGCCGGCGATCCCGAGGATGTGCAGAGCCGCTATATCGAAGCCGACGTGTTCGGCCTGCGGATCGCAGGCATCTACCTGCCCAACGGCAATCCGCAGCCAGGCCCCAAATTCGACTATAAGCTCGGCTGGATGGAACGGCTGCGTAACCGAGCGCAGGCCATCCTCGCCGAGGAAGTACCGGCGGTCATCGCCGGCGATTTCAACGTCATCCCCAACGACGACGATGTCTACAAACCCTCCGCGATGGCCGGCGACGCGCTGATGCAGCCCGAGAGCCGGTCCGCCTACCGCCGCATCCTCAGCGATGGCTGGACCGATGCGTTGCGTGCGCGATATCCCGGCGGGGGCGTCTGGACCTATTGGGATTACCAGGCCGCCGCCCTGCAGCGCGACGCGGGTTTCCGCATCGACCACCTGCTCCTCTCCCCCGCGGCCGCCGACCGGCTGGTCGATGCCGGCGTCGACAAGGACCACCGGACACGCGAGAAGGCGAGCGACCATGCCGCGACCTGGATTGAGCTGCGCGACTAGGCATAGCTGACGATCTCGAACTCGATCCCGTCCCAGTCGAAGAAATAGAAACGTTCGCCCGGTTCATAGCGTTCGTGGTTGAACGGCTCGAGGCCCGCTGCGGCGACGTCTGCCTTCGCCTGCTCGATATCGCCCACCAGGAAGCCGACATGGTTGAGCGGCTGGCCCTTTGCGAACCGGTCGGCCGCCACGCGATCCGCGGGCGGCGTGTACAGCGCCAGATAGAATCGGTCGTCGCCGACGTGGACCGAATGGCCCCCATCGCGCGCCGGCCCCTCCCAACGGACGCGCCAGTCGAACAGGCGGATAAACAGCGCGGCGGCGCGCGCATTGTCGGATACGGTCAAATTCACATGTTCGATGATCGGGGTGATGATCATGGCGCTCTCCTGACGAGTCGTTGCGGATGATCACCTTGTGGGACCTCAAGCCAGCTTCAGCTCAAGCGAAAAATGCGCTAGCCGTGCTTCATGCTGTCGACCGACCTTCTGCCCATCGGCGAAATCGCGCGGCGCACGGGCTGCGCGGTTTCCGCGATCCGTTACTACGAGGCGCGCGGACTGGTGGAGTCGCTGCGGACGGCCGGCAATCAGCGACGCTATGCGCGTTCGGAAATCCGGCGCGTCTCGTTCATCCTGATCGCGCAGCGGCTCGGCCTCAGCCTGGATGCGATCGCGGCGGAGCTTGGACGCCTGCCGGCGGGCCGTACACCGAGCCGTGCCGATTGGGCCGCGATCAGCGGGCGGCTGCGCGCCGAACTCGACCGCCGCATCGACGAACTCGTTCAGACGCGTGACAATCTCGACGGCTGCATCGGCTGCGGCTGCCTCAGTCTCGATCGTTGCGCGCTGTACAATGTGGGGGACCGCGCGGCGGTGCACGGGCCGGGGCCGCGCTATACCCTGGGTGACCGTCCCTGACCCCTGGTTACAGTCTCTTTTCGTAGATGCGATAGACTTTGTTGATCGTGCCGCCCACCGCTTCGCCGACCGACTTCATCGGCCCGTTGCTGTCCAATACCCAGCCGAAATCGCCCTCGGTCGCGCCGTAATTCTCGACCGCGGCACGGCGGATATATTCGACCAGCATGAGGGCGATCTGCGATGCGGTGCGCGTGCCCTGCAGCCGCTGCACCACGCCCATCAGGGGCACCCGCATCAACCGCGCCTTGGGCCTGCGCAGCCACCACAACAGCCGTGCCCAGTTGAACGGCAGCAGATTGCCGCCGAAGCCCGCCAGTTTTTCGTTGAGGTCGGGCACGGTCATCATGAACGCCACCGGCTCCCCGTCCAGTTCGGCGACGCGGATCAGGTCCTCGAACACGATCGGTTTCAGCTTCTTGCCGCCATAGGCGATTTCCGCTGCCGTCCAGGGGGTGAAGCCCCAGTTGCCCGCCCAGGCATCATTGAGGATGCCGATGATCAGCGCGGCCTCCTCGTCGAACCGGCTCTTGTCGACCTTGCGTATGCGGATACGCCCCGCCTTTTCACCCATGGCGACGACGCGCCCGACGATCGGGGGCAGCCCATCGGCGATCGGCAGGCGGTAATTGACCAGATCCTGCACCGGTGCGTGGCCCGACCCCTCGATCCAGCCAGCATAGGCCGCGCTGTTGTGCCCCATCATCACCGACGGCCGCTGCCCGAACCCTTCGACCAGCAGCCCCGGTTCGTCCCACATGGCGAGGCTCACCGGCCCCAGCATGCGTGTCATGCGCTCGGCGCGCAGCCACGCGGCCGCGCTGTCGAGCAGAACTGCGGCGGTTGCGGCATCCTCCGCCTCGAACAGCCCCCAGAAACCGGTACCGGGCCCAAAGCCCTGCTCGGGCGGCTGCTCCAGCGCGAGATTGTCGATGTGCGCGCTGATCCGCCCGACGGTCCGCTCGTCGCGCCGCGCGAGGAACAACCGCCCGCGGCCATGCCCGAACCATGGATTCTTCTTCGCATCGATCAGCGCGTGCACGTCCGCGCGCAGCGGCGGCACCCAATGCGGGTCGCCGGCGTTCAATCGATAGGCCAATTCGACGAACTCGCGCCGCTCGGCGCGGGTATTGACCGCCACGATCTGGATTTTCGAGGTGTGCGCTCCCATCTTCACGCCCTTAGCAGCACGTATCGCGGCGGCAAACGTCTCCCCCGGCGGCGCGCTCTGCCACGATGCTGCCACGACGCGCCCCTATAGCGAAAGCCATGATGATCACCGCCACGATCGATCCCAGCACCGTGGAACGCGCCGCCCCGCCCCAGGCGCCCCGCCCGGCGGCGCGTGCCGCGATCGCCGACGACCGCGCCATGATCCGCGCCGCGGCGGAGTTGACGCGCGATCTCAACGCGCCATCGCCCGCGATCTATTGGGCCGATTTCCTGGGATCGACGGCGCTGGGTTATGGCGCGACGGCCATTGCGGTCACGGCCAGTGGCTGGCCGCTGCTGCTGGGCGCGGCGCTGGTTGCGATTCTCGCGCTCTACCGCGCGGGCAGTTTCATCCACGAGATCACGCATATCAAGCGCAGCGGCCTGCCCGGCTTCTGGGCCGGCTGGAACACTCTGATCGGTGTGCCGCTGCTGATTCCGTCCTTCATGTACGAAGGCATCCACAATCTGCACCATGCGCGCACCCGCTACGGCACCGCGCAGGATCCCGAATATCTGCCGCTTGCGCTGATGAGGCCGTGGACCGTCCCATTGTTCGTCGCCGTCGCCGCGCTGGGGCCGATCGGGCTCCTCGTCCGCTACGGTGTGCTTTCTCCGTTATCGGTGCTGATCCCGCCGCTGCGCCGCATCGTTGTCGAACGCTATTCCGGCCTGGTCATCAACCCGGCTTTCCGCCGCCGTCCGCCCGAGGGCGCGGCGCGGCGCGAGTGGCTAATCCTGGAAACCGCCGCCTCGCTGTGGGCCGTCGCGATCATCGCCGCCGTCGTGACCGGACTCGTTCCGTTGGTCAGTTTCCTCATCGTGCTCGCCATTGTCTCGGGCACGCTTGTCCTCAATCAGACGCGCACCCTGGTTGCGCATCTGTGGGAGAATGAGGGGGAGGCGATGAGCGTCACCGCGCAATATCTCGACAGCGTCAACGTGCCGCCGCCGTCGCTCCTGCCCGCGTTGTGGGCGCCGGTGGGCCTGCGCTATCACGCGCTGCACCATCTGCTGCCCGGCCTGCCCTATCATGCGCTGGCGGAGGCGCATCGGCGCATCTCTGGCGCGCTGGACACCGGCTCGACCTATCACGGCGCCAGCTATGCGGGGTTGCCGGGGCTCGTCGCGCGGCTGGTGCGCTCGTCGGGCGGGATCGTGCGCTAGGCTATTCCTCGCTGCGCAGCAGCACCAGCTCGCCGATCAGGAAGAACAGCAGGAACGGTCCCCATGCCGCGAGCAGCGGCGGGTAGGCACCCAGGCTGCCCATCGCCAGTCCGAAATTGTCGGCGACGAAATAGGCGAAGCCCAGCGCCATGCCGATCACCGCGCGCACGAACAGCTGGCCCGACCGCGCCAGTCCGAACCCCGCCACCGCGCCAAGGATCGGCATCAAAACCGAAGACAATGGCCCTGCGATCTTGTGCCACAGCAGCGCCTGCAGCTCGCCCGTGGGCCGGCCGGCCGCGTCCAGCTCGGCGATGGCGGCGCGCAACGGCACGAAGGCGAGCTCGTCGCCATCGACGTTGGCGAGGGTGAAGCGCGCCGGCGCGATGCCGAGCTCGACGACCGTATCGCCCAACGCCCGGCTGCGCCCGCTCGACACCTCGAAACGCCGCGCATCGTTCAGCCGCCAGCTGCCCGGCACGTCGCCCGGGCGGGCCGAGGCCGCATTGACGATCACCCGCAGGCGGCCGCCCTCGCGCGCGTAGATGGCGACGCCGCCGAGTTCAGTCGTCGCGCCCGAACCGCGCACCGTCGCGGCGTTGATCAGATTGTCGCCATCGCGCACCCATATATTGGCGCGCACCCCGCTCGCACGCGGCACGGTGGCGTAATCGACCTTCTGCCAGGCATTCAGGCTGGCGGTGGCGCGCGTCACGATGCGTTCGTTGAAGGCATAGCTCACGCCCGCCACCAGCAGGCCGGCCAGCAGCAGCGGCGCGAGGATTTGGTGCGCGGACATGCCGCCCGCCTTCATCGAGACGATTTCGCTGTTCTGGTTGAGGGTCACCAGCGTGAGGAGCGTGCCCAGCAATACCGAGAATGGCAGGAAGGTCTCGACGATCTGCGGCAGGCGCAAGCCCATGTAATGCCACACGTCGCTGTCGCTGTTCCCCGCGACGGCGAGGATCTTGCCGCTTTCGCCGAGCAGGTCGAGCGTCTGCAACACCACCACCAGCATCGCGAGGATGGCGAAGCTGCGCACCAGGAACAGCCTGGCGACATAGAGGCCGAGCGTGCGCGACGGGAAAAAGGAGGGCGCGCTCATGCGGGCACCCCGCCCCCGCGCCCGCGCCGCTTCCACAGCCTGGCGATGCTGTCCGATATCTTGGCAAAGATCCGCTCCAGCCCCGCGATGGGCTGCCCGCCGGGCACGAACGCGATGGTATAGAACATCCACCCGACCAGCGCGACGAACAGCGCGAACGGTATCCACAGCGCGAGCAGCGGATCGACCCGCCCGAGCGCGCCGAAATCCTCGGCATATTCGTTGATCTTGTGCTGCGTCACCAGCATCACGATGGCCAGGAACACGCCCAGCGCCGACGTGGACCGCTTGGGCGGAACCGCAAGCGCGATGGCCAGCAGCGGCAGCACCAGCATCGCGGCGACCTCGACCAGACGGAAGTGGAAGTTCGCGCGGCTTTCCCAGCGCGTCTGCTCGGGCGTGTCCGCCGCCGATCCGACGACCGCCAACTCGGGGATGGTCAGCTCGCGGTCCGCACCGCCGCGCCGGCGGAACGCGTCGATCCGGGGCAGGTCGATCGGCAGGTCGTGCATCGTGAAGGTCAGCACGCGCGGCGCGGTGAAGGTCGGGCCGTCATGCACCAGCATGCCGTCGGTCAGCCGGAGCACGATGGTATCGGGATCGCCCGTCGCCAGGAAGCGGCCGGAACTTGCGCTCGCGGCGATGGTCTGCCCGTTGGCGGCGCGCGCGCGGGCGAAAATGCCCGTGAGCTTCGCGCCCTCGTCCTCGCTTCGCTCCACGCGCAGCGTCAGGCGCGACCCCAGATTGGTGAACTCGCCTACCTTGATCGATGCGCCCAGCGCACCCGAACGCAGCTCGAAGCGCAGATCCTCGTAGGCATAGCGGGCGTAGGGCTGGATGAAGCCGACGATGGCGAGGTTGAGCGCGGCGAGTGCGATCGCATAGGCATAGGGCGCCTTCAGCAATTGCGCGTAACTCAGGCCGACCGCGCGCAGGACGTCGAGCTCGGACGATGTCGCGAGCTTGCGAAAGGCGAGCAGGATACCCAGCGTCAAGCCGATGGGGATGCCTAGTGAGAGATATTCGGGAATGAGATTGGCCAGCATCCGCCACACGACGCTGACCGGCCCGCCCTCGGTCGCCACGAAGTCGAACAACCGCAGCATCTTTTCGAGCACGAGCAGCATCGCTGAAAGGACCAGCGTGCCGAACAGCGGCACCGCGATCAGCCGCGCGATATAGCGATCGGTCGCGGTCCAGGCGAGGATTCGGGGCAGGGAAGGGCCTTTGCGCGCGGGAGAGGTCGCACGTCCGCGTAGCGCAAAGCCCGCCCCACCGCAAAGCCGTCGTTCACGGGCGCGGCGGTGCCACGGGGAGCCCGCGCACTCACCCCATTTTCGCCGCAAAGTGCGGCGATAGCGTATTCGGAAAAAAAAGAGGGGGTCATGCCCGCGCGGCAATCGCGTCGGGACCGTCATACGGAGTGACCATGGTGAAGAAGCTTGTTTCGACTGCTGCCGCCGCCGCGATCCTGGCGGGCGCGACGGCGGGCATCGCGCCCGCGGATGCGGCGATCGGCCCCCATGCCGCGCGCTGCGCCGCCGGCAACGCGGCGGTCGTCGTCAATGTGACCGGTTTCCGCAGCCGCACCGGCACGCTGCGCGTCCAGCTATACGCTGCCAATCCGCGCACCTTCCTGGAGCGCCGCCAGTATCTCGCGCGCATCGACCTGCCCGTTACCCGCGCGGGTGACATGCCGGTGTGCGTGCCGGTCGCGGCCGCGGGCCGCTACGCGGTATCGGTGCGCCACGACGCCAACGGCAACGGCCGTTCGGACCGGTCGGACGGTGGCGGCTTTTCCGGCAATCCCGATGTCAGCCTCATCGACCTCGCGCTGCGTCGCAAGCCGAGCCTTGCGCGCGTCGGTTTCAACGTCGCGGCTGCCCCGGTGCGGGTGAACGTCGTCCTCAACTATGTGAACGGCTCTTCGTTCGAGCCGATCGACTGAGCGCGGCATGGTCGCGGTCGCCCTCCTGTCGAACCCCCGTTCGACGGGCAACCGCGCCCAGTTGCCGCGCATCCGCGCCTTTTGCGCGCAGCGCAGCGATATCTTCCATTATGAGGTCGAGCATGTCGACCAGATCGCGGATGCGATGCGCTCGATCGCGCTGGTGCGGCCGCGCGTCATCGCCATCAACGGTGGCGACGGCACCGTCCAGGCGACGCTGACCGAGCTGCACAATGGCGGCTATTTCCCGACCGGGCAGGTGCCGCCGGTAGCGGTGCTGCCGAATGGCAAGACCAATCTCATCGCGCTCGATCTCGGCGCCGAGGGCGATCCGCTCGCTGCCCTGGCGCATGTCGCGACCCTCGCGAAGAGCTGCATGGCCAAGCATATCGTCGAGCGTGAACTGATCTCGCTGTCGCGCGGCGTGTCGAACAAGCCGGTGCTGGGCATGTTCCTGGGCGGCGCGGGCCTCGCCGACATCATCCTCTACTGCCGCCACCGTATCTATCCGCTGGGTCTGCCCAACGGCATCAGCCATGTCGTCGCGGCCTTCATGGTGTTGCTGTCGCTGATCCCCGGGGTGGGCCGGTTGGTGCAGCTGCCATCGCGCCCCGTCACCGTCACCGTGCACCGCAACGAGGCGATCAGCGGGCGTTTCGCCGTGCTGATCGTGACGACGCTCGAAAAGCTTCTCTATCACGCCAAACTGTCGAACGGCGACGAGTGCGGGCGCATGAAGCTGCTGGCGGTAAGCCGCGATTTCCGTTCGCTCATCTCCATGGTGCGTGTTGGTCTGTTCGGGAAACTGGGGGTGACGACGGCGCCCGGTTTCCATTTCCAGCGTGGCGACAGCATCCGTATCGAAGGCGACCGGTCGAGCGTTGTCCTCGACGGCGAGATATTCGAGGCGCTTGCCGGCGAACCGATCACCCTGCGCTCCACGGCGCCGTTTCCGTTCCTGCGCCTCGCGGCCTGAGGTGGGCGACAAGGGCGCGTTGACGGCGCTGGTGCGCGAGGAATTGGCGCAAGCCGTGCGGCCGGAGGTCGCACGGATGGCGGCTGCGATCGCCGGCCTCTATCCCGATGCCGCGCGCGCGGTGTTGTTCTATGGCTCGTGCCTGCGCGAGGAGCGGCTCGACGGGCTGATGCTCGATTTCTACCTGATCGTATCGGATTATCGCGCGGCGTACGGACGGGGCTGGCGCGCGGCCGCGAACCGGCTGATCCCGCCCAACGTCTTCCCGTTCGGGCAAAGCGGGCAAGCCGCCAAATATGCGGTGCTGAGCGAGGCGGACTTCCTTCGCCGGTGCGGTCCAGAAACGCGGAACGTCTCGGTCTGGGCGCGTTTCGCACAGCCCGCGCGTCTCGTCTGGTGCAGCGATCCGGCGGCGCGGGAGCGCGCGATCGAGGCGGTCGCACGCGCGGCGCCGGCGCTGCTCGCCGCCGCCGGCGCCCGCGCAGGTGAAGCGCCGCTGGACCGGTGGCGCCGCGCCTTTGCACTGACCTATTCCGCCGAACTGCGCGCCGAACGCGCCAGCCGCGCCGCGTCGGTGGTCGACGCCGACCTCGCTCGCTATGCCCGCTTCAGCGGTCCTGCCATTGCCGCGATCCCAGCCGATGCGCGGGGCGGCGGCTGGGCGCGGCGGCGTATCGAGGGCAAATTGCTCTCGATCGTCCGCCTCGCCAAGGCCGCCTTCACTTTCGCCGGCGGCATCGATTACCTCGCCTGGAAGATCAACCGCCACGCCGGCACGCGGCTGGTCATCACCGACTGGCAGCGCCGCCACCCGCTCCTCGCTTCGGTAATCCTGGTGCCTCGCCTGCTGCGCCAGGGCGCGGTCAAGTGAACGACCATTATGACCTGGCCGTCGTCGGCGGCGGCATCAACGGCGCGGGCATCGCGCGCGATGCGGCGCTGCGCGGGGCGAAGGTGCTGCTGCTCGAGCGCGGCGACCTTGCCGCCGGCACCTCTTCCGCCTCGACCAAGCTGATCCATGGCGGCCTGCGCTATCTCGAGCATCTCGAATTCGGACTGGTGCGCGAATCGCTGACCGAGCGCGAGCGGCTGTGGGCCATCGCGCCGCACATCATCCATCCGATGCGCTTCGTGCTGCCCTATCGCCGAGGCCTGCGCCCACGCTGGCTGCTGCGGCTCGGCCTGTTCCTTTACGACCATATCGGCGGACGAAAGCATCTGCCGGCGACGCGGACCGTCGCGCTCGCGCGGCATCCCGCCGGCGCGCCGCTGCTGCCGGGCTTCTCGACCGGCTTCGAATATTCCGACGGTTGGGTCGACGATGCGCGGCTGGTCGTCCTCAACGCGCGCGACGCCGCCGACCATGGCGCGACCGTGCTGCCGCGCACCGAGGTGACCGGCCTTGCGCGGGACGGCGGCCGCTGGCGCATCGAAACCCCGCCCGGCGCCTTTACGGCAACGGCGGTCGTCAATGCCGCCGGACCCGCGGTGCTCGCGCTCGCCGGGCGCGCGGGCGTCGCGTCGGGGCACAAGCTCCGCCTCGTGCGCGGATCGCACATCGTCGTGCGTCGCCTGTTCGATCATGGATACAGCTATTTTTTCCAGCTGCCCGATGGGCGCATCTTCTTCGCCATCCCCTACGAGCGCGATTTCACGCTGATCGGCACGACCGACCGAGACCATGAGGAAGGCGCGCCGATCGCGGCAAGCACGGAGGAGATCGCCTATCTGTGCGAGGGCGCCAACCAGTATTTTCGCACGCAGGTCGGCCCGGCCGATGTCGTCCACAGCTATTCCGGCGTACGCCCGTTGATCGACGACGGCTCGGGCAAGCCCGAGGCCGCGACGCGCGGCTACCGCTTCGAAATCAGCGACGATGCCGGCGGGGCGCCGATCCTGTCGGTGTTCGGCGGCAAGATCACGACCTATCGCGAACTCGGGCGGGAGGCGTTGGATCTGCTGGCACCCTACCTCCCCCCGCTGTCCGTCCGCTGCACCACCGCCGAGCGCGCGCTGCCGGGCGGGGACTTCGACCTGCACGAACTACCGGCGCAAATGGCGCTGCTGGCGCGCGACTATCCTTTCCTCGACGCCGCGACCATCGACCGGATCGCCCGCGCCTATGGCACCGACGCGCGGCGCTGGCTGGGCGATGCGAGGGGAATGAACGCCTTGGGCGCGCATTTCGGCGCCGGCCTGACCGCAGCGGAGGTCGATTGGCTGATGGCGCGCGAATGGGCATGCACCGCGGACGACATCCTGTGGCGGCGCACCAAATTGGGCCTCAGGCTTGACGCGGCGGGCCGCTCTGCGCTGGAAAGCCACATCGCCGCCCGCCTCCCGGGCTAGCGTCGCGGCCCGGCGGACCGGGCGGGGGAATATGTGACCGAGCAATATATACTGGTCATCGATGCAGGCACCACCTCGACCCGAGGCATGCTCTATGCGCTCGACGGCGGTGTCGTCGCGACCAAGGGCCATGCGATCGACCAGCTTTACCCGCGCCCCTATCATGTCGAGCATGACGCGACCCAGATCTGGGACCGCACGCTCACCTGCGCGCGCGCGCTCGTCGAGCGCGCCGGGGGTGCGAGCCATATCGCCGCGATCGGCATCGCCAACCAGCGCGAGACGGTCGTTGCCTGGGACCGCGCGACGGGCGAACCCGTCTGCAACGCCATCGTCTGGCAGGATCGCCGCACCGCCGACCAGTGCGACGCGCTGAAGGCCGCGGGGCACGAAAACGAGGTGCAGCGCCGCACCGGACTCCTCCTGGACCCCTATTTCTCGGCGACCAAGATGCGCTGGATCGTCGACAATGTGGAGGATGCCCGCGCCATGGGCGACCGGCTGGCGATGGGGACGGTCGAAAGCTGGCTGGTGTGGAAACTGACGGGCGGCCTGCACGTCAGCGACGCCAGCAACGCCAGCCGCACGATGCTGCTGCCGCTGACCGGCGCGAGCTGGGATGCCGGCCTCGCCGAGCTTTTCGGCGTGCCGCTCGGCGCGCTGGGGGAGGTGGTCGATAACCACGGCGTCTTCGGCCATACCGCGCCCGACCTCTTTGGCGCACCCATCCCGATCTGCGGGCTCGTCGGTGACCAGCAGGCGGCGACGATCGGGCAGGGCTGCCTCGCGCCGGGCGAAACCAAGGCGACGTTCGGCACCGGCGCCTTCGTCCTCACCAACATGGGAACGACGGTACCTACCTCGACGCATCGGCTGCTCGGGACAATCCTCCACCAGATCGGCGGGCGGCGGCATTATGCGCTCGAAGGGTCGATTTTCGTCGCTGGCAGCGCGGTCAAATGGCTGCGCGACGGGCTCGGCCTGATCGACAGCGCGCAGGAAACCGTGGCTCTCGCCAAATCGGTGCCGCACAACGACGGGGTCGTCTTCGTCCCCGCGCTCAGCGGTCTCGGCGCGCCACACTGGGTGCCGCAGGCGGTCGGCGCGATCACCGGGCTGACCCTGCGCACAAAGCGCGGACATATCGTCGTCGCCACGCTGGAGGCGATGGCGCATCAATGCCACGATCTCGCCGCCGCCTTCCGCGCCGACGGAGCGGCCTGGGATACGCTGCGCATCGACGGGGGCATGAGCGCCAACGACTGGATGGCGCAGGATCTGGCCAGCATGCTCGAACTGACCGTCGACCGGCCCACGGATGTCGAGACGACCGCGCGCGGTGCCGCCATGCTCGCCGCCGTCGGCGCCGGCCTCTACCCCGATCTGGCCGATGCGCAGGCGATGCGCCCCGGCATCGACAGCTTCGTGCCGCGCATGGTGGGCCATGTGCGCGAACGGCGGCTCGCCGGGTGGCGCCGCGCGCTCGATCGCGTGAAGGCCGACGCCGCCTTGTCAGCCGGAACCTAATCTGCGAACGAGCGCTGACCCACTGCCGGCGCGACCGTCGGCGCCTTTCGGAATCGTCCATGCCCTCTTCCAAGGCCGAGCCCCGCCTGCCGGCCCGCATCATTGACCGGGGGCTCAAACGGCTTGGACCCTGGGGCATGTTCCTCAAGGGGTTCGTCAAACATCCCGTCATGGTCGGATCGATCATTCCGTCGAGCGATGCGCTGATCGACCGGATGCTGGCGCCGGTCGATTGGTCGAACGTCGATCTGTTCGTCGAATATGGCCCCGGCGTCGGCACCTTCTGCCGCCCGGTGCTCGACCGGATGAAGGGCAGCGCGACGCTGATCGCCATCGACACCAACGCCGACTTCATCGACTATCTTGCCCGGGATATCGCCGACAGCCGGTTCAAGGCGGTGCTGGGCTCCGCCGCCGATGTGGAGGCCATCGTACGCGCGCACGGGTTCGATCATGCCGATCACGTGCTGTCGGGACTGCCCTTTTCCACGCTGCCCGCGGGCGTCGGCCCGGCCATCGCCGCGGCGACGCACCGCATCCTCAAACCCGGCGGCAGCTTCCTGGTCTACCAGTTCAGGAAACGCGCCCGTGATTTTCTAACCCCGCATTTCGCGCGCATCGACGACGGATTCGAATGGATCAACGTGCCGCCCTGCTTCCTGTTCTGGGCGACGAAATAGGCGCGCCGCTAGCCGTCGTCGCGCAACCCGAAATTCAGCCGGCGCGTCACGCCGTAATCGATCACCGACACGATCAGCCAGGACGCGAACCAGCGTAGCCGGTTGAGGATGCCGCCCCGGCTGCGGTGCAGCGCGGGGGTGATCGCCGTCGCCTCGCCCGCGCGCTCGTCGATCCAGGCGCTGCACGCGCGCGCGAAACCGGCGTCGCACACGCACAGCATCAGCTCCATGTTCACATACAGGCTGCGCATGTCGAGGTTGGCGCTGCCGATCATCACCGAATCGTCGATGACGATCAGCTTGGCGTGCAGTCGCTGCGGCTCATATTCGGCGATATGTACGGCGCGCTTGAGGAGAAAGGCGTAGAGCAGGCGTGCCGCGCCGACGGTGGCGGCATTGTCGCTGCGCGCGGGCAACAGCAGCATCGTTCGCCCGCCACCGCGCGCGATCCTGCCGATCCGCCGCAGCACGCCGGTCGACGGCGCGAAATAGGCCATCGCCATGACCACCGATCGTCCGGCGCGCAACTGGCGATAGAGCGTGCGTGCCCAGGGCGAGAGCCGCACCGTCGGTCCGCCAACCAGCCATTGCACGCGTTCCCCTTCGTCGCGCCAGTCCCGCACGGCGCGGCGCAGGTCGCGGAAGCGGGGCCGCGGCGCGCTCGTCCAGCTGAACAACCGGTCGAACCAGCGCACCGCGGGCGCGACCGCCGCGCCCTCGAGCGTGAAGCCGAGGTCGCACCAGCCCTCCCGGTCGGCGGCGTCGGCGAAATAGGCGTCCTCGATGTTGAACCCGCCCGACAGCAGGTGCCGCTCATCGGCGATGACCAGTTTCTGGTGGTTGCGGATCAGGTAGCGCGGCGTCCAGCGCGTCCCGAACCAGTGCACCGCGCCGCCTGCCGCACGCACCGCCGAGAAAAACGCATCGGGCGTGCGCGCCGATCCGAAACTGTCGAGCAGCACGCTGACCCGCACGCCCCGTGCCGCCGCGCGCGCCAGCGCATCGCGCACCCGTGCCCCGCTGTCGTCGGCGGCATAGATGTAGAACATCAGCCGCAGCGATGTCGCCGCGCCGTCGATCAGCTGCAGCAACGCTGCCATCCGCTCCGGCCCGCCGGGCAGCACCGCGATCCGGTTTCCGGCGACATCGGCGGTGGGCGCGGGTACCGGGTGGCAGGGGAGCGGCAGCATGCGGCTGGCCTTAGTGGCTCGGCGCCGGTGTGCCCAGCCTAGCTGCCGGCGACCGCCATGGCCGGGGTGCGGCGCCCCAGCCTGCCTATCGCATCGCCGAGCGGACGCTCGATCGCCACATGGGCGGCCACGCCTGCGGCGATCGCGGCGAAGGCGAAGGGCAGGGCCCAGGCCATGGTGTCGCGGGGTCCCACGGCCAGGAAAATGCCGTTGAGGACGAGAAGATGAAACAGGTAGATGGCGTAGGACGCGTCGCCCAACAGCATGGCGGGCTGCCAGGGGCGCAGTCGGCCGTCGAAGGATCGCGCCGCCGCTACGATCAGGGCCGCCGGCAGGGTGACCGCCACAATCCGCGCGTCGACGACGAGCGGCAAAACGAACAGGCCGGCGAAGCCGAGCGGCAACGCCCAGCCCGGCGCCCGGATGCCGAGGTGCGCGATAGCCACGCCGGCGATGAAGTCCAGAACGATCGGCGTCGCGTAATTATGGACCATCGGCACGGCGCGCAGCCCGGGGACGGTAGCCAGCGTGGCAAGCAGCGCGCACAGCGACCAGATCGCGATCCGCCGCGGCAGGGTCAGTGCGAGGCCGAAGAGAAGATAGAAGAACATCTCGAGGTTAAGGGTCCACCCGACGCTGAGCAATGGCGTGTATGTGATGTCCGCCGGATCGGTCGGAGGAAGGAACAGGAGCGAGCGCACGAGATGCACCGTGTCGAATTGCGGACCCGCGGCGAAGTAGAGCAGGGTCGCGAACCAGTAGAGCGGCACGATCCGCTCGATACGCCGGCGCAGAAAGTCGCCGACCGTCAACCTCTGCGATGCGGTCGTGACGACCATGATGTAGCCTGAGATGACGAAGAAGATTCCGACGCCCTGTTTCAGCCAGACCCATGCCGCGGACGGCGGGACGGGCACCATGGCGTGGGAGAAGACGTGGTACAGCACGACCATGATCGCCGCGATCGCCCGCAGGTAGTGGATCGACAGCAGACGATCACGTGGGCGGGTTCCCGACGGCATCGGTCGGGAATGCCGCTTCGGGATGAAGACCCGGTAAAGGCGCCCCCCCGATTGACTTTGGCGGGCCCGTTGGCCTATGCGCCGCGCTTTCCCGCAGAGTCGGACAGCCAACAGGAGCCTGCCGCATGGCGCGCGTCACCGTCGAAGATTGCGTCGACAAAATCTCCAACCGCTTCGATCTCGTGCTGCTCTCGGCGCAGCGCGCGCGCGAGATTTCGGGCGGCGCCGAGCTGACCATCGATCGCGACCGCGACAAGAATCCGGTCGTCGCCCTGCGCGAGATCGCGGAGGAGACCGTGCGTCCCAAGGACCTCGAAGCGTCGCTGATCGGCGGCCTGCAGAAGGTGCAGGTCGACGACGACGATACGCCCGACGAGATCGGCAACCTGTCGCGCTCGGCCGAAGCGCTCCGACTCACCGCCGCCGCGCCGCCGCGCCCCACCGCCGGTGTCGGAGACTATGAATAACCGCGCACGTCCGTGCTGAAACGAAAAAGCCCCGGCAGCGATGCCGGGGCTTTTTATTGGGTTCGGCAGTGGTCCGGCCTTCGCCGGATCACATGCACTTGCCTAGGCCCCTGCTGCCGCGCCATCGCCGAACGGTCCGGTCTTGCGCCGCACCTTGGGGATCGAGCCCGCGTGGCCGTCGATCGCGCGCACGTCGTCGAGCTTACCCTCGGGGTCGCGGCCGATGCCCTCGCCCGCGGCGATGCGCTTGACCTCGTCGCCCGACAGCGTCTCATATTCGAGCAGCGCGCCGGCGATGCGGTGCAGTTCATCGACCTTCTCGGTCAGTACCTGCTTGGCGCGGTCGTAGCCCGAATCGACGATGCGGCGGATCTCGCTGTCGATCTTCTTCGCGGTCTCGTCCGACATGTGGCTGCGCTGCGACTGCGAATAGCCGAGGAAGGTCTCGCCCTGCGGCTCCTGGTACTGCAGCGGGCCCAGTTCGTCGGACATGCCCCATTGCGTCACCATGTCGCGCGCCAGGCTGGTCGCATATTGGATATCACTCGACGCGCCCGACGATACCTTGTCGTAGCCGAAGATCACTTCCTCGGCGACACGGCCGCCCATGCTGACAGCCAGATTCGCGTGCATCTTGTCGCGATGGTAGCTGTAATTGTCCCGCTCGGGCAGGCGCATGACCATGCCCAGCGCGCGCCCGCGCGGGATGATCGTCGCCTTGTGGATGGGATCGGACGCCGGCTCGTGGATCGCGACCAGCGCGTGGCCGGCCTCGTGATAGGCGGTCATCCGCTTCTCGTCCTCGGTCATCACCATCGATCGGCGCTCGGTGCCCATCATGACCTTGTCCTTGGCATCCTCGAACTCGCGCATCGCCACCAGCCGCTTGCCGCGTCGCGCCGCCAGCAGCGCCGCCTCGTTGGTCAGGTTGGCCAGATCCGCGCCGGAGAAGCCGGGGGTGCCGCGCGCGACGACACGCAGATCGACATCGGGCGCCAGCGGCTTGTTGCGCGTGTGGACGCCCAGGATCTTGATGCGGCCTTCGATGTCGGGGCGCGGCACGACGACCTGGCGGTCGAACCGGCCGGGGCGGAGGAGCGCGGGATCGAGCACGTCGGGGCGGTTGGTCGCGGCGATGATGATGATGCCTTCGTTCGCCTCGAACCCGTCCATCTCGAC
>CBDUBN010000007.1:0-36959 GCA_965365395.1 uncultured Sphingomonas sp.
GCGCTGCGGTGGAGCGATGCGAAGGGACTGGCCCTGTCGGGGACCACGCGCGTCGGCGGCGGCGGCCTGCCGGAAGGAAGCGTGGCCCTGACCGGCGCTGCGGGTGGCGTGGGCGGAGTCGCGCGCTTCGCGCCCTATGTCGCCGATGGCGCGGTCGTCGCATTCGCACCCGTCCGCTTCGCCTTGCGCGGCGGGCGGACGCGGTTCGCCAGCGGCATCGCGCTGTCGGGTCCACTGGCCGCCGGCTCGGTCGAACGGCTGTCCTTTCCGCTGGTCGGCACGGTCGACGGCGCGGGCACGATCAGCATCGATAGCGGCTGCTTGCCGCTCCGCTGGCACGGCGCGCGCACCGGCGGCGTCGTGCTCGACGCAGGCTCGGTTACCTTGTGCCCGGGTCGTGGGACCGGTGCGCTCGGCTGGGCGCCGGCTCGAGGGCTTACAGGGTCCGTGACCATGCCCGGTTTCACGCTCGCCGGGCGGACGGGCGACACACCGATGCGCCTGTCCGCCAAGGGCGCGCTGCTATCGCCGGGTGGCGCGACCGCCGAGTTGCGCGGCATCGAAGCAGCGATTGGAACAGGGGACGCCACGACGCGGTTCACCGCTGACCGGATAACGGCGGCAGGGGCCCGATCGGGCTTCACCGGCAGCCTGGACAACGGCGCAGGCAGGATCGGGCCGACGCCATTCCTGCTGAGCGCCGCGAACGGGCAATGGCGCTGGGCGGGCGGGGCGCTGCAGCTCGAAACAGGCCTGATGGTCGAAGACGCCGCTGCAGAGGATCGTTTCCAACCCCTCAAAAGCGGGGCTGTGTCGCTTCGCTACGCGGACGGCGTGGTGCGGGCCTCGGGACGGCTGGTCGAAGGGGTCAGCGGGGCGGAGGTGCTCGATCTCGCGCTCGACCATCGCTTTGCGACCGGCACGGGCAATGCGCGATTCACGGTGGCGGGAATCGTCTTCGCACGCGACGGCCTGCAGCCCGTCGACGTCACGCGCCTGGCGCTTGGCGTCGTCGCGAATGTCGAGGGGCGGGTACGCGGGCAGGGCGTGCTGCGCTGGACGCCCGAAGGCATCGCAAGCGGCGGCAGTTTCACGACCGACCGGCTGGACCTTGCCGCCGCCTTTGGCCCGGTCGAACGGTTGTCGGGCACGATCCGGTTCGACGACCTCCTCGCCCTGACGACCCCGCCGGGGCAGGAGGCGCGTGTCGGATCGGTGAACCCCGGTATCGAGGTGACCGACGGGCGGGTGCTCTACCAGCTTCTCCCCGACCGGCAGTTGCGCGTAGAATCAGGGGTATGGCCATTCGCCGGCGGCCAGTTGCTGTTGCAACCCACCCTGCTGGATCTGGGCACGGAACGGCCCCGGCGGCTGACCTTCGATGTCGCGGGCGTCGACGCCGCCCTGTTCCTGCAACGCTATGATTTCGAGAATATCAGCGCGACGGGAACATTCGACGGGGTCATGCCGACGGTATTCGACGCGGACGGCGGACGGGTGACGGGCGGCAGCCTCGTTTCGCGCGATGGCGGCGGCACGCTGGCCTATGTCGGCGAGCTCAGCAACCGCGATCTCGGCATCATGGCCAATATGGCCTATGAGGCGCTGAAGTCGCTCCGCTACGACAATCTGGTCATTCGCCTGAACGGCGACATCGACGGCGAGATGGTGACCGAGGTCGATTTCACGGGCCTGGCGCAAGGGGAGGGCGCGGCACGCAACCTTCTGACCCGGGCGATCGCGCGGCTGCCATTCACCTTTCGCATCCGCATCAACGCGCCATTCCGGCAGCTGCTAACCTCCGCGCGTGGCCTCTACGACCCGACCCTGCTCATCGAACAGAATCTGCCCGACCTGCTGCGTGCCGAACGAGCGCCGGTCGTGCCCCCGATACCGGCGGATGTAACCGCCGTTCAGCCCACCGAAAGCGAGGATCAGCGATGAAGCGTTCTATGACAGGGTCGAAGCGCAGCGGGTCGGGTCGGCTGCGTGCCGCGGCGCTGGCCGTCCTACTGCTGCCCGGCGCTGCCGGTTGCGTCCGCGTGACGGCACCCGAAAAGCCGATCGAGATCGTGCTGACGATCAACATCCGGCAGGAAATCGTCTATCGGCTCGATCGCGACGCGAAAGAGCTGATCGAACAGAATACGGAGATTTTCTGATGCGCGTTTCAATGGGCTTACTCGCGGCGGCGGCGTTGGCCTGCGCGTTCGCAGCTCCCGCTTTGGCGCAGCGCGACCCGGCCTATGCGCAGGCGCGGGCGGCCGGCATGGTGGGTGAGAAGCCGGATGGCTATCTCGGCGTGGTCGGCGGCGGGGCTTCGGCACAGGCGGTTGCCGACGATATCAACATCCGTCGCCGTGCCGAATACACGCGGCTCGCGGGTGAACGGGGCGCGACGGTGGAGCAGGTGGCGTTCACGACCGGCTGCAACCTCATCGCCCAGACCCGGCCGGGGGAGAAATACCAGGCGCCGGACGGCAGCTGGCAGACGCGCGGGCCCGGCGCGCCGGTGAGAGACGCGCGCTGCGTCCAGAGCTGACCCGTGCGCTCGGGGCCCCTTGTTGGGTCGCGGCAGCGCGGTTGACTTGAACCGGCCTCGTTTCTAAAGGGGCCGCGCCTTGCCGATCGGGGTGTTTTTCCGCGGCTTTCACTGCTCGATCGATCCTGTCGGCGGCCTTTTGGCACGCTGGCGGCGGGTGGAGCGGAGGAGCGATGCGGATGATCAGGCCGGACGGTGGGCACGAAATTGCAGGGGTCGATGGCGACCGACGCTTGGATGCGCTCGACGAGCGGCTGAAGGCGGCGGAAGCGACCGAGGCGGCGCGTACGGGCAAGGATCGGCAGCAAGCCGACCCGAATACCCGCATGGGCAACCGCGTGATCGCCGACCTGATCGGCGGGATCGCGGGCGGCATGCTCGTCGGCTGGCTGATCGATCGCATTTTCGACACGGCGCCCTGGGGCTTCATGATCTTCCTGTTCCTGGGGATCGTGGTCGCGTTCAGGAATATTTTCAGGCTCGCCAGCGGCCCTGCGCGCACCCCGCGCGGGCCCGAGCATAGTGACTGAGGCAAGAGTGGCGGATTCGGGCAAGATCGACCCCATGCACCAGTTCGAGGTGCAGACCATCGCGCCGTTGTTCGATGTCGGCGGCAATACCGTCTATCTGACCAACAGCGCGGTGTGGATGCTCGCCACCGGGCTGGTGCTGTGGCTGTTCATGCTCGGCGGGATGAAGCGCCAGCTCGTGCCCGGTCGCTGGCAGGTCGCGGTCGAAAGCTTTACCGGCTTCATCTCGAACATGATGACGACGAACATCGGGCAGGAGGGCCGTCGCTACACGCCCTATGTGTTCTCGCTGTTCATGTTCATCCTGTTCGCCAATGTGATCGGCCTGTTGCCGCTGGGCGCCGTGGGGCTGCACCCGTTCACCGTTACCAGCCATCTCGCCGTTACCGGCGTCCTTGCCATCGTCAGCTTCGCGATCGTGCTGATCGTGGGTTTCTGGCGGCACGGCTTCCATTTTTTCAGCCTGTTCGTGCCGCACGGTACGCCGCTGCCGATGATCCCGTTCATCTTCGTGGTCGAACTGCTCTCGTTCCTGGTGCGTCCGTTCAGTCTCGGCCTGCGTCTGTTCGTCGCGATGACCGCGGGGCACATCCTGCTCAAGGTACTCGCAGGCTTCGTCATCAACGCGACCAACGCGGGCGCGCTGACCGGCGTCCTCGTCGGCGGATCGAGCTTCGTGCTGATGGTGGGCATCTCCGCGCTCGAAATACTGGTGGCCGGAATCCAGGCCTATGTCTTCGCGTTGTTGACGTCGCTTTACATCAACGACGCGGTCAACCTTCACTGATCATCCCATCCAACAGGAGTTAAGAACATGGAAGCAGAAGCAGCAAAGCTGATCGGTGCCGGGCTCGCGGCCATCGGCGCGGGCATGGCCGCCATCGGCGTCGGCAACGTCTTCGGATCGTTCCTCGAAAGCGCGTTGCGCAACCCCGCCGCGGCCGACGGCCAGCAGGGCCGCCTGTTCATCGGCTTCGCCGCCGCCGAGTTGCTCGGCCTGCTGGCGTTCGTCGTCGCGATGATCCTTCTCTTCGTCGTCTGATCGACCGGGCCGGCGCGTGCCGCCGGCCCGTCCACCACCACAGGAGCGCGACCGCGCCATGCCTCAGATCGGCCAGCTCACGCAGGACAGTTGGTACCTGGTCAGCCAGTTATTCTGGCTGGTCCTGGTTTTCGGCGCGATCTTCTTCATCATCGGTCGCGGCATGCTGCCACGCGTCGAAGCGACGATCGACGCGCGTGACGCCCGCATCGCCGGAGACCTCGCCGCGGCGAAGGCGGCACGCGACGCGGCCGATAGGGTGGAAGCCGACGTGACGGCGCGGACCAATGCCGCACGGGCCGAGGCGCAGGCGATCGTCGCCGCCGCCAAGGCCGGTGCGCAGCGGGCGGCCGAAGCACGGCTGGCCGAGGTCAATAGCGCGAACGAATCGAAGCTGATCGCCGCGGAAGCCGAGATCGCGCGGGCGCGCAGTTCCGCCATGACTGAAATCGAGGCGGTGGCGAGCGAAGCCGCGGCTGAGCTCGTGCAGCGCTTGACCGGTCGATCGGTCGGTCCGGATGCCGCGGTGGCGGCGGTAAAGGCGCAACTGCATGTTTGATATGCTGACCAGGATCGCGGCCGAGACCGGCCATGGCGCCTCGTATGCCGAGCCGGCCATCGCTGGCATCTTCAACGCGACCGTCATGGTTTCGCTGGCCATGCTGGTGCTGATCGGCATCATGATCTGGAAGGGCGTGCCGGCCATGGTCGTCGGCCTGCTCGACCGCCGCATCGCCGCGATCCGCAGCCAGCTCGACGAGGCGGCGAAGCTGCGTTTGGAAGCGGAGGCGCTGCGCGATGAGTACCAGGCCAGGCTCAGCGCGCTCGATGGCGAAGCGGCGCAGATGCGCGGTCGCGCCGATGCCGACGCCGCCCAGCTGATCGCCAAGGCGGAAAGCGACGCCGCGGCGCTGGTCGCGCGCCGGCAGAAGATGGCGGAAGACCGGATCGCCGCCGCCGAGCGCAGCGCCATCGCCGACGTGCGCGCGACGGCGGCACACGCTGCGGTGTCCGCGGCGCGGACCCTGATCGCCGACCGGCATGATGGCGCCGCTGACAAGCTGCTGGTCGATCGCGCGATCGCCGACATCGCACGCATCTAACCCGTCGAGGGCGAGAACATAGTGTGACATTAGGGGGCTGGGATTATCTCCCGGCCCTTTCTACATGGGCGCCATGAGCAGTGCCCCCGGTGCCCCCGACCGGTTCAACGAAGATCGTGCAGCCTACACCGTCCGCGGCAACGACGGCGTGCGTCCCAGTTTCGCGGATGGCGTCGCGGTGATCCGGCAGACGTTGAAATCGCTGCGTCCGGTTCCCGGCGTCTACCGCATGGTCGATGCGCGCGACGATGTTCTGTACGTGGGCAAGGCGCGTGCCTTGAAGAACCGGGTCGCGGCCTATACGCAGGTGGCGCGATTGCCGCAGCGGTTGCAGCGCATGGTCGCGCAGACGGCCCGCATGGAGATCGTGACCACCAACAGCGAGGCCGAGGCGCTGCTGCTCGAGGCGCAGCTGATCAAGCGCTACCGGCCGCCGTACAACGTCCTGCTGCGCGACGACAAAAGCTTTCCATTCATTCTGCTGCGTGAAGATCACGAATTTCCGCGTATCCAGAAACATCGCGGTGCGCGGCGGGCGAAGGGACAGTATTTCGGACCATTCGCCAGCGCAGGCTCCGTCAACCGTACGCTAAACGCGCTGCAGAAGCTGTTCCTGCTGCGCAGCTGTACCGACAGTTTCTTCGCCAACCGCGACCGGCCCTGCCTGTTGTACCAGATCAAGCGGTGCAGCGCGCCCTGTGTCGAGCGGATCAAGCCGGCCGACTATGCGGAACTTGTCGAGGATACCAAGGCATTCCTCGCCGGCAAATCGACCCAGACGCAGGCGAAGCTGGGCGCGGCCATGTCCGCCGCTGCGGAGGCGATGGATTACGAGCTGGCCGCCATCTACCGCGACCGGTTGAAAGCGCTGACGTTCATCCAGGGCAGCCAGGCGATCAACGCCGAGGGCCTGGGGGACGTGGATGTCTTCGCCATGGCCGAGAAGCAGGGCCGCATCGGCATCGAGGCATTCTTCATTCGCGGCGGGCAGAATTGGGGCCATCGCAGCTTTTTCCCCGCCCATACGGCGGACGTCCCCGCCGACGAGGTGCTGACGAGCTTCCTGATGCAATTCTACGAGGGGGCCGCACCACCCCGGCTCGTCCTGACCGACCGCATGCCGAGCGACTGCGAGGTGCTGGCGCAGGCCCTGTGCGAAGTCGCTGGTCGGCGGGTCGAGATCAGCGTGCCGCAACGCGGCGACCGCGCGCGGCTGATGGCGCAGGCGGTCCGCAACGCGGCGGAATCGCTCGACCGGAGACTGGCGGAAAACTCGACGCAGGCGAAACTGGCGCAGGAATTGGCCGATCTGTTCGAGCTGAGCGAGCCGCCGCGCCGAATAGAGGTGTACGATAACAGCCATATCCAGGGCACCAACGCGGTCGGCGCGATGATCGTCGCGGGACCCGAAGGTTTCGTCAAAGGCCAGTATCGTAAATGGAACATCAAGCGGCCCGAGACCGAGCCTGGCGATGACTTCGCGATGATGCGCGAGGTGTTCGCGCGCCGTTTCGCCCGGGCGCAGGCCGAGGATCCCGATCGCGACAAGGGTGACTGGCCCGATCTCGTGCTGGTGGATGGCGGCAAGGGACAACTTGGCGCGGCGATGGCGTCCCTGGAGGAGCTGGGCATCGAGGATGTGGCGATCGCCGGCGTGGCGAAGGGGCCGGATCGCAACGCCGGGCGCGAGACATTCTACCTGCCCGGTGACCGAGAGTTCACCTTGCCGATGAACCATCCCGCCCTGTTCCACATCCAGCGGCTGCGGGACGAGGCACATCGCTTCGCGATCGGCGCGCACCGGCAGAAGCGCGCGAAATCGATGACCAGCTCGCCGCTCGACGAGGTGCCGGGCATCGGCCCGGCGCGCAAGAAGGCGCTGCTGATGCATTTCGGCACCGCGCGCGCGATCCGCAACGCCAGCCTGGAGGACATCCGCCGTGCCCCGGGCGTCTCCGCGCAAACGGCGCAGGCCGTATATGACTTCTACCATGGCTAGGCGGCGCGCTCGATGCGGCTGACGACCACCGCCATCGTCTGCGCGGTGCGGCAGCATGGCGAGCATGGGGCGGTGGCGCGGTTGTTGACGCGCGAGGCAGGGTTGTTCGCGGGCTACGTGCGCGGGGGACGTTCGCGACGGCTGCGGCCGGTGCTTGTGCCGGGCAACGTCGTCGCGGCGGAGTTTCGCGCGCGCAACGACGAACAGTTGGCGGCGTTGACGGTCGAATTGGTGCAAAGCAGAGCGCCCCTCCTGGCAGAGCCCCTCGCGGCATCGGGGATCGAATGGGCGACGGTTTTGACCGCGGTGGCGCTGCCGGAGAACCAACCCTATCCGGTCTTGTTTGCCGGATTGGGCGGGGTGCTGGACGCTATCGCGCTGGCGCCCACGGCGAGCGTCTGGGTGGGGGCGCTGGTGCGCTACGAGACGCTGCTGCTGGCCGAGCTGGGCTATGGCGAGCTCCCGCCCACCCGCGACCTTGCGCAGGCGCTGCGACGCAATCGTGACGCCATCGACACGCATCTGCTCAGCGGGGCGCGCGCCGCCGGGGTGGGGGGTGTGCGCGAGCGGCTGGTCGAGCGGCTCCTCCGCGTGGTTGCCTGACACCGGGCCATCGCTTAGTCGCGCTGCGATGCATGTCGCTGTCCTAGCCGGAGACGGGATCGGTCCCGAGATCGTCGCGCAGGCGCGGCGCGTGCTGAACGCGCTCGATCTGCCCGATCTGAGGATGAGTGCCGCGCCGGTTGGTGCGGCGGGGTGGCGCGAGGCCGGGCATCCGCTGCCCGAAGCGACGCTGGCGCTGGCGCGGTCCGCCGATGCCATCCTGTTCGGTGCGGTCGGCGATCCGGCATGCGACATGCTCGACCGGCACCTGAGGCCCGAGCAGGCGATCCTGGGCCTCCGCCGCGCGCTCGGATTGTTCGCCAACCTGCGTCCCGCGAAGGCGATCCCCGCACTGATCGGTCATAGCGCGCTTCGCCCTGAAATCGCGGAGGGCATCGACCTTCTGATCGTGCGCGAACTCAACGGCGACGTCTATTTCGGCGACAAGGGACGGCGCCTGACCGATGACGGGTTGCGGCAGGGTTTCGACGCGATGGCCTATGATGAACGCGAGGTCGCACGCATCGCGCATGTGGCGTTCCGCGCGGCCGGGGGGCGGCGGGGGCGTCTGTGTTCGGTGGACAAGGCCAATGTCCTGGAAACGTCGCAGCTGTGGCGCGACGTCACGATCGAGGTTGGGCGCGATTATCCCGACGTCGCCTTGAGCCACATGTATGTCGACAATGCCGCTATGCAGCTGGTGCGCGACCCCGGCGCGTTCGACGTGATTGTCACCGGCAACCTGTTCGGCGACATATTGTCCGACCTTGCCAGCATGTGCGTGGGATCGATTGGACTGATGGCTTCCGCCGCGCTGGATGAGCGTGGCAAGGGACTGTACGAGCCGATCCATGGCAGCGCCCCCGACATCGCGGGACAGGGGATCGCCAACCCGCTGGCGACGATCCTTTCGGCGGCGATGATGCTGCGCCACTCGCTGGTGCAGCCGGCGGCGGCAGACGCGGTCGAAGGGGCGGTCGAGCGCGTGTTGGCGAACGGGCATCGCACGCGCGACCTGGGTGGCACGCTGTCGTGCGATGCGATGGGGGACGCGGTGCTGCGCGAACTCGACCGGCAGGGGAATGCGGCATGAAGCGCGATACGGGCATGCGGCGCGAAGTGACGCAGGGATGGCGGCCGGCGACGCAGGCTGTGCGCGGCGGCACCTGGCGCAGCGAGCATGGCGAAACCAGCGAGGCCCTGTTCCTGACCTCGGGATATACCTACGACGATGCGGCGACGGTCGCCGCGCGCTTCGCGGGCGACGCCTCGGGCATGACCTATTCGCGGTTGCAGAATCCGACGGTCGAGATGCTCGAGGAGCGGATCGCTCTGCTGGAAGGGGCGGAGGCCTGCCGCGCCCAGGCGACCGGTATGGCGGCGATGACAACGGCGCTGCTGTGTCAGCTCCATCAGGGCGACCATGTCGTCGCCGCACGCGCGGCATTCGGATCGTGCCGCTGGCTGACCGACCATCTGCTGCCGCGCTGGGGCATAGAGACGACGACGATCGACAGTCGCGACAACGACGCCTGGGACCGCGCGGTACGGCCCAATACGAAAGTGTTCTTCTTCGAAACGCCCGCCAATCCGACCATGGATATCGTCGATATGGCGTTTGTTTGCCGGCTCGCGAAGGAATGCGGCATCACCACCGTCGTTGATAACGCCTTCGCCACGGCCGCGTTGCAGCGACCGATGGAGTGGGGTGCGGACGTGGTCGCTTATTCCGCGACGAAGATGATGGACGGGCAGGGCCGGGTGCTCGCCGGCGCAGTCTGCTCTAGCACCCAGTTCATGGAAGAAAAGCTGCTTCCCTTCCAGCGCAACACGGGTCCGAACTGTGCGCCTTTCAACGCCTGGGTCGTCCTGAAGGGGCTCGAGACGCTCGACCTGCGGATTATGCGGCAATCCGAAAATGCGCTCGAAGTGGGGCGTTTCCTGGAAGGGCGCGTGCCGCGCATGCTGCATCCCGGTTTGCCCAGCCATCCGCAACATGCGCTGGCGACTCGGCAGATGCGTGCCTGTGGCCCGATATTCTCCTTCGAGGTCGCGGATCGGCGGCAGGCGCACGCCCTGCTCGACGCCCTGACGCTCATCGATATCTCGAATAACATCGGCGATTCGCGCTCGCTGATGACCCATCCGGCGTCGACCACGCATCATGGCGTCGGCCCTGAGACGCGCGCCGAAATGGGCGTGGGCGAGGGCATGCTGCGGCTGAATGTCGGGCTGGAGGATCCGCACGACCTGATCGAGGACCTTGACCGGGCATTGACCGCCGCGGGCCTTTAGGCGAGTTTGCCGACGCGATGCTCGACGCCCTGTTCCCCTATGCCCGGACCACCGCCGGCATTACCGTGCGCGTGGCGGTCAATTTCCAGCCAGAGACATCCGAACCATCCGCCAGCCGCTGGTTCTGGGTCTATCACATCCGTATCGAGAATGGCGGCAAGGCGGACGTGCAGCTGATCAACCGCCGCTGGGAGATCACCGACGGGCGCGGCGCGATCAATCTGGTCGAGGGCGCTGGCGTCGTCGGCGAACAACCGGTCATCGCTCCGGGCGCGGCATATGATTATGTTTCCGGCTGTCCGCTTGCAACGCCGTCCGGCTGCATGGTCGGCAGTTTCGGCATGATCGACGCCGACGGGAATCGCTTCGCCGTGGATATTCCGCAATTTCCCCTGATGGGACCTGCCGTCAGCCGGTGAAGCGCACGCATCTGCCCCTCAATGCGCTGCGCGTGTTCGACGCGGCGGCGCGCCACCTGAGCTTCACGCGCGCCGCGGACGAGCTGGCGGTGACGCCGGCGGCGGTCGGCCAGCAGATTCGCGCACTGGAGGACGTGCTGGGCGTCGTCCTGTTCCGGCGCACGCCCAAGGGGCTGGAACTGACGGTCGAAGCGGATGCAGGGCTCGCGGCTTTGCGCGCGGGCTTCCTGCAGTTCGAGGTAGCGGTGGAAGCGATGCAGGCGGGGCAGGCATCGACGTCGCTGACCATCGCCGCGCCGCGCGATCTGACCGCGCGCTGGCTGGCGCCGCGGCTGGCCGCGATCGCCGCCGCCTCGCCGGAACTGCGCTTTACGCTCATCGCGGCGGACCAGCCGCTCGACTTTACCGAAGCGAATCTGGACCTGGCGATCCGCTGGGCGGAAGGAGCGGACGGGCTGGAAGGGCAGGCGATCGGCGGGAGCGAGCTGTGCACGATCGCCCCCCCGGAAGGCAAAGGCGCCTTTCGCATTGTCTGGTGTCCTGAGGATCTGGCTAGCGTTCCGGACGACAATCCGATCATGCGCGTCGGCGATGCCGGGCTGGCGATCGACGCGGTCGCGGCCGGGCTGGGCTCGGCCCAGGTTCCGGCGATGCTGGTTTCGGCGGACATCGCGGCCGGCACCGTGTGCAGCCTTGGCAGTGCGGTCGGGACGAAAAGCTATTGGCTGGTCGCGCCTACACCGCAGTGGCGGCAGAAAAAGGTCAAGGCGCTGGTCGAGGCGTTGCTGGCTCCGCAACCGGACGCATGAGCGCGACGGCACGGGCCGCGAGAGCTGCGAAGCGCGACTCGTCGACGGGCGCTCGCGCGTTGTTCCACGCCATGGCCACGGCGTAGGCGGTGCCGTCAGGCGCGCGCAGCAGATAGTTGAGTGCGACGACGCCGGGTTCCGATCCGCCTTTGAATCCGACATAATCCCAGCCCGCGGTGGCGGAGGGCGGCAGCCCGCTATTGACCGCGAGGATGGCGCGGGCGTCGTCACTGGCACTCGACGCGAACCAGCCGAGCAGCTGTGCAATACTGTCCGGCGAAGCGAACCACTCGATGGTCTCGATGTCGGCGGGCCCGGCAGCGAAGATCGCATAATCGACATCGGCTGGCGACCAGGTTGATGCGTGCCGAGCAAGGATGGCTCTGCGGCCTGCTTCCGTTCCCGCCAGCCAGTCGTTGCGCGCGGCTCCTATGGCCGGGTTCTTTAGGACGGCGCCCTCCAGCGTGGAAAGCAGGGGATAGGCGTTCGGTCCGGAAAGCCCGCCGTGCGTTCGGGCGAAGCGCTCGACGCGTTCGCGGCCCAGATGATGCAGCAAGATGTCGGTGGCGCGGTTGTCGCTCACCGAAATCATGAGTGTCGCCAGGCTGTGGAGCGTCATCGGCGCGCCCTGCGGCCAGCCCAGGATCGCGCTCGACGGCACCGACTGGCGATCGAGCCGGACCACATCGCTCCAACGCATCCGACGGGCCGCAACCTCGGCGTCGAGAGCGCCGAGGATGGCAAGCTTGAACGACGAGCCGATGGCGCGATGCTCCGCCATCCTGCGGCCGTGCGACAGGTTCGGCCGACCGTCGCTGCCCAGCCGGTAGATGCCCCAGCTTGCATCGCCGGGCAGCGCGGCGATCTCGGCGACAAGCTGTTCCATCGTGTCGCCAGCGGTGGCGACGTCGGTGATACGCAAGCCTGCTATCAGGCCGCCGCCATCCACGGTGATGTCGAAGGTGACGAGCGCGCGTTCGTAGGCGACGACGACCGTCCCGCTGCCGGGTGAAGCGGCGCGGCCAAGCCGTTCCACGCGCATCGGCGCCCCGTTGGCGAGACGTAGAGAGGCGAATATCTGGTTGATCTGCGCCGGCGGTACGGCCGCGAGAAAGGCCGGAGTGAAGGCGGTCATGACATCCGCGCCTTCACGCAGCAGCGCGGGCAGGGTGGCGGCGCGCGTCTCGAGCGGGGTCGGCACAGCGGCCGGTCGCGTTTCGACCTGCGCATGTACCGGCTGCGGCAATGGCAGCACAGCCGCTGACAAAACGGCGGCGGCCACGAGACTACGCATCGATCACCTCTTCGTCGACGGTCGCTGCGTTGGCCTGGATGAACTGGAAGCGATGCTCGGGATGCTTGCCCATCAACCGGTCGACGAGGTCCCGCACGCTCGCGCGTTCCTCATACTCCTGGGGCAGGGTGACGCGAAGCAGGGAGCGTGTTTCGCGCGCCATCGTCGTTTCGCGCAGCTGTGCGGGCATCATCTCGCCCAGGCCCTTGAACCGCGACACCTCGACCTTCTTGCCCCTGAACGTGGTTGCGATCAGACGGGCGCGCTGGGCTTCGTCCTGCGCATAAGCGGACTTGCCGCCGGCGCTCAGGCGATAGAGTGGCGGCTGCGCTAGGTAGATGTGACCGTTGCGTACGATGTCCGGCATCTCCTGGAAGAAGAATGTCATCAGCAGCGTTGCGATGTGTGCGCCGTCGACGTCGGCGTCGGTCATGATGACGATGCGTTCGTAGCGCAGCCGGTCGGGATCGCAGTCCTTGCGCATGCCGCAACCCAGCGCGAGCGCGAGATCGGCGATTTCGCTGTTGGCGCGGATCTTGTCCGCGCTCGCCGACGCGACGTTGAGGATCTTGCCCCGGATCGGCAGGATCGCCTGCGTCTTGCGGTCGCGCGCCTGTTTGGCGCTCCCGCCTGCGCTGTCGCCTTCGACGATGAACAATTCCGTGCCCTCGGGACCGTCGCTCGCGCAGTCGGTCAGCTTGCCGGGCAGCCGCAGCTTGCGCGCGGAGGTTGCGGTCTTGCGCTTCACCTCGCGCTCGGCCTTGCGCTTGAGGCGCTCGTCCATACGCTCGAGCACCAGCCCCAGAAGCGCGCGGCCGCGTTCCATATTGGCGCTGAGATAATGGTCGAAATGGTCGCGCATCGCCGTTTCCACCAGCCGCGCGGCCTCGGGCGAAGTCAGTCGGTCCTTGGTCTGGCTCTGGAATTGGGGATCGCGGATGAACAGCGAAAGCATGGACTCGCAGCCGTTGAGAACGTCGTCGGCGGTCAGGTCCTTGGCCCGTTTCTGGCCGACGAGCTCGCCAAAGCCACGCAAGCCGCGCGTAAGGGCGTTGCGCAGGCCGGTTTCGTGGGTGCCTCCGTCGGGCGTGGGAATGGTATTGCAGTACCAGCTGTAGCTGCCATCCGACCAGAGCGGCCACGCGACCGCCCATTCCACCCGGCCCTGTTCGTCGGCGAAGCTCTGGCTTCCTGTGAAGGGCTGGGCGGTCGCGCATTCGCGGTTGCCGATCTGTTCGCGCAAATGGTCGGCGAGGCCGCCAGGGAACTGGAACACGGCCTCGGCCGGCGTATCGTCGCCGATTAGCTCGGGCGCGCAGTTCCAGCGGATCTCGACCCCGGCGAACAGATAGGCTTTGGACCGGGTCAGCCGATACAAACGTTGCGGCTTGAAGCGGGCGTGTTCGCCGAAGATTTCCGCATCGGGAACGAAACTGACGCTGGTGCCGCGGCGGTTGGGCGCGGCGCCCAGCGGTTCGACCGGCCCGAGCACGCGCCCCCGCGCGAACCGCTGCCGGAACAACTGTTTCGCGCGTGCGACCTCGACCGTGGTCTCGCTCGCCAGTGCGTTGACGACGGAAATGCCGACGCCGTGCAGGCCGCCCGAGGTCGCATAGGCCTTGCCCTCGAACTTGCCGCCCGAATGAAGAGTGGTGAGGATGACTTCGAGCGCCGATTTGTCGGGAAATTTGGGATGCGGGTCGACCGGGATGCCGCGTCCGTTGTCGGTGATCGTCAGCCGGTTCCCCGGCTCCAGCGTTACCTCGATACGGGTCGCGTGGCCGGCGACCGCCTCGTCCATGCTGTTGTCCAGCACTTCGGCGGCGAGATGATGCAGCGCGCGCTCGTCGATGCCGCCGACGTACATGCCGGGCCGACGGCGCACCGGCTCCAGCCCCTCCAGCACCTCGATCGCCGAGGCGTCATAATCCTGCCCCCCCTTGGGCAGCGCGGCGAACAGATCGTCGGACATGACCCAAGGCTATAGGCGGCGGCGCTGCCCGCGCAAGCTTGTGACCATTGGGCAACAGTCGAATGTCCACAGACATAGACGGGTGCGTAACGACGGAACACGGCGGCACGGGTGCCGGTTGAGCCGTCGCACCTCCAACAAAAAGGGCTCTCCCCAATGACCATCAAGACCAGCCTGTCGATCGCCGCCATCGCCCTCGCGACAGCCAGTGGCGCCGCCGCGCAGGACAGCGGCGACCTGGATTTCGACGGGCCGTACATCGGCGTCTCGGGCGGATACACGGCGCAGGCCAACGATAGCGGCACCAGCATCCTGTTCGACACCGATCGCGACGGCACTTTCGGCGATACCGTCAACACCGCCGGCGGGCTGAACGCCTTCTCGCCCGGCTTCTGCAGCGGCGCGTCGACATCGTCGGCAAACAGCAACTGCAGGAACGACCGCGACGATTTCGAATATTTCATCCGCGCCGGCGTCGATCGTCGCATGGGCAATTTCGTGCTCGGCGCGCTGGTCGAGGGTGGTCGCAGCGAAGCGACCGACAGCGTCAGCGGTTTTTCGACGACGCCGGCAAGCTACACCATCTCGCGCGAGGCGGACTATACGATCGGCGCGCGCCTGCGTGCGGGTTACACGCCGAACGGCGGCGTGCTGTTCTACGTGACGGGCGGCGGCGCCTATGCGCGGCTCGACAACCGTTTCGCGACCAGCAACGGCGCCAACGCGTTCGACGACAATGGCAAGACCAATGGCTGGGGCTATAGCGCCGGCGGCGGGGCCGAAGCGATGATCACGCCGAATATCGGCCTGGGCCTCGAATATCTGTTCACCGACATCAAGGACAATGACTTCATCGTCAACGTCACGCAGGGAACCGCGGCGGCGACCAACCCGTTCCTGCTGAACGGTGGCGGCACGAACTTCCAGCGCAGCGACTCGCACTTCCGCACGCATGCGTTCCGCGCCACGCTGAACTACCGCTTCTAAGCCCGGGGGCCGGGGTCGCCCGCCGGCGCGACCCCGGCAGCCTCACGCGTCGGCCAGCCATACCAGCGGAAAGACGGCCGGCGCCTCGGTGCGAAGCAGCGCAGCGGCCTCCGCGATGTGCGCGCCCGACGTCGCGACGTCGTCCACCAGCAGAGTGGCGGCCGTAACCGGTTCGCGCAGCGCCATGCGCGGACGCGTTGCGTTGCGCCGGGGATGGCTGGCGCCGGTCACGGACAGATCGGCGAAGAGGCGCCGAGCGGGGATGCGCAGACGCTGGGCCACCGCTTCGGCCAACCGCTGCGCAAGGCAGTCCGCCCCGCTGTTGCCGCACGGTACGGACGCCACCTGCTCGACGGTACCCGATCCGTAGAGCCGGACCGCCGCGGCCGCCATCTCGTCCGCTGCAAGATCGACCAGCTGCGGCGAGCGTTCGCGCTTCAACGCCTTGACCCCGTGCAGCTGCCATTGCTTGATCGTGGACCGCCAGCGCCGGACCGCATGATAGGCGACGTCCGAGCGGTGCAGCAGACGCGGGTTGGTGATGAGCGTCTTGTCCAGAAAATCGACAAGTGAGCAGGCTGCGCTGTCCGACATCGGTGCGAACGGCGATGGCGGCGGCGATTTGACATGTGATTCCGCGACCGGGGCTACAGCGGCGTGCGCGGCCAGCAACCGTTCCAGCTGCGTTTCCTGCGCGGCGAACAGGGCGCAAAGGTTCAGTTCGTCGGCGATCACGTTGGCCAGAAGGTGCAGACGTGACAGAATATCGCCGGGCCGCGTGATAACGCCACTCGTGTCCGCACATACCAAGGCGACCCGGTCGGGAAACGTCGGGACAGCGATCGGCACGCTCGCGGCCCAGGCCCATGGAAGCAGTCCGGGCGCTCGCGGAACATGCGCGAGTTGCGCAGCAGTATAGATGTTCGCGCCGGCGAATATCATGTCCCGCGCCGCTTTGCCGCCAAACAGCACGTCGCGGCGCGCCGACGTGAGCCCTCGGCTGACCAGCACACGAAAGCTCGCCGCGTCGCGCATGGCAATGGCCGTGACCGGCGCGCGCGTGATGATCGACGCAATTTCGAGCACCCGCGAGAGCGGTGCGCTCCCGGCACCGTTCATCACGACGTCAAGCGTCGCATTCATTATACCGTTCGTCACATGCAAGGCGCCCACCAGCCTACAACACAGCCGGTGATTTACTCCGATCCGGTGTCACATTGATCTATATCAACCAATCACGCCGCCGCATTAACTTATATTCGGCCCCCTCAACGCACCCTTGGGCCGCCGAACGGAGCGGGCGGGGGCGGGCGACGCGTACCGCGCGGCAGCTGCGCCTGGAAGGCACGACCGCAGTGCTCGACGCAATAGGGATAACCAGGATTGACCGCCTTGCCGCAGAAATGGAAATCGGCCTCGCCCGGATGCCCCATGGGCCAGCGGCAGATACGCTCATTGAGGTCGAGCAACGTGGTCTTGCCGGCGATTTCCGGGCTCGGCTTCGCAGGCACCCGGCGCCGCGGCGGTGCCGGCGGGATCGGCGGCTGCTGGTCGCCGGGACCCTGACGAATGAACCCGCCCGGCCCGATCGACACCATGCGCGGCGAGTCTGCCTTTGGCGGCGCTGGCGGCGGCGAGATGGGAGGAGCGGAGATGGTGGGAGCGGCGGCGGGCGCGTCGACGGGCGGCACCGCCGCCACGGGCGCGGAAGGAGGGACCGCGGTGGATGAGGGCGTGGGTGCTTCTGCGCGCACGGCGGGCTTTGCGGCACGCGGGGCGGCGGAGGGTGGCGGCTTCTCGGTTTCCACCACCGGCTCGGGCGCAGGCGTCGCTGCCGCGATATCGTCCGCCGACTTGACCGGCGACGGACGCGACTTCAGCCCCAGACGGTGCGCCTTCCCGATGACGGCGTTGCGGCTGACACCGCCGAGCTGCTCGGCGATCTGACTGGCGGTCAGCCCCTTCTCCCACAGCTGACGAAGGGTCTCGATACGTTCATCGGTCCAGGAAATTGCCAAGGGAAATGGTTCCATCGCAGCAGGCGGGCACAGCGGCGCCGCCGGGTTGCGGCTTGCGCCGGGTTGGGCAAGCCGATAGTCGAAAGGGGCATGAACGACCAGCCCCAAAACCCCCCCGCCGCGTCAACGGTCGGCACCGGCACCCGCGCGATGACACCACCGGGGCAGGCGACGATCAACCAGGTCAACTGGGGCGGCCTTACTGCCCTCTATGTGAAAGAGGTGCGCCGTTTCTTCAAGGTGCAGACCCAGACGATCTGGGCGCCGGCGATCACGACGCTGCTCTACCTCATCATTTTCACCGTCGCGCTAGGGGCCATCAAGCGCGACGTCCTGGGCGTGCCCTTCGTCGATTTCCTGGCGCCGGGGCTGATCGCGATGGCGATGATCCAGAACAGTTTCGCCAACGCCTCCTTCTCGCTGCTGGTGGGCAAGATCCAGGGAACGATCATCGACTATCTGATGCCGCCGCTGTCCGAACTGGAACTGCTGCTGGCGATGGTCGGTGCGGCGGTGACCCGCGCGATCCTGGTAGGTTTCGCGGTATGGATCGTCATGCTGCCGTGGCCCGGCGTGTCGGTGACCGTGCACCAGCCATGGGCGGTGCTCGTCTTCGGGTTGCTTGGATCGTCGATGCTCGCACTCCTGGGGGTGCTCACATCGATCTGGGCGGAGAAGTTCGACCATGCCGCCGCGGTCACCAATTTCGTGGTCGCGCCGCTCGCGCTGCTCTCCGGTACCTTCTATTCGGTCGACCGGCTGAGCCCGGTGTTTGCCGCAATCAGCCACGCCAACCCATTCTTCTATGCGATCTCCGGCTTTCGCTACGGCTTCATAGGCGCCGCGGATTCACCGATCGGGCTCGGCGTCGCGATCCTTGTGCTGGTCAACATCGCGCTGGCGCTGCTGTGCTATGCCCTGCTGCGCTCGGGATGGAAGCTGAAACCCTGAACCCTGCATGCCGCGCCTAGTGGCGATGCATGTGGCGCAAGCTGTATCGGCCGTCCGCGAAATCGTCGAACAATTCGTCGATCCCCGGATGATCGACCGGACCTCCGACGCTGTCGCCCACCAGATTCTGCTGGCTGACATAGGCGACATAGGTCGAATCCTCGTTCTCGGCGAGGAGATGGTAGAAGGGCTGGTCCTTGGTCGGCCGTATTTCCGACGGAATGGCTTCATACCACTCGTCGCTGTTGGCGAAGACCGGGTCGACGTCGAAGATAACGCCGCGAAAATCGAACATGCGGTGCCGGACGATATCGCCGACGCCGAAACGCGCGCGGACGACGGCGGGTGAGACGGGGACCGAGCCCGGGGTGAGCGGAGTGCGTTGCATTGCGGTCAATCTAGGGCTTTGCGCATGGTAGACAAGGGCGGGGCGGCGGCCCGTCGCGACGCTTGGCAAGCGCGGCGCGCTTCGCTAAAGGCCCCGTCCCGACCCTGCCGCTTGGGCTAGTCCCATCGCGGCACCTCTGCGGAGAGGTGGCTGAGAGGTCGAAAGCACCGCACTCGAAATGCGGCGTGGGCGCGAGCTCACCGTGGGTTCGAATCCCACCCTCTCCGCCACTGCTCCACCTTAGTTTGTCGCCAGCAGGATCGAGATGCGGCGATTGCGCGGATCGAGCGCGTTGGTCGGGATCAACGGCTCGCGGTCGGCGACTCCTTCGATATGGCCGATGCGGTTGCGTCCCAACCCCGCCCCGGCGAGCGCGACGCGCGTGCTTTCGGCGCGGGCGGAGGACAGCAGCCAGTTGTTCATCGGTCGGCCGGGGGCATAGGCGCGCGCATCGGTGTGGCCGCGGATGACGATGCGTTCGCCGCGTCCGGCGATGGCGTGCGCGACCTCCTCGATCAGTGCGCGCGCCCGGGGTAGCAGCCTGTCGGTGCCCACGGCGAACATCGAGAAATCGGCGCGGTCCATGATGTCGATGCGCAGGCCGTCGTTGGTGGGCGTCAGCCTGACCTGGCTGGCGAGATCGCGGAGTTCCGGCCGCTGCGCGAGGCGGCTCCCGAGCGCGCGCTGGAGGTCGATCGTGCGTTGTCCGTCCTCGCGCGTGGGTGCGAGCTCGCGCGTGCCGCCGCTGGCATCGCGCGGGATGACGATGGCGCGCGCTCCGGTCTGCGCCGCCTTGTGCGGGTAGTTTTCCGCCGAAACGATCGAGTCGCCGCCAAGTATGCCGTCCGACCCCGCGCTCGACTGGCGATATTCGATCAGCGTCGGGGTGAAATAGTCGGCGAGGCCCTTGCGCTTCTCCTCGTCGGTCATGCCGAGCAGCCACATGAGGAGGAAGAAGGCCATCATCGCGGTGACGAAGTCGGCGTAGGCGATCTTCCATGCGCCACCGTGGTGGCCGTGCGCGGCCGCGACGACGATCTTCTTGACGATGATCGGCCGGGGCGGCTCGTTGACCAGCTTCTTCGCTGCGCTCGCCACCCTATTTGCCTCGCATGCCGTCGAACACCTCGGCGAAGGCGGGTTGGTTGGCGTGGGTGATGCCCGAGCGTGCGGCCTCGATCACGAGCGGCAGGGGGTGCCCGTGCAAGGAGGCGATGATGATCTGCTTCGCCACCTGATAGATGGCGCCGTCGCCCTCGATCACCTGGCGCAGGCGGTTGGCGAAGGGCGCGACGAAGCCGTAGGCCAGCAGGACGCCCAAAAAGGTGCCGACGAGCGCGGAGCCGATCATTTCGCCCAGCACGGCCGGCGGCGCGTCGATCGAGGCCATCGTTTTCACCACGCCGAGCACCGCTGCGACGATGCCCAGCGCGGGCAGGGCGTCGGCCAGGGTCTGCAGCGTCTCGGCCGGCTTCAACGCGTCGTGATGATGCGTTTTCAGGCTGTTGTCGACGACATCCTCGACCGCGTGCGGGTCGAGGTTGGATGAGGACACGACGACCAGCCGTAGCGTGTCACAGATGAGGTGGATCAGCGCCTCGTCAGCCAGCAGACGGGGATATTCCGAGAAGAGGGCGCTGCTCGCCGGATCCTCGATATGCGGTTCGAGCGCGATCGGCCCGTCGCTGCGGAGCATTTTCATCAGCCGCGCGACGAGGAAGATCAGGTCGAGAAAATCCTGGCGATTATAGCGGGGACCCTTGAACACCTTGGCCATGCCGCCGCCGAGCGCCTTGAGCTCCGCCAGGCTGTTGCCCGCGATGGTCGCCCCTGTCGCGGCGCCGCCGATGATCATCATTTCCAGCGGAACGGCGTGAAGGATGACCGCCATGCTGCCGCCGCTGACGAGATAGCCGCCGAAGACCATGACGAGCAGCACGACGATGCCGATGGCTGGAAACATGGTGGCGGCCCCCGATGGGAAGGACCGCCCCGCGCGGCTCTTCGTCTAGAGGGTTAACGGCCACGCCGCGCAGGGTTTATGGTTAACGCGAAGCGCTAGCGCAGCAGGTCGAACAGGGTCGACTGGTTGAGGCGCGCGAACAGGGCCTGGGCGGCGTCCAGGGTCAGCTGATCCCGTTGCAGGCGGGAAATCGTGGCCGCGAGGTCGACGCCGTTGACGGTCTCGCGCTGCTCGGCGATGCGTGTCTCGCGCTGCGACAGCCGCTCGATCGCGGCGTCGATGCGCGAGGCGACGATGCCGACACGGCCGCGTTGCTCGGCGACATGGTGGCCGGCGGCGGTGACCGCATCGAAGCCTGCTCGCGCCAGGGTCGTGTCGTTGGCGCGCAGATGGCCGGCTGCGGCACGCAGCGTCGCGGCGACGCCAATGCCGGAGCCGGGCTCGACGAACAGCTCGCTCGCCCGCAGGCTGGGACGGACATGGTCGTCGTCGTCGACGGGGATGGCGGTGACCGGGCCGGCGGGGAATAGCGGTGCGCCGTCGGTATCGGTTGACGCGGCGAAGCCGTCGAGGTCTTCGGCGAGCGCCTCGAGCACGGTGGCCGCGATGCGCCGGTCATCGGCGGACGCACTGGCATTGAGCGCGCCGGACAGGGTTTCAATCGCCTGACCGAGGCTGCCCTGCACGTCGGCCAGTACCGCATCCGCGGACGCCGCAATGGCGCGCGCGCGTTCCGCATTCGCACTGAAACCCGTGGCATCGAGCGAGCGGCGCGCCAGCACGGAGAGGGTGGCGGTCCCGCTGGGATCGTCGGACGCGCGGCCGATGCGCTCCTGCGTCGCGATCTGTTCGCGCGCGAGCGCGATACCCGCGGCAAGCCGGGTCTGGCGGGCGGTATCGATGGCGGCGTGGTAGCGGGTGGGGGGAATCATGGGCGTGCCTTCACAAACGGGTCAGCAGCGTGTCGATCGTCTCGCGCGACACCTGGAGGATGCGCGCGGCGGCGTTGTAGCCCTGTTGCAAGGCGAGCAGGTCTGCCGCCTCGTCGTCGAGCTCAGCACGGCTGAGCGCGTCGCGTGCGCCGATGGCCTGCTCTGACGCGAGCGTCGCCGCCGCTGCCTCGGCCCGGCCCCGCGCCAGCATGGAGGCGTTGGCCGAAACCATGGCGTCCCAGCGCTGCTCGAATCCGCCGCTCGCACGCATGCCATCCAGGGCGAGCATGTTGCCGTTGGCCTCTCCGCCCCGCGCCGCCGCAATATCGGCAGGCGTCATCGCCGTCGTTTTGAGGTCCTGGGCCGTGGACCCGGTCAGCAGCGGCGCGCCGGGCGCGCCGGAGGCGGTCGTGCCCGCGGCGGACCAGGCGTTGAGAGCGGTTACGAAGCTCGCGGCCAGCGAATCGAGATCGGCGCTGCGCCGGTCGAGCGCGGCGCGGCTTTCGGCGAGGCCGGCTAGCGCGCCGGTGCTTGGCGCGAAGGGGCGGGTGCCGGCAGGGTGCGCGATCTGCAGCGTGCCGTCCGCACCCAGCAGCGACAGGGTCGCGGGCCCCGCCGGGTCGAGCAGTGGCGGTTCCGCGGCGTCGAGCGCCGTCAAGGTTACGCTGCCGTCGCTTGCGAAGGTCGCGGAAAAGCCTGTGGTAGCGGCGAGACCGTCCAGTAATCGGTCGCGTTCGTCCTCTAGCCCGGCGCGGGCAATCGTGCCTGCGGGTTCGCGGCGCAGCGCGGCGTTGATCTGCGCGAGGCCGTCCAGCGAGTCATTGACGCTTTCTACCGCGTCGTCGTGACCCACGCGCAGCGCGGTGGCGACGTCGTCGAGCCCTGCGCCGGCGCGATTGAATGCGGCGACGCCGGCGTCCAGTGCATCGATGAAGCCGGTGCGGAGCGTAGTGGACCCGGGGTCGGCGGCGAGCCGCGCGCCGGCGGAGAAGAAACGCGACAGCGAGGTGCCGACCCCGCCGTCTCCCGTTTCCAGCACGGTTTCGATGCGGCCGAGCCACAGGCTGCCCGTGTCGGCGCGGCCCGATCGCTCGGCGGCGGTGCGGACCGCGCCGCTGGCGAAGGCGTCATGGCTGCGAGACGTACCGATTGCGGCAACGCCGCTGCCCAGCGGTAGTTCGGCCAGATCACTGCGGCGGCGAACATAGCCCGCGGTCTGTGCGTTCGCGACGTTGGTGCCGACGGTCGCCAGCGCATGGCGATAGGCGGCTACCGCCGACCGTCCGATGGCGAGCATGTCGGTCACCGCCGCGCGATGCCCGCCAGCAAGGCTTCCGCGATCCCGAGCCTGCCCGAGGTCGCCATGCTGTCGGCAATGCGCGCGTCGAACATGTCGCGAAACTGCGCGCTCGACGCGCCGGCGAAGGCGTCGTCGCCAAGCGATGCGCTGCGCATGGCGCCGATCATCTGGCGCAGGAATATGGCCTCGAACGCGTCGGCGGCCTGCGCCAATCTGGGGTCGGGCGCGGGAAGGGCGGGGGCAACCACCGTCGGGCCGGAGACGCCGATCATAGCACGACCAGTTCCGCGCGCAGCGCACCTGCCTGCTTCAGCGCCTCGAGGATGGCGACGATGTCCGACGGTCCTGCGCCGACGGCATTGATCGCGGCCACGATCTCGGACAGCGAAGCGCCGGCGACCGTGAACATCGGTGCGCGTGCTTCGCTGGCGGTGATGTTGCTGCCCGGTTCGACCGCGGTTTCGCCGCGCGAGAAGGGCGCCGGCTGCACGACGGTCGGGTTTTCGTCGACCGCGACCGTCAGCCGGCCGTGGCTGACCGCGGCGGCGCTGATGCGCACCGCGCCGTTGATGACGACCGTGCCGGTGCGCGAGTTGACGATCACGCGCGCGGGCGCCTGGGCGGGCGTGATGCCCAGATTCTCGATACGGCTCATCATGCCGGTGCGGATCGTGTCGCCGGCCGGCGCCTCGATGCGGATCGAGACCGCGTCGATGGCGCGCGCGATGCCGGCGCCATAGTCGCGGTTGATCGCGTCGGCGACGAGGCTGGCGGTGGTGAGGTCGGCATCGGCAAGGTTGAAGACGAGCGCGGGATCGGTCGCGAAGCCGCTCGCGACCTCGCGCTCCACGCTGGCACCCGACGGGATGCGCCCGGCGCTGGGCACGTTGACCGTCAGCTGCGAGCCGTCCTGCGCCGACACGCCCAACCCGCCGACGACGAGATTGCCCTGCGCCATCGCGTAGATCTCGCCGTCCGCGCCGCGCAATGGGCTTAGGATGAGTGTCCCGCCGCGCAAGGAACGAGCGCGGCCGATCGCCGACACGGTGATGTCGATGCGCTGCCCCGCGCGTGCGAAAGCAGGAAGTTCGGCGGTGATCATCACCGCTGCCGCATTCTTGAGCGCAGGGTTCACCCCGGGCGGCAGCGTCATGCCGAAACGAGAAGCGACGCCGTTCATCGCCTGCGTCAGATAGGCGAGATTGTCGTCGCCCGTGCCCGCCAGACCGACGACCAGGCCGTAGCCGGTCAGCTGGTTGCTGCGCACGCCCTGGAACGCCCCCAGGTCCTTGATGCGCGTCGCGTGGGCGGCGCCTGGTGCCAGCAGCATCAGGCCGAACAGCAGGGAGAGAATGAAACGGTGCATGGCGATGCTCGCGGCTAGAACGGACTGATCACGGAGAAGAAGCGTTGCAGCCATCCTTGGCGCGCCGCGCGGGCGACCTCGCCCCGTCCGGTGTAGTCGATGCGCGCGTCGGCGATGCGGGTGGACGGCACGCGGTTGTCGGCCCCGATGTCCGACGGGCGGACGAGCCCGGACACGCGCACCGTCTCGTTGCCGCGATTGATGCGCACCTGCTTTGCGCCCTCCACCTGCAGCATGCCGCCGGGCGTGATGCCGATGACGGTCACCGTGACTTCGCCCGACAGCGCATTGGCCTGCGCCGAATTGCCGCGCCCGGCGAACTGCGAATTGCCGCCGAGCGAGGCATCGGACGCGGTGAAGACCGATAGCGGTCCGGTCGTTGGAGGCGTCAGCCCGATGGAACCGTTGCGGTCCGTGCCCGTCGTCGCGGTGGTGCTGCCGACGGTGCGCTCGACCAGCGCGATGGTCAGGATGTCGCCGACCGCGCCGGCGCGATATCCGGATGTGAGCGGAACATAGCCGCGCGCACCCTGGAAAATCGCGCCGTTGGCTGGAGCGGGCGATGGCGCCACGGTGGGCGCGGCCTGCAGCGCAAGGGCGAGCGTCAGGATCACAGCTGCTGGTTCGCGTTCTTGAGCATCTCGTCGGTCGCCGAGATCATCTTGCTGTTCACTTCGTAGGCTCGCTGGGTCTCGATCATGTCGACCAGTTCCTGGACGATGTTGACGTTCGACCCTTCGAGCGCGCCCTGGCGTATGCTGCCGCGCCCTTCGGCGCCGGCGACGCCCGACTGCGCGGTGCCGCTCGCCGCGGTCTCGGCGTAGAGGTTGCCGCCCAGTGCCTGAAGGCCAGCGGGGTTGGCGAAGCGCGCAATCTCGATCTTGCCGACCTCGCTCGCCTCCGCCGTGCCGGGGAGCGTTGCGCTGACCGTGCCGTCGAGGCCGATGGTGATCGCCGTCGCGCCTTCGGGGATCGAAATGTCGGGTTGCAGCGGCTGACCGTCGCCGGTGACGAGCTTGCCCTCCGCCGACAGCTGGAAGGCGCCGGCGCGGGTGTAGCCGGTGCTGCCATCGGGGCGCGCGATGGCAAAGAAGCCATCGCCCTCGATCGCGAGATCGAGCGGATTGTCGGTGGTGGCGAGCGTTCCGGCGGTCATGATCCGCGCCGTGCCCGCAACGCGCGTGCCGCTGCCGAGGTTGAGGCCGGTCGCGTAGCGGTTGTCGCCGGACGAGGTCGCGCCTGCGGCGGTGACCTGGGCGTAGGCGAGCGTCTGGAAATCCGCGCGGTCGCGCTTGAAGCCCGTCGTGTTCACGTTGGCGAGATTGTTGGCGATGACGCGCATGCGCTGCGACTGGGCGTCGAGCCCGGTGCGCGCGACTTGCAGGGGTGCGTAGCTCATGGTCGTTCCTCTCTGGATCAGCTCGGCAGGCGCATCAGGTCGGTGCCCGCGGTGCCGAGTTCACGCGCGGTGGAAATGAGGCGCATCTGTGTGTCCCACGACCGGCCGGCCTCGATCATGTCGACCAGCGCCTGCGTCATGTTGACGTTCGATCCCTCCAGGCTGCGTGTGACGACGCGCGCGTCCGGATCAGCGGGGAGCGCGCCGTCGTCCGGCACCCGGAACAGATTGTCGAGGTCCTTGACGATCTGCGTGCCCGCCGGACTGACCAGACGGAGCCGGTCGATCTGCTGCGGCGCGCCGGCGTCGCCGCCACGCGGCACGATCCATACGGCCCCGTCATCGGTGATCGACACGCTGTCGGCCGGGGGCAGCGTGATCGGCCCACCGTCGCCAAGGACGGGGTGCCCGTCACCGGTGGTAAGGAGGCCGCTCGCGGCCAGGCTGAGGTCGCCGCGCCGGGTATAGCCCTCTCCGCCGTCCGGCGCCTGGACGGCGAGCATCGCTTCACCGGCCATGGCAACGTCGAGGTCGCGGCCCGTCGAGGCTATGGCGGCAGCCGCCAGGTCCGCGCCCCGCACGCCTTCGACGGCGCTCGCCCGGGTCTGCAGCCGGTCGCCGCGCACATATTGCGCCTGCGTGGCCGCGAGATCGGCGCGAAAGCCCGTCGTCGAGGCGTTCGCGAGGTTGTTTGCCGTCGCCGTCTGCCGCTGCATCGCGGCGCGCAGGGCGGAGAGCGAGGAGTGGATGAGCCGATCCATGATGCGCCTCAGTTCAGCCCGAGGATCGACTGGGTCATCGCGTTGGCGGTTTCGATCGCCTTCGCATTCGCCTGGAAATTGCGCTGCGCGGTGATCAGCCCAACCAGTTCCTCGGTCAGATCGACATTGGCGTTCTCGAGGATGCCGCTCTGCACGGAGCCGGTGCCGTTGCGCCCCGGGGTGACGATAGCCGCGTCGCCGCTGTCGCCGGTCACCGACCAGCGCGCATTGCCATGCTGGCGCAGAGCTGCCGGATTGGCGAATTCGACCACCAGCAACCGGCCGATCGGCTGCGTCGTGCCATCGGCGAAGCTCGCGGTGACGAGGCCGTCGCCGCCGATGTCGATGCCGCTGAATTCGGATGGGGCGAAGCCGTCCTGCGCGATCGCGGCGGCGCGGAAATTGCTTCCGACCTGGCTCGATGCCGCACCGAAATCGACCGCGAAGGAAAAGGGCGGTGCCGCCGCGCTCGATGCGACGGGGCCGACCGTGACCGGTGTCGTCGGGCTGGCCAGCGCGCCGCTGGCGTCGAAGGTGAGGTCGATCGGCTGATTGCCCGCCGGCTGATCCCCGACATAGGCGCGCACCTGCCAGCTATCCGCCGGGTCGCCCGCCGAAGCGGTTCCGGTGCGGGTGAAGTAGAGGGTCGCGGGGCGCACCGTGCCGTTGGCGTCGACCACATTAGTTGTCTGCGCGAAGTTATAGGTCGAGCTGTTCGCGGGATCGAAGGCATAGGGGCTGGTGCCGCCGAACATCGGCCGCGCCGCGGGTTCGTCCGCCGTCCCGGGCAGGGTGACGGTCAGGCCCAGCAGGCTCGTGGCGCGCGGAATGCCGGAGCGTTCGGGCATGGTGAGCGAGGCGGCGGAGGTGAGGTCGGCGGCGGTCGCGTCGCCATTGGCGTCGACAGGGAGCACCTGCACCTGGGATCCGTTGGAATCGACCAGGGCTCGCCCGGCATCGATCGAAAAGCCGCCGGCCCGCGTGAAATAGGTCTGTCCGCCGGTGCCCGCCTCGCGGGTTACAAAGAAGCCGGAGCCGGTGAGCGCGACGTCGAGTGGCCGGGCCGTGTTCTGGAAACCCCCTTGCGTGAACAGCTGCTGAATGTCCTTGACCCGCACGCCAAGGCCGGCGGCGGCGGAGGAGGGCGGCATGATGTCGCCGAAATCGACGCGGCTGCGCTTGAAGCCGACGGTGCCGGCGTTGGCGATATTGTTGGCGGTGACCGAAAGTTCGGACTGGGCGCCGCGCAGGCCGGAGAGCGAGGTGGAGAAGGACATGGGCGTTTCCTTTGCGTGGAAGTGTCAGCCGAGCCGGCGGGCGGCGTCGGGGCGGAACAGGCCGAGCGGGGTGACGAGCTGGCGCGTGGCGGGATCGCCCGGCGACTGGACGGCGTTGACCTGTGTCCAGCTGCGCACGGTCGGCGCGACCGGCGCGCCGTCCGCCGAGGCGCTGACGACGAGGCGCAGCGCGCCGCCGGCGGTGTCGCCGGTCCAGGCCAGCGGCAGGCTGCCGGCCCTTTGTGGACCGGCGCTTTCGCTGTGCACGACCTGTCCGCTTTCGTCGACGAGGCTCCAGCTCAGCTGGTCGACGTCGCTGCCGAACTCGATCTCGCCGCGATAGCTGCCGTCGCTGAGCGGCATCAGCGTCGATCCATCGACCAGCATGGCGCGCCCGATCCAGGTGGATGGGTCGCCCGCGGTGCCGGCACCGAGCGCCGCGGCGATCGAGGCGAGGCTGGCATTCATCTCGGCGATGCCGGCAACCTGGCTGAATTGTGCCATCTGCGCGACCATCTGACTGGAATCGACCGCCTTGAAAGGGTCCTGCGTCGTCAGCTGCGCGGTCATGAGCTTGAGAAAGGCGGCCTGGTCGAGGCCGCCGGTCGCGGCATTGACGCGAGTGGTGGTGGCGGTCGGCGCGGCCGCTATGCCCGCGACGCTCATTGACCGAGCCTCAGCGTGTCGAGGGTCAGCGTCTTGGCGGTTTGCAGCACCTGCACATTGTCCTGATACTGCCGTGCCGCCTCGACCATATCGATGAGCTCGGCCGATGGATCGACCGCGGCCTCCCAGATATAGCCCTCCGCGTCGGCCATCGGATGGCCCGGGCTGTGACGGCGTGTCGGGGCGGTATCGACCTGGACCACGTGTGACACGTCGACCGTGGCGATGCCGTCGCCGGCGCTCGCGGTCTGAAAGACAGGGCGCAGCGCACGGAAGGCGCCGGCCTGCGTCGTGGATACCGTGCCGGCGTTGGCAAGGTTCGAGGCGGTCGCGTTGAGCCGGGCGAGCTGCGCACTCATCGCGCGTCCCGATATGTCGAAGACCGAGAGGCCCATGGCTATTCTCCCTTGAGCGCGCGTTTGATGGTCGAGGCGCGACCCTCGATGAAGGACAGCGTGGCGCGATATTGCAGCGCGTTTTCGGCGAAGAGGGTCTGTTCGGTGGACAGCTCGACCGTGTTGCCGTCGATCGAGGGCGACTGCGGTATGCGCCAGCCCATCGCGCCGGAGGCCGCTGCGTCGCTGCTCTGTCCCTGCCCGGCAAGCTCGAGCGCGCGCGAAAAGTCGATGTCGCGCGCCTTGTAGCCCGGCGTCGCCGCGTTAGCGATATTGGAGGCGAGGAGCGACAATCGCTGCGACCGCAACGCCAGTGCGTCCCCGTGTATGCCGAAAATTCCGGATGCCATCGCATCGTCCCCTGCTTCGTGCCGCCGGGCACCTGCAGGGATTTCAGCAAGGCGCGTGCCAAATGCTAAATTCGCGCGGAGCGCTGCCGTCAAAGCAGCGGTGGCATGCTCTTTGCTCCCTTCCCGCCAGAGAAGTGGCAGCGCCATGCGCGCGCGCCGAAGGATGAGGAGCTTCCGTCACCATGTCGAATTTCCGTCGCGCTGCCGTCGCCATGCTGCCGTTGCTGATCCAGGCGGGCGGACTTCAGGACCTTGGCGCGCTGGATCGCCTACTGGCGGCGGAGCTGGGCGCGGAGGCCGGCGCGCCGGGCGGTGCATCGGCACCCGTGGACCGGCGCCTGCGTCTGCGCGCTTGCGCCGGCGAAGTTGTGGTCGAACCGCCGGTCGGCGGAGCGGTGGCTTTGCGCTGCACGCAGCCCGCCTGGCGGATCCGCGTGCCGGTCGCGTCCGTGCAGCCCGCAGCCGACCGGACCGAAAGCGCCGCGCGCGCAGGCCCGGCGACCCCGCTCGTCTCCGCGGGGCAGCAGGTAACGGCAATCGTTCGCGCAGCGGGCTTCACCGTTTCCACCCGTGTGACCGCGCTGGAACGCGGCGCGCTGGGGCAGCGCATCCGCCTGCGGGGGGCAGGCCGAAGCGATGCTTTCACGGGTGTCGTTCTGGCCGATGGACGCGTGGAAATCAGCGGGCTAAACTAATCGCGCGCGCGGCCGTTACTACCTACGAGCTCTATGCGCAGGCAGCGGGTGAGGAGGTCGGTTGATGATCGATGGCATCGCAAACAAGGGCGTCGGCCCCAGATCGACCGTGACCTCCAGCCGCACGTCCGCGCCCGCTGACCCATCGTCCGCGAAGGCGCCCAAGTCGGCGGAGTCTGCCAAATCGGTACTCGCTTCGCTGGCCCAGCCGACCGCACCGGTCGATCAGGCCAGGATCGACGACCTGCGCTCGCGTATCGGCGACGGCAGCTACAAGCCCGATCCGGCCGCCATTGCAAAGGCAATGATCGAGCGTGATGTGTCGGCCTGACGTCGCCGCTTGTAGCAGGGTCGACGGCATGACGGTATTTCGACCGTCCAGACTTCGCCCTAGCTAGCGCCCGTCGGCTGAGGCTGGCTGGCACGGCGTTTGCAGTACCCTCGGCATGATCGAGGGATGCGCATGATTCCGATTGATACGGGTGCCCAGCCGGGGCCTACGCGTGTGGGCACTGCGATCGCCAGCGCGTCGCGCCGCACCGGTGTCGATTTCAGCTATCTGATGGGCCAGGCGCGGCTGGAAAGCAGCTTCAATCCGCAAGCGCGCGCGCGCACCTCGAGCGCCAGCGGTCTCTATCAGTTCATCGACGCGACCTGGCTCGGCGTGGTCGAGAAACATGGCGCCGCACACGGTCTGGGCTGGGCGGCGGATGCGATCCAGCGGGGGCGCGATGGCCGGCTGCGCGTTGCGGACCCCGCCATGCGTCGGCAGATCATGGATCTGCGCTTCCAGCCCGAAGCCGCGGCCGCAATGGCTGGCGAATTCGCGGCGGACAATGGCCGCTACCTCGAAAACCGGTTGGGCAGGGCGGCCGCCCCCGTAGATCTCTACCTCGCGCATTTTCTTGGGCCGGCCGGCGCCGCCCGTTTCCTGGGCCGGCACGACGCCGATCCCAATGCCGCCGCAGCACCCGAGTTCGGACGCCAGGCGGCCGCCAACCGGTCTATCTTCTACGATCGCGCCGGCGCGCCGCGCAGCTTCGCGGAAATCCGCGCGCGCTTCGAGCGCCGGCTGGGGGTGGATAGCGGCGCGCCCATACCGGATCGCGCGCCGCAGCCGATCGAGCGCGGCTTCGGGCAGATCGGCACCTATGCCCAGATGCAGGCGGCCCTGCGTGACGCCCCCACCGCAGCGACCATCTCCACGCGCGATGCGCCGCGCTCCGCCGACGCGGGCCTGATGCACGCGCGTCTCGCCTACCTCATGCTGAGCCGGCTCGACGCATGAGCCTGGCCGCGAAAGTCGCGGGGAGCGGCGCGCTGATCGGGCAGCAGGCCGTGTTGCCAGTCGCCACGCTGGCGCTGGTACTGCTGCTGGTGGTGCCGGTGCCTGCGCTGCTGCTCGACGTCGGCTTCATCCTCAACATCATGCTCAGCCTCGCGGTGCTGATGGTCGCGCTGAACGTCGCGCGGCCGCTCGATTTCTCCTCTTTCCCGACCGTGTTGCTGTTCGCGACACTCCTGCGCCTCGGCCTCAACGTCGCCTCCACCCGCGTCGTGCTGGTTTCGGGGCATGAGGGGCCGGGCGCCGCGGGCCATGTCATCGAGGCGTTCGGCACCTTCATGATCGGCGGCGACTATGCGGTCGGCATCTTCGTGTTCATCATCCTGATGATCATCAACCTGATCGTGATCACCAAGGGTGCCGGCCGGGTGTCCGAGGTGTCGGCGCGTTTCGTGCTCGACGCGATGCCCGGCAAGCAGATGGCGATAGACGCCGATCTCAATGCGGGCCTCCTGACCCCCGACGAGGCCAAGACACGCCGGCAGGAGGTTGCGACCGAGAGCGATTTCTACGGATCGATGGACGGTGCGTCCAAGTTCGTAAAGGGCGATGCGGTCGCCGGCGTCCTCATCCTCGTCGTCAATATCGTCGGCGGCCTCGTGCTCGGCATGGTCAGCCACGGCCTGAGCGCGAGCGAGGCCGCCTCGACCTACATCCTTCTCGCCATTGGCGACGCGCTCGTGGCGCAGGTGCCAGCGCTCCTGCTGTCGATCGCCGCAGCATCGATTGTCACCCGCGTCGCATCGCCGCTCGACCTTTCGGGGCAGTTGATCCAGCAATTCTCGATGGGCCGCGCGTGGGTACCCGTTGCCGGCATTCTTGGCGTGCTCGGCCTGATACCCGGCATGCCGCACTTGCTGGTACTCGGCGCCGCAGCCGGCGCGGGGGGTCTGGCATGGAAGCTGATGAAAAAGGCGCAGGTTGCCGACGCGCCGGCTATCGAGGCTCCGCCGCCCGCACACCTGATCGAATGGAGCGACGTCAGCGAAGAGGCGGTCGTCGCGCTCGACGTCGGCTTCGGCCTGATCGGGCTGGTCGACGAGCGCCGCGGCGCACCCCTCATGGCGCGCATCACGGGGATCCGGCGCCAGATCAGCCGCGATCTCGGCTTCGTCGTGCCGTTCGTGCGCGTGCGCGACGAAATGGCGCTGGCCCCCAACCGCTATCGCATCGTCATCGGCGGAGTGACAGCGGGCGAGGGCGAGGTATTCGCGGACGAGCTGCTGGCGCTCGATACGGGCGAGGTCATCGATCCGGTCGAGGGACGCGCCGTCAAGGACCCCACCTTCGGTCTCGACGCCCTGTGGATCGACCGGACGAAACAGGCGGAAGCCACCGTATGCGGTTATACCGTCGTCGATGCCGCCACGGTCGTCGCCACACATCTGAACCGCGTGCTGCGCGACCATGCCGGCGAACTGTTCGGCATCGACGATGCGCAAGGGTTCATCGACGCGCTGAAGGCGAGCGCGCCGCAACTGGTGGCGAGCCTTACCCCGCAACCCTTGCCGCTGCCAGCGGTCGCCGCCATCTGCCGCGAACTCCTGTCCGAGAGCGTGTCTCTGCGCGATGCCCGCCGCGTCGCCGGCGCGATGATCGACGCCGCGCGCAGCGAGCCCGAGGCAACGATGATCGGCGAAGCAGTGCGGGCGCGGCTGGGCGGGCTGATCGTGCAGTCGCTCGTCCCGCACGACCTGCCGCTGGCGGTGATCACGCTCGACGCGAGCTTGGAGTCCATGCTGGCGCAGGCGGTGCGCAGCGCACCGGGCGATGCCTGGCCCATCGAGCCCGTGCTGGCGCAGCGTATCACCACGTCGGTCGCAGAAGCCTGCGGCGACGGCGGCGCGGCGGCACTCGTAACCTCGCCCGCCAATCGCCGCGCACTGTCGCGCCTCCTGCGCGCGCGCCTGCCGTCCCTGCGCGTGCTCGCCTTCACCGAGATACCCGAAGGCAAGGCGATCGAGGTCGTCGGCGTCGTCGGCGACGCCGCGGCCGCTCCAATTCTCACCTGACTATTTCCCCAGTTATGGATACCGCCATGGCGCTCGACGATCCCGCTCAACCGTTCACTTATAGCGCAAGGCCCCGCGCGCACGACCCCGCCGCCCTGGTGCAGGCGCATCTGCCAATGGTACGGCGCCTGGCGTGGCACGTCGCGGGGCGTGCCATTCCGGGCGGCGACCTGTCCGACCTGGTCCAGTGCGGCATGGTCGCGCTGGTCGAAGCCGCTCAGGCCTACGAGGACCGGGGCCACGCTTTCTCTACTTATGCCACCATGCGCGTGCGCGGGGCGATGATCGACCAGCTGCGGCGCAACGCGACGATCACGCGTACCGCCATGCAGCAGCGCCGGTCGATCGATGCAGCGCGCGCGCGCTTCACGGCACAGCACGGCCGCGCGCCCGCCGAGGACGAGCTGGGCGCCGCGATGGGCGTTTCCGCCGCGGAAATGCGCGCGATGATCGCCGATACGCAGCCGGTGGCGATCGAACCGATCGACGAGGTCTATTCCGATCATTCGCCATGGTTCGCCGACGACGGCGAGGGGGCGGACGAGGCGATCGACCGCGAAGCCACGACCGCGCGCTTGGCCGAGGCGATCGCCGGCCTGCCGGAGCGCGAGGCGATGATCCTGCAGCTGTATTTCATCGAGGAGCTCAACCTTCACGAGATTGGCGAAACGATGAACATCGGCGCCGCGCGCGTCTGCCAGATCAAGAAGGCGGCACTGTCCAAATTGCGCGGGTTGCTCGCCGACGACGACAACTAGAGGGCCGCGCTCCAATTATCCCAGACGCAAGAAAACCCGGCGGATCGCTCCGCCGGGTTACTTGCGTGTCGGCCGCGCGCTTAGCGTAGCAGGCTCAGCACCGACTGCTTGCTCTGATTGGCCTGAGCCAGCATCGCGTTCGATGCTTCGCCCAGGATCTGCGCCTTGGCGAGGTTTCCGGTTTCGATCGAATAATCGGCATCCTCGATACGGCTGCGCGCATCGTTGAGGTTGGTGACCTGGTTGGTCAGATTGTTGACGGTCGATTCGAGGCGGCTCTGCGAGGCACCCAGCGCGGCGCGCGTGGCGTTGACCGCGGTCAGCGTCGTGTCGACCGCGCCCAGCGCCGTCGAGGCGTTGGCGGCGGTATCGACCGCGGTTGCCGAAGCCAGATCGGACAGCGCCGCGAAGGCGATGGTCACGGTGTCGCCGCTGCGCGTGCCGGTCTGGATCGCGAACGAACCCGCCTGCGCGGTATACGTGCCACCGGTGCCCGAATTGAACAGGCGCGTGCCGTTGAATTCGCTCGTCGCCAGAACATTGGTGATCTGCGATTTCAGTTCGGTCACTTCGGCATTGAGGTTGGTCCGGTCTTCGGCCGCGTAGGTGCCCGAAGCGGACTGAACCGCGAGCTCGCGGATGCGCTGCAGCATGTTCGCGACTTCGCCCAGCGCGCCTTCGGCGGTCTGCGCCAGGCTGATGCCGTCGTTGCCGTTGCGCACGGCCTGGCCCATCCCGCGGATCTGCGAGGTCATCTTCGCGCTGATGGCGAGGCCCGCGGCGTCGTCCTTGGCGCTGTTGATGCGCTTGCCGGTGGACAGGCGCTCCATCGCGGTCTGCAGCATGTTGCCCGCGACGCGGCTGCCGTTCTGGGCACGCAGCGCGGAGGTGTTGGTGTTGATCACAGCCATCGTGAAATCCTTTTCCCGCTCACTGCCGACGACCCTCATGGTCCGGCATGGACGAGGTAACGGCGGGCTCGGCGCAGCCTTTAGCGGGATGACGAAGAAGGCGCCGCGCGACGGAAAGCCGACGCCGTCGCGCTGCCACCCCGACGCGGCCAGGCGCCGGCCACCGGAACGAGGCCCGGCACTGGCATCTGGCACGCTGCTTGCCTTGAACAACGCGAGGGCGCGCGAGCGCCTCGACCTCGAGGGGGACCGAATGAACATCGATACCAGCGCGATCCTGCGCATGCGTTCGACCATCGTGCAATCGAACCAGGCGCTGCAACGCGCCGCCGGGATGGGCGGCGCGGATCAGGCGGGCGGCGCCGCCGGCGTCACCGGTTTCGCCGACGCGATGCGCAGCGCGGTCAGCGCGGTCAACCAGCGCCAGGCCGACGCCAGCGCCGCCAGCGCATCCTATGAGCGCGGCGAGACCACCGACATCGCGCAGGTCATGCTGGCGCGCCAGGAAGCGTCGATCGGGTTCGAAGCGACGCTGCAGGTCCGCAACAAATTGCTGTCCGCCTATCGTGACATCGTGAGCATGCCGGTCTGATGGGCGGCTCGGAACTCGTCGCGGTGGCGCCTCGCGCCGCGGTCTCCATCCCAGAACGCCTGCGCTCCCTCCTGGGCCCGCTCGCCGCGCAGCCCGCCCTGGCCCGCGCCTTGCCACTGGTAGCGCTGGTTGCGGTCGCGGGCATCGTCGCGCTCCTGTGGTTGATGCTCGCCACCCCGGCGCAGCGCCCGCTGTTCCCCGGGATGGCCGACGAAGACAAGGCCGCGCTCGTCGAGACGCTGACCGCCGCGGGCATCGACCATAGCATCGATGGAGGCACCGGCGCGGTCACCGTGAGCGAGGGCGATTATCACGCCGCGCGCATGGCCGCCGCGGCGGGTGGACTGCCGCGCGGCAGCAACGACGGCATCGACCTCATGGAAGCCATGCCGATCGGCGCCAGCCGCGCGGTAGAGGGCGAACGCATCCGCGCCTCGCGCGAAGCCGACCTCGCCCGCACCATCGAGGCGATGGACGCGGTCGCCGGCGCGCGCGTGCATCTCGCGCTGCCCGAACCGTCCGCCTTCGTTCGCGCGCGCAGCCAGCCTGCCGCGTCGGTCATGCTCGACCTCGCCGGCGGACGCACGTTGAGCGCGCAGCAGGTGCAGGCGATCGTCCACCTAGTCGCCTCGTCGGTTCCCGGCCTCGCTCCCGATCAGGTCGCCGTCGCGGATCAGCGCGGTACGCTGCTCTCTTCCAGCGATGCGAGCGCCGATCGCCAGCGCGAAACCGCGCGCGCGATCGAGAACGACTATCGCGAGGCCATCGCGGCGATCCTCACGCCGTTGCTGGGACCGGGCAATTTCGCCGCCGAGGTGAGCGCGGACGTCGATTTTTCTCAGGTGCAATCGACGCGCGAGGGGTTTCCCGCAGCGTCGAGCGTGCTGCAGCGCGAGAGCCGGGCGATCACCAGCGACGCCGCAGGCGGGGGCCCGGGCGGCATTCCCGGCGCGCTCGCCAACCAGCCGCCGGCGCCCACGACGGTGGGGGACTCGCCGGCGCCGATGGACACTCCCGTGGCCGCACCGCAGGCCATGCGGCAGAGCGAGAACCTTGCGCGCGATTTCGCCGTCGGGCGCGAGATATCGGTCACCCAGCAACAGGCGCCTCGGCTCAACCGGCTCTCGGTCGCCGTCGCCCTGCGCAACGTGCCCGGGGCCCGCGCGCGATCGGCTGCCGACATCGCCCAGATCGAGGCGTTGGTGCGCGGCGCCGTTGGTTACAGTGCCGCGCGCGGCGACAGCGTCGAGGTCGCGGCGCGCAACTTCGCGCCGGTCGTGGAAAC